>DATJLF010000081.1:0-60019 GCA_035490715.1 Cellvibrio sp.
TGGCTTTATTACCGGTAGCCGTCGTATTTCTAACGGTCCTCGTACTTTATCGTTTAACCATCTTTGCCATCAGGCGAAATAAATATCTCAATGCATGGATTGAAGGTGTTCCGGTCACCGTTGTTGAAGATGGTCTTTACGACCTAGAATCCCTTAAAAAATTAAATATCTCCTCAAGTGAATTGCTAATGGAGTTTCGTCAACGGGGCGTAGAACACTTGGGCCAGGTGAGATTAGCGATAATGGAAACCGATGGCGACGTTAGTATTTATTTCGTCGCCGCAGAAGATGTTCGCCCTGGCCTTTCTGTGTTACCTCCCGGACATCGAGCGGAATATAAAATTGCTCCGCACTCCGGCGTTCATTGCTGCGTCAATTGTGGTTTCTCTCATCGCATTGAAAGTGGAAATGGGGCCCAATGTGCCCGGTGCAATCATGACGTTTGGTCCACAGCACTTGCTACTCATCGTGCCGATGCGAATTAGCGGTGAGCTAAAAAGCTCGGCCCATTATTCTTAACCTTAATATCCAGAAACGTATCTGCTTAATTTTTTCAATTAATCAATCCACCGTCGCAACGTTATATTTTTAATGGTTTGTTGCACAGTGGTGAGTTGAGGCCAGATGGTGGTGCCGTCGAAGCCGACCACGGCTGCGGCGACGTCATGAAGCTGTGCCCCGAGGGGCGAAATCCCTGCATTTCGTGCTAGTATGCGCCCACTTTAACCATCGCCGGGGCTTGTGATCATGCATTGTCCGTTTTGTAGCGCGGAAGATACCAAGGTAATTGATTCACGTTTGGTGGCAGAGGGCGATCAGGTTCGCCGTCGCCGCGAGTGTTTATCCTGCCATGAACGCTTCACCACCTTTGAGGTGGCTGAATTAGTGATGCCGCGTATCATCAAACAAAACGGTACGCGTGAGCCCTTCGACGAAAACAAATTACGCGCTGGTTTACTGCGTGCGCTGGAGAAACGTCCGGTTAGCATCGAGGCGATAGAGTCTGCCATCAACCACATCAAACATTTCCTGCAAGCAACTGGCGAGCGCGAAGTAAAAGCATTGCTGGTGGGTGAGAAAGTGATGGAGCAATTGAAGAAGCTTGATGAAGTGGCTTATGTGCGCTTTGCGTCGGTGTATCGCCGCTTTAAGGATTTGAATGAGTTCCGGCAGGAAATTGACCGGCTCGAACAACAGCCTGAAGACCATCAGTGATCTGATTACCAACAGTCCGGATTTTTATGGCGTTAACTCCCCAGGATTTTGAATTTATGGCCCGCGCTTTCCGTTTGGCGGAACGCGGTCTGTATACCACTATGCCCAATCCGCGGGTGGGCTGTGTGTTGGTGAAAGATGGAGAAATCATCGGTGAAGGTTGGCATGTCCGCACCGGTGAGCCTCACGCTGAAGTCAACGCACTGATAGCGGCGGGCGGCTCTGCAGTTAATGATAGTGTTCGTGGTGCGACTGTGTACGTCAGTCTCGAACCCTGTAGTCATCACGGTCGTACTGGCCCTTGCTCTCAAGCTCTGGTGGATGCAGGCGTGAGTCGCGTGGTGTATGCGATGGAAGACCCGAATCCGCTGGTATCCGGGCGCGGTATTGAAATTATGCGCGCCGGTGGAATCCAGGTGGATGGCCCAATCCTTGAAGATGATGCGCGCGCGTTGAACCCCGGTTTTATCAAACGCATGGAGCGCAAATTGCCCTTCGTGCGCTGCAAACTGGCGATGAGTCTGGATGGCCGCACGGCGATGGAGTCAGGCGAAAGCAAGTGGATTACCGGACCCAAAGCGCGCGCGGATGTGCAACGCCTACGTGCTCGTTCCTGTGCGATTATTTCCGGCGTGGATTCGGTGCTACACGATAATTCCTCACTAACCGTTCGCGCTGAAGAACTCGATTTGCCCAATGCGCAAGATGCCGCTGCCAAACAACCGTTGCGCGTGATTCTGGATTCTCGCCTGCGTATGGCGCGCAACGCCTTGATGTTTAGGCAATCCACCCCAATCTTGCTGGTTCATAACGGCACGGCCGACGAGGAACAATTGACCGGTTGGCCCGATTTTGTCGAATTACTGGCGTTGCCCGGTAAAGATGGACGCATCGACTTGCAAGCGTTATTGCGTGAATTGGCACGGCGCCATTGCAATGAAGTGTTGGTGGAAGCGGGTGCAACCTTGGCTGGTGGTTTTTTACGGCGCGGGTTGCTCGACGAAATTATTGTTTATATGGCGCCGAAACTGCTTGGCAGTAACGCCCGCCCGATTTTTGATTTGCCGCTGGAAACCATGTCGGCATCGCTGGCGTTAAAGATTAAGGACATCCGCGCGGTAGGCCGCGATTGGCGGATCACCGCTAGCCCCGATACAGAATATTAAGTTGTTACAGGTAGACCTCCTTTGAACGATCAATATCAAACTCCCGAGCCGCCCCGCCAATCCCCATCTCCGGTTGACAACACAGCATCCTATGGCCAGCGGTTTGGCGCATTTTTGCTGGACAGCGTGTTCATGCTGATTGCCATGATGTTTCTCATGCAATATCTGGGGCTTACGGACATTGATCCGGAGAAAGCAAAAGACCCGCAGGCGATGCAAGCCGCATTACTCGCCAAAATGGCAGCCTTGAGCAATGGCCAAAAGACAATATTGATGATGTTCCCGTTTATCGCATTCTTCGCGTTGCATGGCTATTTGCTTAGCCGCTATGGCCAGACTATTGGCAAGCGTATTTTAGGGATCGCCATCGTGACCATGGATAACCGCATCCCGCCATTTTTCCCGTTGATTACGCAGCGTTACTTGACCCAATGGTTTGCGGGGATGATCCCGGTGATTGGCCTATTGCTGCGACTGGTGGATATTCTGGCAATCTTCCGTCCGGACCGACGTTGTATCCACGATCACCTGGCTAAAACCAAAGTAATTGATTTGCGAATTCCTGTTGCCCGATCCGACGATTTAACAACGGCAACACCCAGCAACAGTTTGATTGTCTAGCGGGGGCACTTGT
The DNA here is from genome assembly GCA_035490715.1 of Cellvibrio sp. Classification (GTDB taxonomy): domain Bacteria; phylum Pseudomonadota; class Gammaproteobacteria; order Pseudomonadales; family Cellvibrionaceae; genus Cellvibrio. Next base: position 3,016 of record DATJLF010000081.1, read on the forward strand.
ATGTTTACGGGCATCATTGAAGCTATTGGCGAAGTTGTTGCGCTCCAGCCTAAAAATGGTGATCTGCGCCTGCGCATTAAAACCAACAATCTGGATTTATCCGATGTGCGCCTTGGTGATTCTATCGCCACTAACGGGGTTTGCCTGACGGTGGTTGAGTTGCCGGGCGATGGTTATTGGGCCGATGTATCGCGTGAAACATTGGATAACACCAGTTTGCCCACCTGGAAAATCGGCCAGCGCGTTAATTTGGAAAAAGCGCTGACGCCGCAAACTCGCCTTGGCGGCCATATTGTCAGTGGGCATGTGGATGGAGTGGGTGAAGTAGTGAGCCGCCACCCGGATGCACGCTCCGAGCGTTTTCGCATTCGCGCGCCCAAGTCACTGGCAAAATATATCGCTCACAAAGGGTCAATCACGGTGGATGGGACTAGTCTTACGGTGAACAAAGTGGAGGGGGCGGAGTTTGAACTCAATATCGTTCCTCACACCTTGCAAATGACCATCATGGATTCCTACCGCACTGGTACCCAACTCAACCTGGAAGTGGATGTACTGGCTCGTTACCTGGAGCGCTTGATGCTTGGCGATAAAGCGGCAGAAACTGAAGGGCAGGGTATTACCCTCGAATTTTTGGCGAAGAATGGTTTTGCCTGATCGATTGTTAATCTGGACTGACTATGCAACTCAATACCATTGAAGAACTGATTGAAGACTTGCGTCACGGCAAGATGGTTATCCTGATGGATGACGAAGATCGTGAAAATGAAGGCGACCTGATTATGGTGGCCGAGCAGGTGCGCCCGGAAGATATCAACTTTATGGCCACCCATGCGCGTGGTCTGATTTGCCTGACGCTCACTGCAGAACGCTGTAAGCAACTCGATTTACCCCTGATGGTAAGCGATAACAAGTCTCAACATACAACGAATTTCACCGTATCGATTGAAGCTGCCGAAGGCGTAAGCACTGGCATTTCAGCCGCTGATCGCGCACTTACCGTGCGCGCGGCAGTGAAAGCCAATGCGAAATCAACCGATATTGTCCAGCCCGGGCATATCTTCCCGCTGATGGCCCAACCCGGTGGCGTTATGAGCCGTGCAGGGCATACTGAGGCGGGTTGTGATCTGGCACGTCTGGCGGGGTTTGAGCCTGCGGCTGTGATTGTGGAAGTGATGAATCCTGATGGCACCATGGCGCGCCGTGCGGATCTTGAACAATTTGCCGAGCAACATGGATTGAAAATCGGTACCATTGCCGACCTGATTCACTACCGTGCTACCAAAGAAAAGACAGTTGAATGCATTAATCGTCGTAAAGTAGAGACGCTATTCGGTGAGTTTGACCTGCATACCTATCGCGATCTGGCACGTGGTGATCTGCATTTCGTGATGACTAAAGGCGAAATCAATGCAGAACCGACTCTGGTGCGAGTACACGTAATGGATATTGCGCGCGATGTGCTCAGTTTGAAGCGCACATCAGTTGCCGGTGGCAAGAGCTGGACTTACCAGGATGCGCTGCGCAAAGTCAGCGAGGAAGGAAAAGGCGTTGTATTGCTGATTTGCCACGATGAATCCACCAAAGAGGTGGAAGACAGTATCGACTGGTTAATTTCCGGTAAACAACTGCGCCGGAGCTCGGAGGTCTTGTACAAACAAGTTGGTACCGGCTCGCAAATCCTGCGCGATTTAGGGGTACGCAAAATGCGTGTGATGTCTGCGCCTATGCGTTATTCCGCGCTCTCGGGTTTTGATCTGGAAGTGGTGGATTATATTTGTCCTGAAGGCGACTAGGGCAAAAATGATTTTTGTCGGGTGGAATGGTAAAGATGCCCATCGCACATTGAAAATTAATCGAACAGAGAAAACAGAATGAGCAATATCAAGGTAATTGAAGGTGATTTTTCCGCGTCTGCTGGTAAATACGCGCTGATCGTAAGCCGCTGGAATAGTTTTGTGGTGGAGAGTTTGAAGGACGGTGCATTGGATACGTTGCGCCGCCACGGCATTAAAGATGAAAACATCACTATATATTACGCTCCCGGTGCATTTGAATTCCCTCTGACCGCGCAAAAAATTGCCGCAAAAAAAGAGTTCGACGCGATCATCGCGTTGGGTGCAGTTATTCGCGGTGGTACACCACACTTTGATTATGTTGCAGGCGAATGCACTAAAGGCCTCGCACAAGTTTCCTTGCAATACAGTGTTCCCGTTACCTTTGGTGTATTAACTGTTGATTCAATCGAGCAAGCGATTGAACGTTCCGGCACAAAAGCAGGTAACAAAGGTGTTGAGGCGGCATCGACTGCGCTGGAAATGGTTTCATTGTTTGGAAAAATTTGAGCCCGGTAACAGTAATTCCTGCAACGGAATTATTATTGATTAATTGGAATTGTTGATAAGGGATAAAATCAGGAGAATATTTCATCCGGTTTTATCCCTTATTTTTTGCTGTTGAATATTATTGGTGTGTTGTTGGCACGCTAATAAATTTTGACAGTCGCTCTTTGTTCTTTATCAGGTAATTGTTCATGAGTACTTCATCAGGCCCACAAAAAGGCCACACCGCTGCCACTCGCCGTATGGCTCGTCATTACGCAATGCAGGCGCTCTACCAATGGCAAATGGCAGGTTCCAGCATCAATGCGATTGAAGCTGAGTTCCGCACTGATAACGACATGAGCAAGGTGGACGTGGAATATTTCCATGAAGTTCTCCATGGGGTCCCTGAGCATTTAAGTGAATTGGAAGCGTTATTCGCGCCTTATCTGGTGGAGCGTTCGCTGGATGAGCTGGATTCAATTACCCGTGCATTGCTTCGTCTTGCAACATACGAATTTAAATTCCGCATTGACGTGCCTTATAAAGTCGTCATTAACGAGGCGGTGGCATTGGCGAAAAAATTTGGTGCAGAAGATAGTCATAAATTTATCAACGGTGTGTTGGATAAAACCGCCGTTGTTGTCCGTGCGCTGGAAGTGAAAGCCGAGCGCAACCAACATTAAATCCATTTGTCCAATTAGTCATTATCGTGCCCGGCGAATTTCAGTTAATCCAGCAATTCTTTCAACGCGAGCAAGCTGAACAGCCTGCCGAGGGTGTATTGCTGGGTATTGGTGATGATTGCGCCCTGCTGCAAATACCGGAAGGAAAGCAGTTGGCCGTCTCAGTAGATTCGCTGGTTGCCGGTGTGCATTTCCCGGTGGATGCTGCCCCTGAATTAATTGCCGAGCGCGCATTGCGTACCAATCTTAGTGATCTGGCGGCTATGGGCGCGGACCCGCTTTGGTTTACCTTGGCGCTGACATTGCCGGATGCCAATGAAGAGTGGTTGCGCAATTTCAGTCGCGGATTATTTGCTTGCGCGCGCGAATACAAGATTGCATTAATTGGTGGTGATACTACTTCTGGGCCGCTGAGTATTACGATTCAGGTCATGGGTTCTGTCACGCCGGGTGCTGCCATGCGGCGCGATGGCGCTAATATAGGTGATTTTGTGTTGGTGACTAACAGCGTCGGTGATGGTGCTGCCGCGCTTGCGCTGATCCAGGCCCAGGTCCATTGTGATGAAACTTCAGCGAATTATTTGCACGAATGTTTTTATCGCCCGACACCGCGTTTGCATGAGTCAGTATTCATTCGCGATATTGCTACCGCTGCGTTGGATATTTCTGATGGTTTGGTTGCTGACTTACAACATATCTGCGATGCAAGTGATGTGGGTGCAATCATTGATGTAGAAAATTTGCCGTTGTCTTACGCCCTGCAAGCATTTAATAATCCAACACTAGCTCGGGAATGGGCGTTAACAGGCGGTGATGATTACGAATTATGTTTTACAGTCTCACCTGAAAAAATGGCTGATATCGCCATGTTAATTGCGCAGGGCAAATTAAACGCAACTGTTATTGGCGAGATCATTCCCGGCAATAAAGTTATTTGTGAATTTGAAGGTGAACCTTATCCCATCGCCAAAGCTGGTTACCAGCACTTTTAGTGGTGCATATTAATAATGAATACAAATACGCCCAGCATTAAACAGGTTTTTACCAATCCTTATCATTTTTTCGCATTCGGGTTTGGTAGTGGCCTTGCACCCAAAGCACCGGGAACGTTTGGTACTTTGGCGGCAATCCCGATTTTTTTATTAATTCAGGGGTTGCCGCTGGATTTGTACGCATCCTGGCTCGTGGTGACATTTGCATTGGGCGTATTTTGGTGTGACCGATCTTCCCGACAACTGGGTGTACACGATCACGGCGGCATAGTCTGGGACGAATTTGTCGGTTTTTGGATGACCATGTTCATGGCACCTGCGGGATTGATATGGGTGCTGGTTGGTTTCGTTTTATTCCGTATCTTCGATATTTTAAAACCCTGGCCAATCAACTGGCTGGATAAAAAAGTGCACGGTGGTTTCGGCATAATGATTGATGATTTCCTTGCCGGTGTTTATGCCTTTATCGCACTCCAGTTGATTGCATATTTTGTGAGGTTGGTGTGACTGTACGCTTTATAGAATCTTCCAAACTACCCACGCCTTTTGGCATGTTTACCATGCATGGCTTTAGTGATAATAAAACCGATAAAGAACATGTAGTGCTGACGATGGGTGATATTAGTGGTGACGAACCTCTGCTCGCACGCATCCACTCAGAGTGTTTAACCGGTGACGCATTGTTCAGTATGCGTTGCGATTGCGGCCCGCAATTGCAAGCAGCCATGCATAAAATTTCCGTTGTTGGCCGCGGTGTAATTTTTTATTTGCGCCAGGAGGGTAGGGGTATTGGTTTGCTGAATAAAATCAAAGCCTATCACTTGCAGGATCAGGGTGCTGACACCGTTGAAGCTAATGAACAATTAGGTTTTGGTGCAGATATGCGCGATTATTCAATCCTTAAACCCATGCTGGAGCATTTGAATATTAAAACCCTGAAGTTGCTCACCAATAATCCGCGCAAAGTAAAAGCATTGCAGGATATGGGGATCAATGTTGTTGAGCGCATGCCGCACGAGACGGGTCGTAACCCTCACAATGCCAAATACCTTGAAACCAAAAAAGGCAAGCTGGGCCATTTGTTTAATGATGAAAATTTGTCGACTCACGGCAACGAATAATCCTTCAGGAAAAAGAACATGACGCGAATTGCAATTGCCGGTGCTGCCGGCCGCATGGGTAAAGCATTAATCGAATCCACTCATAAAAATGGCGAGACAACTCTGGGGGCCGCTATTGTTCGTCCCGGAAGTTCATTAATTGGTGTGGACGCTGGCGAGTTGGGAAATGTAGGAAAACTGGGTGTATCAATTGCTGATAATTTGGCAAGCATGATTGATAAATTTGATGTGTTGATTGATTTCAGTTCACCCGCCGCAACATTGGAAAATGTAAAAATTTGCGCTGCACATAAAAAACCGATCGTAATTGGCACAACAGGTTTCAGTGCGGCAGAAAAAGAAGAGTTGTTGAGTTATCAAACACAAATCCCGTTGTTGCTCTCTGCCAATTTTTCTACTGGCGTAAATTTATGTTTCAAGTTACTGGATCTGGCAGCGCGCGTTTTGGGTGAAGGCTATGATGTGGAAGTTTATGAAGCCCATCATCGCCATAAAGTGGATTCGCCGTCAGGCACTGCTGTGCGCATGGGCGAAGTGCTGGCCAATGCATTGGAACGTGATTTAAGTAAAGTGGCGGTGTATGGTCGCGAAGGTCAAATTGGTCCACGTCCGAAAGATACCATTGGTTTTGCAACTGTGCGCGGTGGTGATGTAGTAGGCGATCACACCGTGATGTTTATGGCTGATGGCGAGCGCGTGGAAATCACTCATAAAGCATCAAGTCGTTTAGCTTTTTCAAATGGTGCAGTGCGTGCTGCAATTTGGCTGCAACAACACTGTCTATATCAGCAAAAGTCCGGTTTGTTTGATATGCAGGATGTATTGGGCTTGCGTTAATTATTTAATTAAAAATATTTTCAGCAAAGGAACAATTTATGGCGGGCGCCAGCTTACTTGCATTACTTGATGACATAGCAACGGTATTGGATGACGTAGCGGTAATGACCAAAGTTGCCGCAAAAAAAACCGCCGGTGTTTTGGGCGATGACCTCGCACTGAACGCGCAGCAAGTACAAGGTATTCGGGCTGAGCGGGAGTTGCCAGTTGTTTGGGCAGTCGCAAAAGGTTCGGCAGTTAACAAGCTGATCCTTGTTCCCGCCGCACTTTTAATCAGTGCTTTTGTCCCCTGGTTGATTATCCCTCTGTTAATGATTGGTGGGGCCTATCTGTGCTTTGAAGGTTTTGAAAAGCTTGCTCATAAATTCTTTCATTCCAAAGAGGAAGATAGGGAGCATCACAAAGAGTTAATTGAAGCGGTGGCCAATCCGGAGGTGGATATGGTTGCTTTTGAAAAAGAAAAAATAAAAGGCGCAGTGCGCACGGATTTTATTCTTTCTGCTGAGATTATCGTTATTGCATTGGGCACTGTCGCTGCTGCAACTTTTGCGAAACAGGCGGCCGTAGTTATCAGTATCGCCGTATTAATGACAATTGGCGTTTATGGTTTGGTCGCGTTGATTGTTAAGTTGGACGATATGGGGGCACATCTTTGCAAACAAAAAAATGCGGCGGCGCAGTTTTTTGGAAATGTCTTGCTTGCTGCCGCGCCCAAGTTAATGAAGCTTTTATCGGTGTTGGGAACAGCAGCCATGTTCATGGTGGGTGGCGGGATAGTAACGCATAGTATTCCGGCCATTCACCATTGGATTGAGCATGTTGCTGCTCTGACTGAACCAATGGGTTGGCTGACATCGTCAGTATTGAATGGTGTGGCGGGTGTGATTATTGGCGCCCTGGTATTGGCGGTAGTTGTTCTGGTTAGGAAGTTGTTTCGCAAAGGCTAGACAATGACCTGAAGAGGGGCAGATTCTCATGGACATCAAGTCATCAGTCCCGTAGAATTCGCAGCCAGATTGCGCCGGTCTAAAAACCGGGTAGCAAAAAAATACAAAATGGTTCGCACAAGAACATAAAAAGGCGAGATGAGATTTGGGTTTCATCTCGCTTTTTTACAACCAAACGTTTTACAGTCAGATTAAATTTGCCTTTATATACAACGACTTATCGCGCTGATCACCTTTCATAGGACAATGCGACTGATTTGTTGAGCCTAAAGAAAGTGAATTCGAACCGGGCGTCAATCGCAAGGTCTGACTTTATCAAGATGTTTGGCAGCTAGCCGCTTTCAAGCCAAAACCCAGCCAGCCCAGGAGGTTGTTTTGACTACTCAGGAATCCCTTCCTGCCCCGAAGAAGGCCATTCTGGTCCTTGCCGACGGTAGTGTGTTTCGTGGTACCGCTATTGGTGCCGAGGGTTTATCGGTAGGTGAGGTGGTATTTAATACTGCGATCACCGGTTACCAGGAAATCCTTACCGATCCATCCTATGCCCAGCAAATTGTTACCCTCACTTATCCCCATATCGGCAATACCGGCACCAACACTGAAGACGAAGAATGCGAACGCATTTGGGCGACTGGCCTGGTGATTCGCGACCTTCCTTTATTAGCCAGCAACTTCCGCAATCAGGAAAACCTCTCCGATTACCTGAAAGCGCGTAACGTGATCGGGATTGCTGATATCGATACCCGTCGCCTGACCCGCTTGCTGCGTGACAAAGGCGCACAAAACGGTTGCTTGATGGCGGGTGACGACATTGATGAAGCCAAAGCGCTCGCCGCCGCAAAAGCGTTCGGTGGTTTGAAAGGCCTAGATCTGGCGAAAGAAGTGACCGTTAGCAAAACCTACCAGTGGAATGAAAGCAGTTGGAGTCTGGGCGAAGGCCATAAAGTTTTGGATGGTAAAAAACCTTTTAAAGTTGTGGCTTATGATTACGGTGTGAAGCGCAACATCCTGCGCATGTTGGCGGATCGCGGTTGCGACCTGACCGTTGTTCCTGCGAAGACAACGGCTGCTGAAGTGCTGGCGCTGAGTCCGGATGGTATTTTTCTCTCCAATGGCCCAGGTGACCCCGAGCCATGTACGTACGCAATTGAAGCGATCAAAGAGTTCCTGGAGACCGATATTCCTGTGTTTGGTATCTGCCTCGGCCACCAATTACTGGCACTGGCATCCGGCGCGAAGACTATCAAGATGAAATTCGGTCACCACGGTGGCAACCATCCGGTGCAAAACCTGGATACCAAACGTGTGTTGATCACTGCCCAGAACCACGGCTTTGCAGTGGAAGAAAGCAGTTTGCCGGCGAACCTGCGCGCGACTCACAAGTCGCTGTTTGATGGCTCTTTACAAGGTATCCATCGCACCGACAAGCCAGCGTTCAGCTTTCAGGGGCACCCTGAAGCAAGCCCTGGCCCACACGAAGCCGATACCCTGTTTGACCACTTTATTGAATTGATGCAAGCCCGCAAGTCTTAATCGGAGCCGACATGCCAAAACGTACCGACATAAACAGTATTTTGATTCTCGGCGCTGGCCCGATTGTGATCGGCCAAGCCTGTGAGTTCGACTACTCTGGCGCCCAAGCCTGTAAAGCACTGCGTGAAGAGGGTTACCGCGTAATCCTGGTGAATTCCAACCCCGCAACCATCATGACTGACCCCGCGATGGCGGACGCAACTTATATCGAGCCGATTGAGTGGCAAACCGTTGCGAAGATTATTGAAAAAGAACGCCCCGATGTAATCCTCCCAACCATGGGTGGCCAAACTGCGTTGAACTGCGCACTTGCACTTGCCAAAAACGGCGTGCTGGAAAAATTCAATGTTGAATTGATCGGCGCGAAAGAAGAAGCCATCAACATGGCGGAAGATCGCAACCTGTTTGATCAGGCGATGAAACGCATTGGTCTTTCCTGCGCGCGCGCGAAAATTGTTCACAGCTTGGAAGAAGCCAAAGAAGCACCGAAAGAATTCGGTTTCCCGTGCATTATCCGCCCGTCATTTACCATGGGTGGTTCCGGTGGCGGTATCGCTTACAACTGGGACGAGTTTGAAGAAATTTGTACGCGCGGTTTGGATTTATCGCCCACCAACGAATTGTTGATCGACGAATCATTGCTCGGCTGGAAAGAGTACGAGATGGAAGTGGTGCGCGATAAAAACGATAACTGCATTATCGTATGCTCCATCGAAAACTTTGATCCGATGGGCGTTCACACCGGCGACTCAATTACTGTTGCGCCAGCGCAAACCCTTACCGATAAGGAATACCAAATCATGCGTAACGCATCGATTGCGGTATTGCGTGAAATCGGCGTAGAAACTGGCGGTTCCAACGTGCAATTTGCGGTGAATCCGGTTGATGGCCGTATGGTTGTAATCGAGATGAACCCGCGTGTGTCGCGCTCATCGGCACTCGCATCAAAGGCAACCGGTTTCCCGATTGCAAAAATCGCGGCGAAATTGGCCGTAGGTTACACCCTCGACGAATTGAAAAATGACATCACTGGCGGCGCAACGCCAGCATCGTTTGAGCCATCAATCGATTACGTAGTTACCAAAGTGCCGCGCTTCACCTTTGAAAAATTTGGTGATGCCGATGCGCGTTTGACTACGCAAATGAAATCCGTTGGTGAAGTCATGGCGATTGGTCGTACTTTCCAGGAATCCTTGCAAAAAGCGCTGCGCGGTTTGGAAGTGGGTTCTGCCGGTTTTGAATCGAAAGTGGATTACACCACTGAAGAAGGTGCAGCAAAAATCCGTCGTGAATTGAGCACCGCTGGTGCCGACCGTATCTGGTATGTCGGCGATGCATTCCGTATGGGCTTGAGTGTTAATGATGCATTCAACCTTTCCAAAATCGATCCATGGTTTTTGGTGCAAATAAAAGAGTTGATTGATATTGAACAATCACTGCGCGGCAAATCCTTAAACGATTTGGATGCAGATAAATTGTTCCAGTTGAAGCGCAAAGGTTTCTCTGACAAGCGTTTGGCATTGTTATTGGGCACTACTGAGAAAGCTGTGCGTCACCATCGCCAGGGTTTGAATATTCGTCCGGCGTACAAGCGTGTTGATACCTGCGCGGCTGAATTCTCAACCTCGACTGCGTACATGTATTCGACTTACGAAGAAGAGTGTGAGGCCAACCCGAGCGACAAGAAAAAGATTTTGGTAATTGGCGGTGGCCCTAACCGTATCGGCCAAGGTATCGAGTTTGATTACTGCTGCGTGCACGCTGCATTAGCCATGCGCGAAGACGGTTACGAAACCATTATGGTTAACTGTAACCCGGAAACCGTTTCTACCGATTACGATACCTCTGATCGCTTGTTCTTCGAACCAGTGACTCTGGAAGATGTATTGGAAATCGTCCACAAAGAAAAACCGGTTGGTGTAATCGTGCAATTCGGTGGGCAAACCCCATTGAAATTAGCGCGCGCACTGGAAGCGGAAGGCGTACCGATTATCGGTACCAGCCCGGATGCAATCGATAAAGCAGAAGACCGCGAACGCTTCCAGCAAATGATTAACAAGCTGGGTCTGTTGCAACCGCCAAATGCGATTGTTCGCTCATTGGAAGAAGCATTGGTTGCTGCGGATAAAGTGGGTTACCCATTGGTCGTTCGTCCCTCTTATGTATTGGGCGGCCGCGCGATGGAAATCGTGTACAAAGAAGATGAGTTGCGCACCTATATGCGCACTGCGGTACAAGTGTCTGAAGATGCACCGGTGTTGCTCGACCATTTCCTGAATAACGCGATTGAAGTGGATATCGATTCGGTATCGGATGGCAAGCAAGTAGTGATCGGCGGAATCATGCAACACATTGAACAATGTGGTGTTCATTCCGGTGACTCTGCGTGTTCCTTGCCTCCTTATTCGTTGCCTGCTGATGTGCAGGACGATATGCGTGAAACGGTTAAGAAAATGGCGATCGAACTGGGCGTGATCGGTTTGATGAATACCCAGCTCGCATACCAGGATGGGAAAATTTACGTGATCGAAGTGAACCCGCGTGCATCGCGCACTGTGCCGTTCGTTTCAAAATGTATTGGTGTGTCGCTCGCAAAAGTTGCCGCGCGTTGCCAGGCGGGCGTTTCATTGGAAGAGCAGGGCTTTACCAAAGAAATTATCCCGGATTATTTCAGCGTGAAAGAAGCGGTATTCCCGTTCAATAAATTCCCGGCGGTTGACCCGATCCTCGGCCCGGAAATGAAATCGACCGGTGAAGTGATGGGCGTAGGCAACACCTTTGGTGAGGCTTACGGAAAATCGCAATTGGGTGCGAACAACCGTATTCCCACTTCAGGCACCGCATTTATTAGTGTGCGCGACATGGATAAGGATGGTATCGTCAGTGTTGGTAAGGATCTTGCTGAACTTGGTTTCAAACTGGTGGCCACACGCGGTACTGCCGAAGTATTGCAACAAGCCGGTTTGACTGTACAAATCGTTAATAAAGTACAGGAAGGTCGCCCGCATATTGTGGACATGATTAAAAACGATGAAATCGATTTGATCATCAACACCGTAGAAGGCCGCCAGGCAACCCGCGATTCATCTTCAATTCGTCGCAGCGCTGAAAACCATCGTGTGTATTACAACACTACGCTGGCAGCCGGTTTTGCGGTGTGTATGTCACTCAAAGAAGTGAAAGATATTGAAGTGCGTCGTTTGCAAGATTTGCACACACGAATCAAATAAAGGAAATAAAAATGAGTACAAAATTTCCGATGACCGAGCAAGGGGCAGAAAAATTGCGCCTTGAGTTGGAGGACCTGAAAAAAGTACAGCGCCCACGTATTGTGCAAGCCATTGCCGAAGCACGTGAGCACGGAGACCTTAAAGAAAACGCTGAATATTCGGCAGCGCGCGAGCAACAAAGCTTTTGCGAAGGGCGCATTAATGAAATTGAAGGCAAGCTTGGTAATGCCCAGATTATCGATGTAACCAAAATCCCGCACAGTGGCAAAGTTTTATTTGGTACTACTGTAACCATTATCAACCTGGATACAGATCAATCTATGACGTATCAAATTGTTGGTGATGATGAGGCGGATGTGAAATCCAACAAGATCTCTGTGAATTCACCGATTGCGCGTGCGCTGGTAGGTAAAGAAGAGGGTGACGTTGTGGTTGTGAAAGCACCCGGCGGCGACGTGGATTATGAAATTGATAAGGTGGAACATATCTAATCCTTATTTTGGATATAAAAAAACCGCCGATTGGCGGTTTTTTTATATCGGTATCTACCCGATTAGCGATGCAAATTAGACAGTTTTGGGTTGGCCTTTTTATTGTGGCGATAAAGCAAAACTACTTTGCCAATCTCTTGAATCAGTTCAACATTGGGCAGTGCGACCAGTTCGGCTATGACTTCCTTGCGGTCTTCCCGTTCTGCAATAGCCAGTTTTACTTTGATTAGCTCATGGTCATCCAGGGCGCGATTGAGCTCCGCAACTACGCCTTCGCTCAAACCGTTTCCGGCAATTGTCACAATGGGATTAAGCTTGTGGCCAATAGTACGAAATTGTTTTTTGCGCTCGGTGCTAATAGGCATAGACTTACCTTAAATGTGTCATGTTAAAAATGTGCGGCATTCTACTCTATTCCGGTGTAGTTGCGGCTTTGTTTAATACAGTTGCGCTACTTGTTTCCAGGGGATATGGGGTTTCGGCAGAGCTTGTAATTTGCTAGCCTGCCCCCAATATGAGTTAAATCTTGTAACCAAGCCTTATTTGCGCGTCAAAAAGGCGTTAAGCTGTGAAAAATTCGACGATTTCAGCCGGTAAATATGCCAGTATCTGCCGCCCGCTGTTGGTGGAATAAACAAAATCGCTGGCCGTCAACCTAATTGATGTAACTATGAGGATTTCTCCTTGAATGATATAACCAAGAATTTGGTGCTCTGGCTTGTTATTGCCGTAGTCCTGTTTAGCGTTTTTGAGGGTTTTAACAAACAGTCAGGCAATAACACTTTGAATTACTCCGACTTTATCGCCAGCGTGCGCGATGATCGGGTACAGGAAGTCACTATCGATGGGTTGGTTATCGAGGGTACCTATAAGGATAACTCGACTTTCAAAACCATTCGCCCGCAGGTGCAAGATCCCAAATTGATCGACGATCTTTATAACCACAACGTAGTTATCAAAGGTCGCGAGGTTGAACAACCCAGTTTGCTTAACCAGCTCTTAGTCGCCAGCTTCCCGATCCTGATTATTATCGCGGTGTTCTGGTTCTTTATGCGGCAGATGCAAGGCGGCGCCGGTGGTAAAGGTGGCCCGATGAGCTTTGGTAAAAGCAAGGCGCGTTTGCTGGGTGAAGACCAGATCAAAACCACATTTGCTGATGTTGCTGGTGTAGATGAGGCTAAAGAAGAAGTACAAGAGCTGGTGCAATATCTGCGCGATCCATCTAAATTCCAGCGCCTTGGCGGTCAGATTCCTCGTGGTGTATTGATGGTTGGCCCACCTGGTACTGGTAAGACGTTATTAGCCAAAGCGATTGCCGGTGAAGCCAAGGTACCTTTCTTCTCCATTTCAGGTTCGGACTTTGTGGAGATGTTTGTGGGTGTTGGTGCGAGTCGTGTGCGCGATATGTTCGAGCAAGCTAAGAAGCAAGCTCCATGCATTATCTTTATTGACGAGATCGATGCTGTTGGCCGCCATCGCGGCGGTGGTCATGGTGGTGGTCATGATGAACGCGAACAAACCCTTAACCAATTATTGGTAGAGATGGATGGTTTTGAAGGTAATGATGGAGTCATCATTATTGCAGCAACCAACCGTGCGGATGTGCTTGATAAAGCGTTGTTACGTCCCGGTCGTTTTGACCGTCAAGTGTATGTTGGTTTGCCGGATATTCGTGGTCGTGAGCAAATTCTTAAAGTGCATATGCGTAAAGTGCCATTGGATGAGCGCATCAGCGCTTCGGTAATTGCACGCGGTACTCCTGGATTTTCGGGTGCTGAATTGGCAAACCTTGTTAATGAAGCGGCGCTGATGGCTGCTCGTGCTAACAAACGTTTGGTAACCATGGAAGATTTTGAAAAAGCGCGCGATAAAATCATGATGGGTGCTGAGCGCCGTACCATGGTGATGAGTGAGAAAGAAAAAGAAAATACGGCCTATCATGAAGCTGGCCACGCTATTGTTGGTCGTATTGTTCCAGAGCATGATCCGGTACATAAGGTCACTATTATTCCGCGCGGTCGCGCTTTGGGTGTAACCCAATTCCTTCCGGAAGCGGATAAATACAGCTTGAGCCGCCGTGCACTTGAGTCCAGCATTTGTACGTTGTTCGGTGGTCGTATTGCAGAGGATATGACATTAGGTGCAGATGGAATTACTACCGGCGCTTCTAACGATATTGAACGTGCAACTGCAATCGCGCGCAATATGGTGACCAAGTGGGGGTTATCCGCACGATTGGGCCCACTTCATTATGGTGAAGAAGAGGGCATGTACCCTGGTATGGCTACCCAACAATATTCAGATGAAACCTCAAAAAATATTGATGAGGAAGTTCGCCGGATTATCGATGACTGTTATGCACGTGCACAGAAAATACTGGAAGATAATCGCGATATTCTTGAGGCTATGAAGGATGCATTGATGGAATATGAAACCATTGATGCTGAGCAAGTGGACGATCTTATGGCTCGCCGTAAAGTTCGCCCCCCACGCGAATGGAATGATGACGATTTTAATGGTCATATGCGAGATAAAGATGCTGGTGAATCTTCGTCTGGTCCTATTGGTGGCCCTGCGAATACTCATTAATTAGTTGCAACGCCCAAAGAACCCCGAGCTTGCTCGGGGTTCTTTGTTTTTATTGATCTGTAATTTGAGATTAAAATGCAGCCTTTACCCCACCCATCTGAACTCATCTGTGGAAAACACAGGCTAAATATTTCCCGTCCTCTTGTCATGGGTATTTTAAATACGACCCCTGATTCTTTTTCTGACGGCGGCAACTCTTATATCGGTCATCGCCTGTCCATTGATTTAGCGGTGAGCAGGGCAGAGCAAATGCTTGCGGAGGGGGCGGCAATTATTGATGTAGGTGGAGAATCTACCCGCCCGGGAGCTACCAGTATTTCAGATCAGGAAGAGTTGGATCGTGTGGTGCCGGTAGTGGAAGCCTTGGTAGATAAACTGGGTGCGGTTGTATCGGTGGATACCAGCACGGCGGCTGTTATTAGGGAATCTGCAAATAAAGGGGCTAGTTTGATTAATGATGTGCGTGCGTTGGAGCGAAGCGGGTCACTTGAAGCTGCGGCTAGGACAACTTTGCCTGTATGTCTTATGCATATGAAGGGCCAGCCACTGAGTATGCAGGATAATCCCAATTATAACGATGTTGTTGCTGAGGTCTGCAGTTACCTGGCAGGAAGAGCAGAAGCATGTATGGCTGCCGGGATTTCTAAAGAAAGAATTATTCTTGATCCAGGATTTGGCTTTGGTAAAACACTCGCGCATAATCTCGCGCTTTTAAAGCGCTTGCCTGAGTTTAGTGATTTAGGCTTTCCGCTATTGGTGGGAATGTCTCGTAAATCAATGCTGGCCCAGCTCTTAAATCGTAGTGTTAACGAGCGCCTGCCCGGGAGTTTGGCATTAGCTATGTTGGCCGCACAGCGCGGCGCTGCAATTATTCGTGTACACGATGTGGCTGCCACTGTTGATGTATTAAAAGTTCTCTCTGCAGTAATTGATTATTGAATTGTTTTTTAGCGGAGTAAGGGTGTATGTCTCGTAAATATTTTGGTACTGATGGCATTCGCGGGTTGGTTGGTGAATTTCCTATTACTCCCGATTTTATGCTTAAGTTAGGCTGGGCTGCTGGTTGTGTCCTCAAAGATCGTTTTGACGGTCAAAATATGATTTTGATAGGAAAAGATACGAGGATATCCGGTTACATGTTTGAATCTGCTCTACAGGCCGGGCTTATTAATGCTGGCGTGGATGTGGGATTATTAGGTCCAATGCCGACTCCTGGTGTTGCATATTTGACTCGTACTTTTAAGGCGCAAGCGGGTATTGTGATTAGTGCCTCGCACAATAGCTACGTTGATAATGGAATCAAATTTTTCGGTGGTAATGGTAGTAAGTTACCTGATGAGCTGGAAAATTTAATTGAGCAACAACTTGATAAACAAATGTCGACCGCTGAAAAACTTGGTAAAGCGCGACGTATTGCTGATGCTGCAGGGCGTTACATTGAATTTTGCAAAGGGACCATGCCTTGGGGGTTCAACCTGAAAGGTTTGCATATAGTTCTGGATTGTGCGAATGGAGCAACTTATCACATTGCTCCTGATGTATTTACAGAATTGGGAGCGCATGTAACTTCGCTTTTTATCGAGCCTAACGGTACAAATATTAATCGTAGCTGTGGATCCACTAAACCAGAAGCGCTACAAGAAAAAGTTGTGGAACTTGGAGCCGATCTGGGAATTGCATTTGACGGTGACGGTGATCGCGTAGTTTTTGTTGATCATAAAGGTGAACTGGTAGATGGTGATGAATTGCTCTATATCATCGCTGCTTATCAACATGAATATGCAGGCGGTTGTGAAGGCGTTGTCGGTACCTTGATGAGTAATTTTGGTTTTGAGTTAGGTCTCAAAAAACTAAATATTCCTTTTGCTCGCGCAAAAGTTGGTGATCGTTATGTAATTGAGTTGATGCGTGCAAATGGTTGGCGATTAGGAGGAGAAAACTCTGGCCATATTGTTTGCAGCAATGTCACTACAACTGGCGACGGAATTATTTCGGCATTACAAGTGTTGTTGGCAATTACAACTATGGGTGATTCGTTGCATCGGATTAAAAAGGCGATGAATAAATTGCCGCAGGTTATGATCAATGTTCATGTATCCAAACGTGTTGATTTGAGCAGTAATGAAACAATAAATGCTGCTATAAAATTAACCGAAGAAAAGCTGGCTGGTACGGGGCGAGTACTTCTGCGTCCATCCGGCACTGAACCTGTTGTGCGAGTCATGGTGGAAGGGGAGGATAAAAAGCAAGTTAAAGAACTGGCTCAAGAGCTTGCAGCGGTTGTAGAAGCATCTGTTTAAGATAAGCGTTTAACCACCTTAAATTCTAATAGCGTCTGAAAATCGGCTGGGACGCAGTTTTTATATTCAACAATTCAAATGTTGCAGGTGCTTTCAGTCAAAAGCGTCATAAAAATATATAAAAGTCAGAGGCGAAAGCAAGATTATGTTGTATGTTCAAACCATCTTGGCTACCATTAGCGCCCGCTTTGGGAGAGGTATTGCTGTTGAATAAGGCAAGTAACACCAAGCGTCGCCAAATGGTGATAGGCAACTGGAAAATGAATGGAAATTTGCGTGAAAACGCAGATTTGCTTACAAGGATAACTAAAGACTGGTTAGGTGAGCGCAATATAGATGTAGTTATTTGCCCACCTTTTCCATATCTACATCAGGTTCATGAATGTTTACGCGGCTCACCAATTTTTTTGGGGGCACAAACAGTCAATGAGCAGGAAAAGGGAGCTTTCACCGGTGAGATTTCAGCATCAATGCTTGCAGATTTGGATTGCAAATTTGTAATAATTGGTCACAATGAGCGCCGCCGGATGCAACATGAGTCTGATCAGCAAATTGCACAAAAATTTGTTGCTGTGCAAAAAGCTGGCTTGATTCCGGTTTTGTGTGTAGGTGAATCCTTACAAGATCGTGAGCAAGGAAAGCATCTTGAAACTATTGGCAGACAACTTAATGCGGTGTTTGCTCATACGGGTAAAAATGCGTTTAATAAAGCAGTATTAGCCTATGAACCTGTATGGGCTGTAGGTACTGGAAAAACAGCAACTCCCGAACAAGCAGAAGAAGTTCATAAATTTATGCGGGCACAGCTTGGTGTGTTGGCAGATGAAGTAAGAATTTTATACGGCGGTAGTGTTAAGGCTCACAATGCGAAACAGTTATTTGCATTGATGGATATAGATGGTGCATTGCTCGGTGGAGCTTCTTTGGATGCCCATGAATTTTTAGAAATATGTCGAGCTGCTGAATAATCTATCAGTAGCTCGATAAGCACAAAAACGCTCACAAAAGAGTTTTGCAATGGAAAAATTAGTATTAATTATTCATTCCCTCGCTGCATTGGTGATTATTGGTTTGGTATTGTTGCAGCAAGGTAAAGGGGCAGCGGCTGGTGCATCTTTTGGCGCTGGTGCCTCACAAACCGTATTTGGTAGCGAAGGTAGCGGTAACTTTTTTACTCGCGCAACCTGGGTTATAGCATTTTTATTTTTTGCCACCAGCTTTGGTTTGGCAATTATTGCAAAAAATAATTCTAAAGTTGCAACTCAAGGTTTGGTTGTTCCCAGTGTTCAGCAAGCACCTGTTTCAGATGTTCCTTCAACAGTGCCCACTTCTGATGTGCCTGCCATTGCACCTTCAGATGTTCCTGCGGTTGAAAATCAGGTTGCTCCAACCGATGCGGCTGCTGCACCCGAAGAGAAAAAGGAATAATTAAAGAATTTGCCCCGGTGGTGGAATTGGTAGACACGCTATCTTGAGGTGGTAGTGGCGAATGCCGTGCCGGTTCGAGTCCGGCCCAGGGCACCAAATCGTAGAATGATATAGTCTGATACGTACAAAAAAACCGCACATAGTGCGGTTTTTTTGTTTTGATCTTCTTAAATAAAAATTGTATTTATTTAAAAATTGCTCGCAAAAAACGATCTCTCTTGCGAGCAATTTTTAAATTAATTAACTGCCAGACCGACATAAACCTCATGAACATCGTCATCGTTATCAATGGCAGCTAGAAATGCTTCAACCTCCTCCAATGCTTCTCCGCTTAGGCTTACTGGATTTTTTGGTTTATAGCCCAACTTTGCAGAAATCACAGTGAAGCCTTGGGTTGGCAGGGCTTTTTGCACTAAATCCAGATCGGTTAAATCAGTGTAAAAAATTGCACTGCCATCTTCTTCGGCTTCAAAATCCTGCGCACCTGCTTCAATTGCTGCTGTTTCAACATCTGTATCTTTGTTTGCTGCGCTAGCTTCGATAATACCTAAATGATCAAAGTCCCAAGACACCGAGCCCGATGTGCCAAGTTGGCCTTTGCGAAACAAGCCGCGAATGTTTGAAATTGTGCGATTGACATTGTCAGTGAGACATTCAACGATAACAGGCACTTGATGTGGGGCATAACCTTCATACACAACTTTTTCGTAGTTAATATTACCATCAAGTTGACCAGAGCCTTTTTTAATTGCACGTTCTAATGTTTCGCGTGTCATTGAGGCTTTTTTTGCTGCTTCTACAGCAAGGCGCAGGCGCGGATTCATATCCGGGTCTGCGCCGTTGCGTGCCGCAACCATAATTTCTTTAGTGAGTTTGGTAAATAATTTACCTTTAGCGTTAGCTGCCTCTTCTTTATGCTTTGCTTTCCACTGTGCGCCCATGATTATCGCCTCTGTGATGATGAATGTATCTGGTTAAGTTTATTGCTAGTTGAGTTATTAGTCAGGGCACGATTTATTACGCCCCGACTAGGGCGGTATTAATACATTAAATAGGGTGAGGTAAATGGATGCCTAAAAAACGAATTAATCCGGAAAATTAATTTTTATGCAGTGCGCTATTTAATTGCAGCGCACTTTTGTTAGTAACTACCTCAACGCGACCAGTAATGGAGTTTCGACGAAACACCAAATCAGAAACGCCAGCAAGTTCACGTGCTTTTACCGTTTTAACTTCGTTGCCAGCATCATCCAACACAACTACTTTAGTTCCAGCAGTGATATAGAGACCTGATTCTACTTTGCAACGGTCTCCCAATGGAATGCCAATACCGGCGTTTGCGCCAATGAGGGATTCTTTACCGACAGAGATAACAATATTGCCGCCACCTGACAATGTGCCCATCGTAGAGCTACCGCCGCCTAAATCTGAACCTGAGCCCACATACACACCAGCAGAAATGCGGCCTTCAATCATTGCAGGGCCTTCGGTACCTGCGTTAAAGTTCACAAAACCTTCATGCATAATGGTTGTGCCCTCTCCCAGATAAGCTCCCAGTCGAACGCGTGCGGTGTGGGCAACCCGTACACCTTTTGGCACTACGTAATTGGTCATTTTCGGGAATTTGTCCACGCAGGAAACTTCCAGTTCTTCACCGTTCAGGCGCGCTTGCAACTGGCGTGCAGGCAATTCATTCACATCAATTGCACCCTGATTGGTCCATGCCACATTGGGTAGTACGCCGAAAATACCAGCCAGTACTGTACTGTGTGGTTTTACCAGGCGATGGGACAGCAGATGTAATTTTAAATAACCTTCAGGTACTGATGCAGGATTAGTGTCGGTTGCCAGTAGTGTTGCAACCAAAGGGCGTTTGCTATTGGTAAGCGCTTTGGCAATTTCAGCTTGTGCGTTATCGCCGGCAATAGTTAAGGCTTGCACAATTTCGCCAACTTGATTATTGCTAACAGCAATGGCTTGGTTGCCACCGGTATAGCCAACGATAGTGGCAATTGCACGTGCACTGCTTTCAGTAGGGCTAAGGACCGGGTGAGCATAAAAAACTTCCAGCCATTCGCCTTTGGAATTTTGTGTGCCTATACCTAAACCAAGTGCGTAGAGTTGAGTCATGATGATTCCTACTTCATTTCAAAAATAATTAATTAAAAATCTTGCTGTATTCTGCGTCTTTAAAGCCAACATATTTTTGTTTGCCCGTATCCAATAGCGGGCGTTTAATCAACGTTGGATTAACTGCAACAATTTTAGGCGCGCTCGCTGTATCGAAATTGTTTTTACTGGGTTCATCCAGCTCTTTCCACGTTGTGCTGCGTTTGTTAATCAGCGTATCCAGGCCGAGTTCATTGATCCAGGTTATGACCTGAGCTTCGCTTAACCCATCTATGCGAAAATCGTGAAATTTGTAAGCGATATTGTTTTGATCCAACCAGTCCCGTGCTTTCTTGACCGTATCGCAGTTTTTTATGCCGTATAAAGTAATCATGGTTTCAACACAATTTTTGGTTTCTTGCGGTTTGGATAACAGGTTTTGCAAATATCGCATGCGGTGCCATCGCAGCCTCGTGCAGAGCAAAACTCGCGCCCGTAATAAATAATCTGCAAATGCAATGCGTTCCAACTGGATTCAGGAAATAACCGTTTTAAATCTTTTTCGGTTTGCACTACGTTTTTTCCATCAGTTAAGCCCCACCGCTGCGCAAGGCGATGTATATGTGTATCTACAGGGAATGCCGGATGCCCAAAACCTTGGCTCATTACCACGCTTGCTGTTTTGTGGCCAACGCCGGGAAGGCGCTCCAGTGAATCCCAATCTTCCGGAACCTTGCCATTGTGCTCTTCCACGAGCATTTTTGATAACACTGAAATCGCTTTTGATTTTTGCGGCGATAAACCACAGGGGCGAATAATTTCCTGGATTTTTTCTACCGGAACCTTTGCCATATCATAAGGATTATCTGCTAACGCAAATAAGGTAGGTGTCACTGTATTTACTCGCTCGTCAGTGCACTGGGCAGAAAGCAATACAGCAATGAGTAATGTATATGTGTCTTTGTGTTGTAGCGGAATAGGGGGTTGAGGGTAAAGATCCTGCAAACGTTGCAGAATAAATCTCACGCGTTCCGCTTTGGTTAAATTTTTTGCCGCACTCATGGCTTAGAGTGATTGCACAAATAATTTAATACGTTGGGCTGCTTCAACACATTCCGTGAGTGTTGCAACCAGCGCCATGCGCACATAATCCTCTCCCGGATTTACACCGTTCGCTTCTCTTGCTAAATAGCTGCCGGGAAGTACGGTCACTTTTTGTTGAGCAAATAATTGTTGCGCAAACACCTCGCCTTTGAGTGGTGTCTGAGGCCAAAGATAAAAACTGGCATCTGGTTTGGTGACGGGCAATACATTTCCAATCACATCTAATACCGCATCAAATTTTTGGCGATAGTTAACACGATTATCAATGACATGTTGCTCATCTTGCCAAGCTGCGATACTAGCTAACTGGGTCGGTACAGGCATGGCGCAACCGTGATAGGTGCGATAGAGCAGAAATTTTTCCAGAATTTTTGCATCACCACCGACAAAACCTGAACGTAACCCTGGTAAATTTGAGCGTTTTGATAGGCTGTGAAACACCACACAACGTGCGAAGTCATCACGGCCTAATTCAGCGCAAGCCTGTAATAAACCCACCGGTGGATTGACTTCATTAAAATATAATTCTGAGTAGCATTCATCGGAGGCAATAACAAAATCGTATTTGTCAGCCAATATAATCAGCTCTTTTAATTGTGCTGTACTCATCACGGCGCCGGTTGGATTTCCGGGAGAGCAAATAAATAGTAACTGGCAGCGCTTCCATATCTCTGCCGGAACTGCTGCAAAATCCGGAATAAAATTATTTTCGGGCGTGCAATTTAAAAAATAAGGTTGTGCGCCGGAGAGCAGCGCTGCGCCTTCATAGATTTGATAAAATGGGTTGGGTGAAACGATCAACGCGTCGGATTTGGTGCGGTCGACAATGGCTTGTGCAAACGCAAAAAGTGCTTCACGGGTTCCATTTACTGGTAGCACATGTTTGTCGGCAGTAAAAGTGCCGGCATTTAATTGAAAACGTTTGCTTACCCAGTTTGCAATGGCATCACGCAATTCTGGCAGCCCTTTAGTCGTTGGGTAATTAGATAATTTGGATAAATTGGTAACTAATGTTTCCAATACAAATGCAGGCGGTTCATGTTTTGGCTCACCAATGGATAGCATAATATCTTTCAAGTGCGCCGGTGAATTGACAGCTGCTTTCAGTGCAGCCAGCTTTTCAAAAGGGTACGGGTGCAAAAGGTTTAAATCCGGGTTCATAATTGCCATCTAATTCTATGAAGGTCTGGTTTAATTAAAGTTTGTCGACACGTTTGTCTAATTGCTCACGTATTTCCTGCTGTAGTTTTTCGCACATCTCTGCATTACCCAATGGTTTTCCTGCGCTATCGACGATAAAGAAAATATCTTCTACTCGCTCACCAAGTGTCGCGATTTTTGCGTTTAGAAGCTGGATGTCGAAATCCATAAAGATACGACCTATGCAAGCTAATAAGCCTGGTCGATCAGGGCTGATTACTTCCAATATACTGCAGTTGCGAATGGTATCGGTGCTTAATGATGTACGTGTCGGAGAAGAAAAGTATTTTAATCGACGAGGTGTGCGCCGACCTATTACATCACGATAGTTGTCCACGAGGCTTAATTCTTCCTGCAATGCTTGCTGTATTTGTTTGTGCAGGCCGGGATTATTACCAAGTGGTTTGCCGTCTTCATTGAGCACAAAAAAGGTATCAATCGTATAGCCGGATTTTGAGCTATAAATCTTCGCATCCTGAATGTTTAAATTTAATTGGCTGAGTGCAGTGGACACGGCGACGAATGCATTTTTTTGATTTTTGCTATACACAAATATCTGTGTAGCTCCAGCAAGCTCTTTGCTACTTGTTTTTTTGATCAGAACAAGTGGTTTATCATTGGTGCGTGCAGCGATAGCTTCGGTGTGCCAGGCGATGTCGACAAAGTTTTCACGTAAGAAATAATCATCGCCCATATCGCCCCACAGTTTGAGTACTTGTTCTGTGCTTAAACCTTTTCGTGCGAGTTTGCGGATAGCTGCTTGCTGGGTTTCCTCTATAAGATCATGTTTATCTACTGTGTTTTCCAAACCACGGCGTAAAGCGCGACGGGTATCCAAATATAATTGACGTAATAAGCTCGCACGCCAGGTGTTCCACAACTCTTTATTTGTTCCGTTGATATCTGCAACGGTCAGGCAGTATAAATAATCGAGGTGCAACTGATCGCCCACAGTAAGCGCAAATTTATGGATAACTTCTGGATCTGAGATATCTTGTTTTTGTGATACTTGTGACATTAACAAATGTTTTTCTACGAGCCAGCAAACCAGACGCGTTTCGCGTGGTGAAATACCATGCCGCGTACAAAATTCTTCAGCATCAACGGCTCCTAGCGTGGAGTGGTCTCCTCCTCGCCCTTTACCAATGTCATGATACAGCCCGGAAATATAGAGCAGTTCCAGCTTGGGTAGGCGCGTCATTATAAGCGCAGCTACCGGAAAGTCCTCTTTCGCAGAAGGTAGTAAGAAATTACACATGTTCTGCACGACTTTCAGTGTATGTGCATCCACTGTATAAATATGAAATAAATCATGTTGCATCTGCCCTGTGACTTGTCCGAATTCAGGCAAATATAAACCGAGGATGCCGTAGCGCGACATACGCTTTAACTGTTCAACCAAACCGGCAGGTTGTTGCAATAATTTGATAAAGAGCTGTGTATTTTTGGGGTTAGTGCGAAAATTATCATCAATCAAATGGCGGCTTTCCCGAATCCAACGGATAGTAGAAGCTCGCACCCCAACAATCTGCGGGTTTTGCGCCATGAGCACAAATATTTCCAGCAGGGCAGATGGGTTTTCCTCGAATACGTAGGTGTGGGTTGCTTCAATAAAATTATCGCGTAATTGGAACCGCTCATTAATGGAAATGACACTTTTGGTTTTCCCTTTTTGCAAAATTGCTTCAGATAAAAATTGCAGTACAACATCATTCAATTCACGCAATGCGAGCACGGTGCGATAATATTTGTGCATGAATTGCTCTACTGCAAGCCCTTCCTGGCTATCGGTATAACCAAATAATTTTGCTATTTCACGTTGGTAGTCAAACAACAATCGCTCTTCAGGACGTTTGGCAACCATGTGTAGCGCATAGCGCACACGCCATAAAAATTCTTCACCACTATTGAGCAGCGAAAATTCTTCGTCAGTAAAGAATCCTTTACCTTCCAGTTGTTTGAGAGTGCGTACCCCGAAGTAACGTTTTATTACCCAACTAATTGTTTGAATATCCCGTAAGCCGCCAGGCGCATTTTTTATATTGGGCTCAAGATTGTATTCGGTGTCATTATATTTTTTGTGGCGATCTTGCTGCTCTTGATATTTTGCGCGAAAAAATTCTTCGGCCGACCATATGCTATCGGGTGCTGAGGCTTTTATTAATTCTGCCCTCAACGAAATGTCGCCCACTAGTGTGCGCGATTCCATGATGTTTGTAGCAACGGTAATATCGGTACGCGCAATATCGATGGTTTGTTTTACTGTGCGCACACTACTGCCAATTTCCAGACCTATGTCCCACAGCAATGTTAGGAATTTTTCAATGTTATCTTTGCTGCGCTCGAAAACGTTTGGGTGGTGGAGGATTAATAAATCGATATCGGAACCTGGATGCAATTCACCGCGTCCATAACCTCCAACCGCTTCAAGGCTGATGCTGTCAGGCCAGGAAAATTGATGCCATGCATAATGTAAAATGCAATCGATAAAAAGCGCTCGCTCATAAACTAATGCGCGAATATCTTCACCTTCGATAAAGCGACGATTAGCTTGGGTACTCGCAGCATTAATGGCGTCTTTAAATACGGTAATTATCGGTTTTTCAGCCAGCGCACGGCGAAAACGACTCTGATCAAAGAAAAATAAAGGCCGTTCAAAATAGGGCGCAGCAGGCATCGACATGGTATTACCGAATTCCTGGAATTGTTGTAATTAGAAAGTGTTGAAAATCGTTTGCTAAAGGGCGCGCTTTTTAAGCGTTAATTAAAAGCTTCGCCTGCGCGTGCAGTTAATACTTCTACGCCATCTTTGGTGACAACCATCGTGTGTTCCCACTGGGCAGAGAGGCGACCATCTTTGGTTTCCACAGTCCACCCATCACTTTTTAGTTTGGTATGTGGTTTGCCGGCATTAATCATGGGCTCGATGGTAAAACACATGCCTTCCTTTAATTCCATACCGGTGCCGGGACGGCCGTAGTGCAGGATTTGCGGATCTTCATGGAATATCTTGCCAATACCATGACCACAGTATTCTCGCACTACTGAATAATAGTTGGCTTCGGCGTGATCCTGAATGACGTATCCAATGTCTCCGAGCCGACAACCCGGACGTACCAAATTGATTGCTTTGTACATGCATTCCTGGGTGACTTTTACCAGGCGCTCAGCGTGTGGAGCTGGAGCCCCTACAAAATACATGGCGCTCGTATCACCATGATATCCCTCATAAATCACGGTTACATCGATGTTAATAATATCTCCAGCCTTGAGCACTTTTTTCTCTGAAGGAATACCGTGGCAAACCACTTGGTTCACAGAGGTACAGATTG
This sequence comes from Cellvibrio sp., assembly GCA_035490715.1. Taxonomy (GTDB): domain Bacteria; phylum Pseudomonadota; class Gammaproteobacteria; order Pseudomonadales; family Cellvibrionaceae; genus Cellvibrio. Next base: position 29,236 of record DATJLF010000081.1, read on the forward strand.
ATTTGGGAAAACCTCGATAGCCAAGGCAGGCGGGAATGGCTTTTTGTACATTTACTATGTGGTCGTGGCAGATTTTATCCAGCTCGGCTGTAGTCACTCCGGGTTGTACATACTGGCCTATCATTTCCAGTACTTCTGCGGCCATGCGGCCGGCCACACGCATTTTTTCGATTTCTTCTGGAGTTTTGATGGTAACTGACATGAATTCAGGCAATCTCGAGATTAATTGGAAATGTGCCGCATTCTAAACGATTCCAATGACGTTTGCCCAAGAGCATTCCGTCATTGGCGTAATAAGTAGTTTTCAAGAATAGAATTGGTAGAAAACTGTTGGAGAGCGAGAAGGAGAATTTCTTCTCCCGCCCAACGATTAACTTAAGCGTTGCGTTGTCGCAAGCTGGTTAGTGCGTGAATAACACCGCGCAATTCTGCCAAACCTTTCATCCGGCCGGCGTAGGAATAGCCAGGGTTGATTCCGGCTTTGCCAATTTCATCCCCCATTAAATGACCGTGATCCGGGCGCATGGCAATGGGTGGCAGGTCTATGCCTGACTTTTTGCGGCGATCTTCTTCATCTAATAAAGCTTCTATGAGGCCGACCATGTCGTTGTCGCCATCGAGGTGATCGGATTCAAAGAAAGAGCCATCCTCTTCTCGTTTGATATTGCGCAGGTGTACGAAGTAAATGCGGTCGCCAAACTCACGTGCCATAGCAACCAGGTCGTTGTCGCAACGAGCTCCGTAGGAACCTGCGCAAAGTGTTAAGCCATTGGATGGGCTTGGTACTGCATTGAGCAATGCGCGTGCGTCATCAGCGGTTGAAACAACGCGCGGCAAACCAAAGAGTGAGAAGGGTGGGTCATCCGGGTGAATTGCCATCCGTACGCCGGCTTCTTCGGCGACGGGAATTACTTCGCGCAGGAAAGCAAACAGGTTCGCGCGCATGCCTTCATCGCCCATTTTGATAAACAGATCGATGGCGGCGCGAATACCTTCGCGATCATAAGAACCTTCGCCCCCGGGCAAACCGGCGATGATGTTTTTTTCCAGCAGTGCTTTTTCCTCGGTGCTCATCACATCCAGACGCGCCTTGGCCTTGGCAAGTACATCGGAGCGATAGGATTGTTCAGCATTCGGGCGTTGCAGGATGTAAACGTCGTAAGCGGCAAAATCGCTCATCTCAAAACGTAGCGCGCGGGCGTTGTTGGAGAGTGTGTAGTTCAGGTTGGTGCGGGTCCAGTCAACGACGGGCATAAAGTTATAGCAAACATCGCGAATACCGGCTGCACCCACATTTCGCAGGGATTCTTTGTAATTATCAATGTATTGCTGGAAGTTGCCGGTTCTGGTTTTGATATCGTTATGGAGGGGGATGCTCTCAATAACCGCCCACTCAAGACCTTGATCTTCAATGAGTTTTTTGCGCTCGAGGATATCCGTCATCGGCCATGTGGCGCCGGTAGGGATATGGTGAAGCGAGGTCACTATGCCGGTCGCGCCCGCTTGTGCGATGTTCTGCAAGCTGACAGTGTCTTTGGGGCCGAACCAACGCCAGGTTTCTTTCATGATGGAGTCTCTGGGGTTTCTTGTTAGTTGATTTCACTAGTGTACAAGTTGAATCGGGCGCAGCCTAGGGGAATATGCAGTTCCTTACACTTGATGGAATCCGGTGGACATGAGGGATTTAAGTTTATTTGGCCATTTTTTTGTGGTATAAAGCGCGCCTCTTTTTTCGGGCTGGATAGATTCTGCACGGAAGAAGAGAAAATCCTTTATCTATTTAACAAACGTCACACATACATCGACACGCAAAACCTGGGTGCCTAATGGCCGCAAAAGCGGACATGCTGGTTGGTGAGCGGGAAGTATGGAGGCCTAACCCAGTAGGAATACTAAAATGCCACAAGTAAGCATGCGCGACATGTTGTCTGCCGGTGTCCACTTCGGTCACCAAACCCGTTACTGGAACCCAAAGATGGGCAAGTACATCTTCGGTGCGCGTAACAAGATTCATATTATTAATCTGGAGCACACTGTTCCTGCGTTCAATGAAGCATTGGCATTGATTACCCAAATGGCTTCACAAAAGAAAAAAATCCTGTTTGTTGGTACCAAGCGCGCGGCGCAAAAAACCATCAAAGAGCAAGCTGAACGCGCTGGTCAACCATACGTTAGTCACCGTTGGTTGGGCGGTATGCTCACCAACTACAAAACCATCCGCGCTTCCATCCGTCGTCTGTCTGACCTGACTACCCAAAGCCAGGATGGTACTTTCACTAAGCTGACCAAAAAAGAAGCTTTGATGCGTACCCGCGATATGGAGAAGCTGGAGCGTTCTATCGGTGGTATCAAAAACATCGCTGGCTTGCCTGATGCAATGTTCGTAATTGACGTTGACCATGAGCGTATTGCGATTCAGGAAGCTAACAAATTGGGTATTCCTGTTATCGGTATCGTTGATACCAACAGCAATCCTGAAGGCGTTGACTACGTAATTCCTGGTAACGACGACGCTATCCGCGCGATCAAGTTGTACGTATCTGCAATCGCTGATGCATGTCTGGAAGGTTCAAAGTCTGCTTCATCTGTACCAAACAAAGATGAATACGTTGCTGCTGAAGGTTCTGCTGAGTAATTTCATCGGTCGCAGTAATTAAACGACAATATGACCCTGCTAGCTTCGTGCGCAGGGTTGTCGGAAGAGGGGGCTAGGCCCCCTTTTTTCAACTTGAATTCGAACACTTTTATTTGAGGAATTAACCATGAGCGCTGTTACTCCTGCACTGGTGAAAGAACTGCGTGACCGCACTGGCCTTGGCATGATGGAATGCAAAAAAGCGCTGGGCGAAGCCAATGGCGACATTGAGCTGGCGATTGAAAACCTGCGTAAAGTTTCTGGCTTGAAAGCGGCCAAGAAAGAAGGTCGTACTGCGGCTGACGGCGTTGTTGCTGTTAAAGTTGCGCCGGACAACAGCTACGGCGTTGCTATCGAAGTTAACTCTGAAACTGACTTTGTTGCACGCGATGCCGGCTTCCTGGCATTCGTGAATAGCGTGTTGGAAAAAGCATTTGCCACCAAGCAAACTGATGTTGCAGCTGTTATGGCTGGTGAGTTGGAGAATGCACGTGAAGCGCTGGTACAAAAAATCGGCGAGAAAATCAGTGTGCGTCGTATCAACCTGGTTGAAGGTGGTGTAGTGGGTGGTTACCTGCACCTGAACAATCGCATCGCGGTGTTAGTGCAATTGGAAGGTGGTAACGAAGAAGTTGCTAAAGACGTTGCTATGCATGTTGCCGCAGTTAACCCAACCGTGGTTAGCTCTGACCAAATGCCAGCTGACGTGGTAGAGAAAGAAAAAGAAATTATCCGCGCTCAACCAGATATGGCTGGCAAACCAGCTGAAATCGTTGAGAAGATGATTGGTGGCCGTATCAGCAAGTTCCTGAAAGAAGCTAGTCTGGTTGATCAACCTTTCGTTAAAAACCCGGAGCAAACCGTCGCTCAATTCGCTAAAGCGGGCGGTGCAACTGTTAAGAACTTTGTGCGTTTGGAAGTGGGTGAAGGTATCGAAGTTGCGGTTGTGGATTTCGCTGCTGAAGTAGCTGCACAAGTAGCGGCTGCCAAAGCGTAATTCGCTGGCGTTAACAACTATGCTGAAAAACCCGTGCAAGGTAACTTGTGCGGGTTTTTTATTGCTCTCTGTTTATTCAGGGAGAGGTGCTTATGATCGAAATTAAAAAAATCCAACACTCGGATTTTCCTGCGATATTTGCTGTATTTGAGCAGTGCTTTCCTGAATACGCTCCCATTGGTAAGCCTTTGCTGAACTTTTTAAATGATGTTGTAAATTGGGAAATTAGTTTAAAGGCTGTGTTAGATGAAAAAATCATTGGTTTTTATTTATTGGGGAATCGAAAAATTGCGTCAGCAATTATCGAAGAGCAGGCGGTGCCACACGAAGATTTATCTCGTTACGAGCCAATGTGCGGAATCGAAGGTGTTGCACTTGGGATCATTCCTGAATTTCGCAAAATGGGATTAACTGAACAGCTAAAACAACAAGTAAAAACGATTTCAAATATTGATTACATCTATGGTATGCAATACAAATCGCTAAGTAATTTAACTTTCTGGTTACGCACGCGACGATTGGTGGCGGAAAGTTTTACTGAAGAGCCGGTTTATTTTACGTTGGAGGACATTTCAATGAGAGCCCGGTTTAAATAGGCTCTATGAAAGTTGGTCGTCTGCATATACGCAACAATTTCTGCCTTGGTCTTTTGCTTTATAAAGTGCGTTATCTGCTCGCTTGAAGCAACTCGCAAAATCTTCATCGACTTGTCTTACGCTTATTCCAAAGCTGGCGCTAATTAGCAGTGGTTTTTCAAGGTTGAACGGTGTGCTGAAAATAGCATCACGAATTATTTCTGCCATTCCCATCGCGGTTTTCATACTGGCTCCAGGCATGATGACTACAAATTCTTCTCCCCCCCAGCGACCTACAAAATCTCCCGCACGCAGATGGGATTGGATAATCTTGGCGATATGCTGCAACACTAAATCGCCGATATCGTGACCACGTTGATCATTGATGCGTTTGAAGTGATCTATGTCGGCTACTAATAATGCATAGTTCGGTGTATCAGGCTTCTGTAGGTGGCCATTTCCTGAAATGCTGGCGATGATTTGGTCAATTCCAAAACGATTGTAGAGTTGTGTTAATGGATCAACCGTGGACAGGCGACGGAATTTATTCGTTTCTTCCTTTAATTGCTCATTGGTGGTGCTTAGTTGATTTATAACCTGTGTGTCGTGTTTGGTTTGGGCATTTAATTCGAACAAGCGCTTTATCGCGTAAATGAAAATACTACCAAGCCAAATAATGAGAATACCGAGATACCAATATTCTGTTTGTATCCATTTACCCTGCAGCTCAATTTTTTTTAATTCAAAGCTGTGAATACCGGGTTGTAAGGGTTCGCCAAAGTCGACGGTAATTACCAAAGCATTATCCATCTCCGGTGCAGAGCGTGACAATGGAATGTTGTATTGGCTTAACCACCAATCAGCTACAGCAAATGAAGATAACGACAGGTGTAATTCCTTGCCCAACTCGCTGGTATGAACTTGAATCGCATTGAATTTGGTGCTGTTGTTATCGCTGGTTTTAGAATAAGCATGGTTGAAGTTGCGAATGGCAATACGAACCTTATTTGAGCCGCCTTTATAATCCAAATGAAGATTCAGGTGTCGAAAGTTGGATAGATTCAGTCCGGTCTCGGCTGTTTTGGTCAAGTCCAAAGTGACAGCGCAGGGAAAGTAGTCAATTTTGTAGTCATTGGGATTGGTACATTTCCAGGCTGTGTGCTGTTCATTGGTCCACTCGGACGAGGGCGTGCCATCGGGTAGGGGTTGGGTGAGAAGATATAAGCGGGCACTCGAATCTGGCACTAACAATAGTCGGTTATCGGGAATGAAGTGAATACCGACAACCAATATCAGTGTGATAAGGATCGAGACAATGAGTACAGAATTAGTATTTTTATCATTCATTGGCAGGGTTACAGCAATTAATAATTTGGCATAAGTATTGTTCAACGTGAAAGGAAATCAATTGTTCCGGTATTTTTAGGGTGGAATTAACTGGCGATGTATGGGGTTACCAGCTTGATACCGCTGGAGTTGGAGTGAAAAACCCAAACTGGCAAACACAACCCGGCAAGGTTTTTCTGTTACACTGCACCGATTTTTTTCGGCCCCCGGATGAGGTGGGCATTTGCGGCTAACTCATTGTTTTGGAGAGCATTTATGTCCAGCCCCAGAGATAAGAAGTACAAACGTATTCTGTTGAAATTAAGTGGCGAGGAATTGATGGGGACCGAAGGATTCGGTATTGACCCTAAAGTACTCGACAAAATGGCTCTGGAAATTGGTCAATTGGTGGGGATAGGTGTTCAGGTTGGTTTGGTGATTGGTGGAGGTAACCTGTTCCGTGGAGCAGCCTTGAGTGCGGCAGGGCTTGATCGTGTAACTGGTGATCATATGGGTATGCTGGCAACGGTAATGAACGCATTGGCGATGCGTGATGCGCTCGAACGCTCCAATATTTCTTCTCGCGTTATGTCGGCGATTCCAATGAGTGGCGTGGTTGAACATTATGACCGTCGTCGTGCGATTCGCTTTTTAAATTCCGGCGAAGTAGTGATTTTCTCTGCAGGTACGGGTAATCCGTTTTTCACAACTGATTCAGCAGCTTGCTTGCGCGGCATTGAAGTCGAAGCCGATATCGTTTTGAAGGCCACTAAAGTAGATGGCGTTTATACTGCTGATCCGAAAAAAGATCCGACAGCAACAAAATATGATCGTTTGTCCTATGACGAAGTGTTGGATAAAAAATTGGGTGTAATGGATTTAACGGCTATTTGTTTGTGTCGCGAACACGATATGCCTGTGCGGGTTTTTCGCATGAATAAAACCGGTGCATTGCTGAACATTGTTGTTGGTAGCAACGAAGGTACTTTGATCGAAGAGGATAAATCATGATTAATGACATCAAAAAAGATGCTGAAGCTCGCATGAAAAAAGCGATTGAAGCACTGGGTAATAATTTCAATAAAATTCGTACCGGTCGTGCTCACCCAAGTTTACTTGATGGCATTACCGTTGATTATTACGGCACTCAAACTCCATTGAGTCAGGTTGCCAATATCAATATTGAAGATGCGCGAACTCTGTCCGTAAGCCCATGGGAGCGTAATCTGGTTCCTGCAATTGAAAAAGCTATTATGAAATCCGATTTAGGATTGAATCCTTCAACCAATAATGGCTTGATTCGTATTCCATTACCCATGCTCACAGAAGAAACTCGCAAGAATTTCATCAAACAAGCACGTGCAGAAGCTGAAAATGGCCGTGTTGCTGTGCGTAACGTTCGCCGTGATGTACTAGGTGATGTAAAAGCTCTGCTCAAGGACAAAGCTATCGGTGAAGATGATGATCGTCGTGCGCAGGACGATATTCAAAAAATTACCGATAAATATATTGCCGAAGTAGATAAAGCGCTGGCTGCTAAAGAAGCAGATTTGATGGCAATCTAATTTTATACATTGCATCCAGCTCGATGTGTATCGGGCTGGATTTTTTGCATTTATTACTACAAGAAATGAAAGAAACAGGCCATTAGTGTTTGCACCACCAATGGCCTGTCAGTGGGAGAAGCGTGTGACTGATAATAGTCTTCGCCATGTGGCGATCATTATGGATGGCAATAATCGCTGGGCAAAACAGCGTAACATGGCGGGAGTTTCTGGCCACAAAGTAGGTGTAGAACGCATTCGCGATGTAATGGCAGCGTGTCAGGAACTGGGAATTGAAGTTTTAACTGTTTTTGCGTTCAGTAGCGAAAATTGGCGCCGCCCACCGTTGGAGGTTGAAGCATTGATGTCGTTGTTTCTTCTGTATCTAAAAAATGAAGCAAAGGCGTTGAAGAAAAAAGATGTGGCGTTGCGTGTGATTGGTAATCGCGAGCGATTCAGCACATCTATTCAAAAAGCTATTGCGGAAGCAGAGTCATTAACAGCGGGCGGAAAAACAACATTAGTTATTGCAGCGGATTATGGCGGACGTTGGGATATTGCTCAAGCGGCTAAAAAAATGACCCAACAAGTTCTTGATGGCGATCTCGCCCTGATAGATATCAATGAAAATGTGTTGCACCAACATACTTGTTTGGCAGATCTGCCACCGTTGGATTTACTGATTCGTACTGGCGGTGAGGTTCGGATTAGTAACTTTTTATTGTGGCAATGTGCCTACGCTGAGTTATTTTTCAGCGAAAAGCTTTGGCCGGATTTTGATGGTGAAGAATTAAAAAAAGCAGCGGCGAGTTTTAGTGATCGCCAACGTCGTTTTGGTATGACTGGCGACCAAATTGAAGCGGGTGCACTTAATGCTTAAGCAACGGGTAATTACTGCGTTGATCCTGATGGCAATTTTTCTGGCGGCCTTATTTGGTTTGCCTGCAGGTTATTTCCCATTTTTTATTGGGGGAGTGGTGTTAATAGGGGCGTGGGAGTGGGCTAATCTGTCCGGTTTTTCTGCCTCGTGGCAACGAACTATCTATTCCCTCGTCATTTTGGCTTTAATGATAATTGCCTCTATCTATTTTGGCTTTGAGGGGGATGCGAGTCCCCAATTAAATGATGCCGCCATTCGGGATCTTCTCGTAGTTGGATGTTGTTGGTGGGCGTTAGCATTGTTACTTGTACAGGGGTATCCATCCAGCAGTGTATTGTGGGGACATAAAACGCTGCGGTTAATGATGGGACTCGTAGTATTACTGCCCACCTGGATTGCCTTGGTTTATATCCGTCAACAACCTAATGGTGCGTGGTTGGTTTTGATGTTGATTCTTGTCGTAGCAATTGCCGATAGTGGCGGGTATTTTGCGGGGCGTCGTTTTGGTCGCCATAAATTAGCACCGGCTGTCAGCCCGGGAAAAACCTGGGAGGGGTTTGCAGGTGGATTTTTGGCTAATTGTATTTTGGCATTGATATTAAGTGTGGCATTGGGCATAGGGTTTGGGCTTATGCTTGCGATTGTCATTCCCACAAGTTTGGTTTCTGTTTTGGGGGATTTATTGGAAAGCATGGTGAAACGTCATGCCGGCGTAAAAGACAGTGGCCATATACTGCCGGGACATGGCGGCATTCTTGATCGTGTAGATGGAATTACCGCTGGCGCACCAATATTTGCAATGGCGCTGTTAGTAACCGGCGTGTTTAGTGGTGCATAGATGACATCCTCAGTTCAGTCGATAACCGTCTTGGGGGCAACTGGCTCCATTGGTGTCAGCACCCTGGATGTTATTGCTCGTCATCCGGATCGTTATAAGATTTTTGCTTTAACGGCGGATCGTCGTTGGCAAGTATTGGCAACTCAGTGTCTGGTTCATCAGCCACGCTATGCTGTGCTGAAGGATGGGGATTCGGCCCGACAACTCGAAACCGAGTTGCGCCGCCAGGGATGCGTTACAGAAGTGCTGCAAGGTGATACAGCCCTGCAACAAGTTGCTGCTCATGAGCATGTCGATACCGTGATGGCGGCGATTGTAGGTGCAGCGGGCTTGTTGCCGACGCTGGCTGCAGTGCGTTCGGGTAAGAAGGTGTTACTGGCCAACAAAGAAGCCTTGGTGATGGCTGGCGGATTATTTACTCGCGCTGTTTCTGAGAATGGTGCAGTGTTGCTACCGATTGATAGTGAGCACAACGCAATATTTCAATGCTTGCCGAATCATCGCAAGGATTATGTACAAGATGGCCTGAAATCTAGTGGGGTACGTAAAATTTTACTCACTGCGTCCGGTGGCCCATTTCGAAATACGCCGGTTACTGAACTAGCCAGTGTTACACCGGAACAAGCCTGCGCACATCCTAACTGGAGTATGGGACGAAAAATCTCGGTGGATTCTGCCACTATGCTCAATAAAGGGCTTGAGCTGATTGAGGCATGTTGGTTATTTAATACTGATCCCCGTTATATTCAGGTGGTAGTGCATCCACAGAGTGTCATCCATTCAATGGTGGAATATATTGATGGTTCTGTACTTGCCCAATTGGGAAATCCCGATATGCGTACACCCATTGCCCATGCGTTAGCATGGCCCGAGCGAATGGAGTCAGGTGTTGCTAGCCTGGATTTAATTACTACTGCCCGATTGGATTTTAGTGCCCCCGATTATATTCGTTTTCCCTGCTTGAGGCTGGCCCAACAGGCAGCAGAGGTTTCGGGTACAGCACCTGCAATCCTGAATGCTGCTAATGAAGTTGCTGTTGCATCGTTCCTGCAGCGGCGCATTCGTTTTGATCAAATTGCTTGGGTAATTGAACAAGCTTTATCTCGATTGCCAGTTGTTGAGCTGGTCGACCTGGCGGAAATTCAAGCGGTAGATGCAGAGACCAGAGTTATGGCCCAACAAATAATTGCAAGCTGGTAGGTTCTGCCGAGGTTAGTTGTATGGCAATAATTCAGACTATTTTAGCTTTTCTGGTCGCACTTCTGATTCTTGTCTCAATCCATGAGTTTGGACATTTCTACGTTGCCCGACGTTGCGGAGTAAAAGTACACCGGTTTTCAATCGGTTTTGGGAAGGTTTTGTGGTCATGGAAAGACCGGCACGGAACGGAATATGCCTTCGCTGCATTACCACTTGGCGGCTACGTAAAAATGCTGGATGAGCGTGAAGGCTTGGTTGCTCCAGAAGAGCGCCATATGGCTTTTAATCAAAAGTCTGTTTGGCAGCGGATTGCGATTGTTGCCGCGGGGCCGGCAGCAAATTTTTTATTGGCGATTCTATTATTTTGGGGATTGCTGCTTCAGGGTGAACGCGGATTGATACCGCTTATCGATACTGTGGCCCCAAACTCAATTGCCGCTCAAGCCGGTTTGGAAAAGGGTCAGGAAATCCTGGCTGTGGATGGAATATCAACTCCAACCTGGCAGGCGCTGAATCGTGCTTTGCTCAATCGGTTGGGTGAAAGTGGGGTGATCAATTTTAAGGTTTCCTACCCTGAAGATTCCCATTTCCAATATGAATCAGAAGCTCAATTGCATGATTGGTTAAGGGATGCTGCCGATCCTGATCCTGTGGCCGGTTTAGGCATAACCCTTCAATTCCCTAAAATTCCTCCAATTGTGGGCGAAATCCTGCCGGACAGTCCCGCTCAGCGAGCAGGGATAAAAACTGGCGATGTGTTGCGTAGAGTTAATGACCAACAAATAGATGATTGGAAGCTATGGGTAGAGTATGTTCGTGAGCGGCCAGGGAAGGCGCTTGATATGGAGATCGAACGGGACGGCAAAACTATCCAGTTAACGTTGATTCCTGACAGCATTACTGAAGATGGTAAAAGTCTCGGGCGTGTGGGGGTAGGTGTTCAGCCTTACAATATCCCGGATAACATGGTTCGATCTTATGATTATTCCTTCGTTGGCGCTTTTGTGGCAGGTGTGCACAAAACGTGGGAAACCTCCGGTTTTGTTCTTTTATCAGTCAAAAAATTGATTCTTGGCGAAATTTCCACGAAAAACTTGAGTGGACCGATAACCATTGCTAAGGTGGCGGGCTCTTCGGCCGAGAGCGGCCTGATAAGTTTTATTGGTTTTGTCGCGCTGCTGAGTGTTTTCCTTGCAGTCTTTAACTTATTACCCGTCCCCGTGTTGGATGGGGGGCACTTATTTTATTACCTCATTGAAGTAATTAAAGGTAAACCGGTGTCCGACAAAGTGCAGATGCTGGGGTATCAAGTTGGGCTTTTTTTGGTGATTAGTCTGAGCGTACTGGCACTCTATAACGACATAATGCGGCTTTAATGGTGCTTGCCTGGCTGCAACCAACATTCATTAATGATTAGACAGATTCTATGAAGCAAGTTTTGATGCGATTTTTTAGCGGTTTGCTGGTGTTTTTTTTCGCAATAACAGTACATGCACAAACATTTCGGGTAAGCGATATCCGTGTAGAAGGGTTGCAGCGTGTATCGGCCGGTACCGTATTTAGTGCATTACCCATTCGTGTGGGCGATACATTGACCCAGGCAGATATTCAAAGTGCTACTCGTGAACTATTTAAGGTGGGTTATTTTTCTGATGTTGCCATTAAGCGTGATGGTGATGTATTGGTGCTGGTAATAAAAGAACGCCCTGCGATTAATAAGATCGAATTGAAAGGCAACAAAGCTATCAAGACTGAAAATTTAATGGATAGCTTAAAAGAAAACAATTTATCGGAAGGACAAATTTTTCAACGTGCAACGCTTGAGGGGATTACCCAGGCGCTACAGCGTGAATATGTAAATCAAGGGCGTTATGGTGCCAGCGTAAAAATTGAAATCGAGGATATGCCAAGAAATCAGGTCAAAGTTCTGGTAAAAATTGATGAAGGTAGTCCCTCCCGTATAAAAATGATCAACATTGTCGGTAACACAAAATATACCGAAGAGGAGTTGATTGATTTATTTGAATTAAAAACAACGGGAATGTGGTCTTGGATCAGCGGTAACGATAAATACAACAAGGAGAAAATGAAGGGTGACCTGGAGCGTCTTGAATCCTGGTATATGGATCGTGGTTATCTCAATTTTAAAATCGATTCATCGCAAATATCATTGAGCCCTGATAAATCGAAAATTTTCATTACCGTAAATATTACTGAAGGTGATATTTACAAAATCAGCAGTGTAGAACTGGCAGGTGATCCTGCAATAGATGAAGAAATTATTCGTCGCATGATTCTTATGCAACCAGGGCAAGTTTTTTCTCAAATTTTAATGACGACTTCTGAAGAATACGTTACCAAACGCTTGGGTAATGAAGGTTATACTTTCGCTAAAGTTGAAGGTATGCCCGAACGAAATGATGCGGATAAAACAGTTAAAATTACTTTCTTTATTGAGCCAGGCAAGCGGGCTTATGTCAACCGCGTAAACTTCCGCGGAAATACAAAAACAATTGATGAAGTATTGCGTCGAGAGATGCGTCAAATGGAGGGTGGGTCTGCAAACTCCGCGCAGATTGAAAATTCAAAAGTTCGGTTGGAACGATTGGGCTTTTTTAAAGAGGTAAAAGTAGAAAATAAAGAAGTACCCGGTACTTCAGATCAAATCGATGTTGAGTACACGGTCGAAGAACAACCTTCAGGCAGCATGGGGCTTCAGGTGGGTTATGCGCAGTATTCAGGATTATTGTTTTCCGCAAGTATTCAGCAAAATAACTGGTTTGGTACAGGTAAGCAGGTGGGTTTTAGTTTCAGTCATAACCGTTACCAGACTTCATACAACTTTAATTACAACGATCCGTATTTTACTCCGGACGGTGTAAGCCGGGGTGTAAGTTTGTACTACACCAAAAGTGATTATGGTTCATACAATATCACCCCCTACAGTACGAACGTATATGGCGGAAAACTGAATTTTGGTTATCCCATTTCTGATATTGAGCGTATTGGGTTCGATATAGGTTTGCGCAGTTTGGAAGTAACGCCGACCAGTTACTCGTCACAGGAAATTATTCGCTCGCCAAGAGGTTGGGAAGAAGGGCTTCCTTATATTACGCAATCAGAAGCTTACGAGTTAGAGTTGCGTGAGCTATATGGGTTTGACTATCCAAGTGGCAGTTTTGAAACTAAATTCGCTACTGATGAGATGTTAGGGCCAAAAGGATTTCTTGATATATACGGCGATACATTCAACGATGCACAAGCTAGCGTGTATTGGTTGAGGTCTACTCTTAATAGAGGCATTTTGGCTAATCGCGGTGCCCAACAACAAATTTCATTTGAGATTTCTTTACCAGGCGGAGATCTGGAATATTACAAACTGAATTACAATGGCCAATTATTTATTCCATTGAATCGATTATTTACTTTAAAACTGCATACTCGCTTGGGCTATGCAGATGCGTATGGTGATTTGGATGAACTGCCATTCTTTGAAAACTTCTATGCAGGTGGTTTCGGCTCAGTACGTGGTTTTGAGCGAAATACGCTGGGGCCTCGCAGTACTTATATTCGAGAAGCACCGACACGTGTTGCAACGATATGGGATGATTTGAATGGGGATGGCATCCAGCAGACTTCCGAACAGAGCGGATATACGTACATTTTATGTGAAGATCCAACATTGGCTGGATATGCTGCAAACGTCCCCTGTACGCCCGGTGAATTGGTGACTAATGTTAATAGTTCTAACTATGTTGGTCGCAATCGCGGTGCATTTGGCGGTAATGTATTGATTCAGGGTGGAGCTGAAATATTGTTCCCTCTGCCGTTTATTAAAGATCAACGATCAGTTCAAACCACATTATTTTTTGATGCGGGCAATGTATTTGATACAGATTGCGGCAAAACGCAAATTAATTGTTACGATGTCGACTTTGATCATATCAATGCGTCCGTAGGTTTAGGTTTAACATGGATTTCCGGTTTTGGTCCGATGACGTTTAGTATCGCCGAACCGATTAGGGAAAATGAAGCTGATCGTACAGAAGTGTTCCAGTTCTCCTTGGGGCAAACTTTCTAACAATAAATGTTATCTGAATTATTAAAGAGGAAAAGATTGTGACTGTTGCACAAAAATTATTTGCCGTAATGGCTTTATCACTGGTTTCTGCTGTGTCTTGGGCGCAAGGAAAAGTAGTGGTATTGGATCCAACCGCTGCAGTGATGGGTACTGCGGCTGCTAAAGCTAAATTTGAGAAGCTTCAAAAAAGTGCGGAATTTGCCGCTGCTAAAACCAAACTTGATGGCTTGGCCGCAGATATAAAGGCTTTGCAAGCGGAATACCAAAAAGATGGTATGACCTGGAGTGCAGAGAAACGCGCTGAAAGCGAGAAAAAACTGCAAAGCCTTGGTCAGGATTATCAATTCCAAGGCAAAAAATTGCAGTCAGAACAACAGGCGTTGATGCAACAAATCATGCAAGAGGTTGGCCCGAAAATGGAAGCCGTCGTCAAGCAACTGGTTGAATCTGAAAAGATCAGCATGATTGTTGATGCTAAGGCAGTCATGATGGCTAAACCTGAAAATGATTTAACTCCAAAAGTGACTGAACTGCTTAATAAAGCCAAGTAAGTCTGGATTTTGCTGTGCGCACTTATTTGTTAGTCGAACTGGCTGGGTTGTTAGACGCTGATTTTGTCGGCGATCCACAATATCAAATCAGTGCGCTTGCTACATTACAAACTGCAACTCCTTCCGACCTGACATTTATTGCCAACCCGGCGTACAAGAAATATCTCGCTACTACCCAAGCTGGTGCAGTAATTATTCATCCTGATCTTGTGGGTGAGTTTTCGGGAAATAAATTAATTGTCAGAAAGCCTTATGTGACCTATGCGAAGTGCTCCCAATTATTTTTAGCGCTACGCGATCCGTTTTCAGGCATTCATCCAACTGCGGTGATTGGTTCCAATTGTGTAATGGGGAACAATGTTTCCATTGGCGCTAACGCCGTTATTGGTGAATCTGTCACGTTGGGTGATGATGTTGTTATTGGCCCTGGTAGTTACGTTGGTGATGATTCGAGTATCGGTTGCCGCAGTATTATTGCCGCTAATACAACCATCTATCATGGCATTACGATTGGCAATGATTGTCGTCTGCACAGTGGTTGTGTGATAGGTGCAGATGGATTTGGTTTTGCGCCAGACGCTGGTGAATGGGTCAAAATCCACCAATTGGGTGGTGTAATTATTGGTAATAAAGTTGAGATTGGAGCTGGGACCTGCATTGATCGCGGGGCGCTTGATAACACCATAATTGCAGATAATGTAATTATTGATAATCAGGTGCAAATTGCACATAACGTGAGTATTGGTAAAGGCACTGCTATTGCCGCCCAAACTGGAATTGCGGGCAGTACTTCCATTGGGGAATATTGCACTATTGCAGGAGCTGTTGGAATTGTTGGTCATTTGACTATCACTGATAGAGTGCATGTCACGGCCATGAGTCTGGTGACTGGCTCAATCACCGAATCAGGTTCCTATTCTTCAGGAACGGCCTTGGGGCCTACCAGGGAATGGCGTAAGAACGCGGCGCGTTTTCGCCAACTGGATAAGCTGGCGACACGTTTAATCAAGCTCGACCGCAATAGTGGTAGAGAATAATTTTATTTTGCTTGGGGTCATCGACCATGATGGATGTTAATGAAATTCGCGAATACCTTCCTCACCGCTACCCATTTTTGCTGGTAGATCGTGTGGTGGAATTGGTGGAAGGTGAATCTATAGTCGCTTATAAAAATATCACCATCAATGAAGCTGTGTTCAATGGTCACTTTCCTCATTTTCCTGTATTTCCAGGTGTAATGATTATTGAGGCTATGGCGCAAGCATCAGGTATTCTCGGTTTTAAAACCATGAAGAAAAAACCACAAGACGGCTCGATTTATTTGTTCGCTGGTGCTGATGATGTGCGTTTCAAACGTCAAGTTGTACCTGGAGATCGCTTGCAATTAGAGTCTCGTGTAGTTTCAGAAAAGCGCGGAATTTGGAAGTTTGAATGTAAGGCTAGTGTTGATGGGGCTCTTGCTGCATCTGCAACTATTCTTTGTGCGGATCGCAGTATTTAGGTGAATTGCTCTCCCTTAATTAATTTCCTGAGTGAGAAAATATCGTGATTCATCCATCTGCAATTATTCACCCGGATGCCCGACTTGCTGCCGGCATTGAAGTTGGTCCCTGGACAACTATTGGCCCTGGTGTAGAAGTAGGGGAAGGCAGTGTTATTGCTTCCCACGTTGTAATTAAAGGTCCAACGCGCATCGGCAAATTCAATCGCATCTATCAATTTTCTTCAATAGGTGAAGATACTCCCGATTTGAAATACAAAGGCGAGCCAACTCGTCTTGTTATTGGTGACCACAATATTATTCGAGAAGGTGTGACTATTCATCGTGGTACCATTCAGGATCGTAATGAAACAACTATTGGTGATCACAATTTATTGATGGCTTATGTACACATTGGCCACGATAGTGTAATAGGCAATCATTGCATTTTGGTGAATAACGCTGCGCTTGCTGGACATGTACATGTGGGTGATTGGGCGATTTTGAGTGGTTTTACGTTGGTACACCAATTTTGCAAGATTGGGGCGCATAGTTTTTCAGGTATGGGCACTGCCATTGGAAAAGATGTACCTGCGTACATCATGGTAAATGGCAGCCCGGCTGAAGCAAAAAACATTAATGCAGAAGGGCTTCGTCGGCGCGGTTTTTCCAAAGATGACATTGCTGTGCTTACTAAAGCGTATAAAACCATTTACCGTCGTGGTCTCACGCTTGATGAGGCGCTGGCTGAGTTGGAGCTGCAAGTTGATGGGTGTTCAGCGCTGCAATTGTTAATTGACTCCCTGAAATCATCAGAGCGCGGCATTGTTCGTTAGAAGAACAACGATAGTGTAACGTTCATCAATGTTAGACGTCCGGAGGGCTTGTGTCTGATCACATACACATAGGTATTGTTGTCGGAGAAGCTTCCGGAGATATCCTTGGCGCAGCGCTTATGCGTGAGCTGCGAAAGCATTTTCCCAATGCGGAATTTTCTGGAATCGGCGGTCCGCGTATGTTGGCCGAAGGTTTCCACTCCTATTTCCCGCAAGATCGTTTAGCAGTGATGGGGTTGATCGAACCTTTGAAGCGATTGCCGGAGTTGTTACGTATTCGCAAATTTTTACGTGAACATTTTATTTCCAACCCGCCAGCTGTTTTTATCGGAATCGATTCACCTGATTTTACAATTCCGCTTGAAGCATCTTTAAAAGAATACGGAATTAAAACTGCACATTACGTAAGTCCATCCGTTTGGGCATGGCGGCAAAAACGTATTTTCAAAATTGCACGTTCAGTTGACTTAATGCTGACATTATTGCCATTCGAGGCTCGGTTTTATCAGGAACATAATGTGCCTGTCGAGTTTGTTGGGCATCATCTTGCTGATGAAATTCCCCTGCACCAGGATAAAGTTGCAGCACGAAAAGCGTTGGGTTTACCAGAAGAAGGAAGAATAGTAGCTTTGCTGCCAGGTAGCAGGGCATCGGAAGTAGAGCGAATGGGCGATTTGTTTATGCGCACTGCGGTTCATTGTCTTGAACAGGATCCCAGTTTGCAATTTATTATTCCCGCCGCCAATCCAGATCGATACCGTCAGCTGCATATTGCGATGAATGATTATGTGGATTTCCCAATTGAGTTGATTCACGGTCATTCCCATGAAGCAATGGCAGCAGCAAATGTTGTTTTGTTAGCTTCAGGTACAGTCACACTTGAAGCGCTTTTGCTAAAGAAACCAATGGTGGTTGCTTACAAACTCGCTCCACTGTCCCATTTGATTTTATCCTGGCTAATAAAAAGCCCGTGGATTTCCCTGCCCAATTTGCTTGCGCAAAAAATGCTTGTGCCTGAGTTAATACAAGATAAAGCAACTCCTGAAGCGTTAAGTAATGCAGTAATGAATTATTTTGAAAATCCGGAAGAGTCGCAATCATTAAGCGATACTTTCGCGTTGATGCATAATGAATTGAAACGTAATGCGAGTGCGCGAGCAGCTGACGCAATTGTGAAACTTATCAATAGACAAGCTCAGGGTGAACAATGACAATTCTGGAACCTTTTGTAAGCATTTATAGCGGTATATTGCTTGCTGGTTGTGACGAAGTTGGTCGTGGCCCACTTGCTGGAGATGTCGTTGCTGCTGCAGTTATCCTTGATCCGGATAACCCTATAGATGGTTTGGATGATTCAAAAAAATTAACAGAAAAGAAACGCGAATTTCTCTATGAAGAAATTCAATTTAAAGCAAAGAGTTGGTCTATTGCTCGTGCATCAGTGGTAGAGATAGATAAGATCAATATCCTGCAGGCGAGCTTGTTAGCCATGAGCCGTGCCGTTCAGGGGCTCCATATTCAACCCGAGCATGTGTTGGTTGATGGGAATAAATTGCCCAAGTGGTCTTACAAGGCTGAAGCGGTTGTGAAAGGCGATAGTCGTGTTGCAGCAATCAGCGCAGCGTCAATTCTGGCAAAAGTCACGCGAGACCGGGAAATGATAGTGTTGGATAAACAATATCCTGGATACGGATTTGCGGAACACAAAGGATACCCTACGAAGATACATATGGAGGCGCTCGAAAAATTAGGTATCACGCCAATTCACCGTACCTCTTACGCACCTGTCAAAGCCAAAATTGAACAAATAAATTTGTTCTAATATTTCTTTATTTTCTCAAGTAATCGATTATGCCTTCCGCTAATTTTGTTCATCTGCGTTTGCACACAGAATTTTCACTCAATGACAGTCTTGTGCGAATTAAATCGTTGGTTAAACGAGTAGCAGAATTAAACATGCCTGCTTGCGCGATTACTGATCAGACCAATTTTTATGGGCTTATCAAATTTTACAAGGCAGCTCAGGGCTCCGGCATTAAACCCATCGCAGGAAGTGATTTTTGGCTTGCTAGCAACGAAGCAGAAGGCAAGCCAACATTACTCACTTTATTGGCGATGAACGACAAAGGCTACAAAAATATTATTGAATTGATTTCGCGGGCATGGCGCCAAGGCCAACAGCAGGGAGTGGCTTATATTCAGCGAGAGTGGGTCGGTGAGTTCAGTGAAGGCGTTATTGCGCTTTCTGGTGGAAAAATTGGTGATGTAGGGATGGCTTTGCTAGGGGGGCGCACCGCACAGGCACAAGAGTTATTACATAACTGGATGAAAGACTTTCCAAATCGCTTTTATTTGGAGTTGCAACGCACTGGCCGGGAAAACGATGAAAACCATTTGCACCTGGCTGTTGCACTTGCCAGTGAAATGAACTGCCCGGTTGTAGCTACTAATGATGTTCGCTTTATAAAACCTGGTGAATTTGAAGTGCACGAAGCACGTGTTTGCATCGGAGAAGGTAGGACATTGGATGATCCTCGCCGTGAGCGGCGTTACAGCGATCAACAATATTTGCGCTCTGCTGATGAAATGATTGAGTTATTCAGTGATATACCTGAGGCCATCAGCAACACGATTGAAATTGCGAAACGCTGCACTATCAATATTCAAATGGGTAAATATTTTTTACCTGAATATCCTGTACCTGATGGTTTAACGGAAGCCGAATTTTTTCGAAAAATTTCCCATGAAGGATTGGATGAGCGTCTTGAGCGTATTTTGGATAAATCGGCGTCTAATTATGTTGAACGTCGAAAAGTATACGAAGACCGAATTAATTTTGAGTTGGATATTATTATCCAAATGGGATTTCCCGGTTACTTTCTCATCGTCATGGATTTTATCCAATGGGCGAAAGATCATGATATTCCGGTAGGGCCGGGACGTGGCTCGGGGGCAGGTTCACTGGTTGCCTATTCGTTAAAAATTACTGATCTTGATCCACTGCAATACGATTTGCTGTTCGAGCGATTTCTCAACCCGGAACGTGTTTCCATGCCGGATTTTGATATCGATTTTTGCATGGACAATCGCGATAAAGTTATTTCCTACGTGGCGGATAATTACGGTCGCGATGCGGTAAGCCAGATTATTACCTTCGGTACAATGGCTGCAAAGGCCGTGGTGCGCGATGTTGCACGTGTGCAAGGCAAATCTTATGGCCTTGCTGATAAATTATCAAAAATGATTCCTCCTACGCCCGGTATGACTCTCGCGCAAGCATTGGAAGAGGAGCCTCAATTAAAAGAATTTATTGCGATTGATGGTGATGCTGGTGAAATTTGGGAAATGGCAGTGCAGTTGGAGGGCCTCACTCGCAACGTAGGAAAACACGCCGGAGGTGTAGTAATCGCACCGACAAAGCTTACTGATTTTGCGCCGTTATTCTGCGATGAAACTGGCAGTGGTCTGGTTACCCAATTTGATAAAGGTGACGTTGAAGAAGCGGGTTTGGTTAAGTTTGACTTCCTTGGTTTACGTACGCTCACTATTATCGATTGGGCTCGAATTATGATTGATAAACAGCGAGTGAAAAAAGGCGAACCGCCGCTGGATATTAGTGCTATTCCCCTTGATGATGTGGCCACATTTAAATTGCTAAAACGCGCTGAAACCACGGCGGTATTCCAATTGGAATCCCGTGGAATGAAAGATCTTATTAAACGTTTGCAGCCAGATAATATTGAAGACCTGATTGCATTGGTTGCGCTCTTTCGTCCAGGTCCGCTCGAATCGGGCATGGTGGATGACTTTATCAATCGTAAACATGGCCGTGCTGAAGTTGCCTACCCGGATGCAAAGTTCCAGCATCATACTTTAAAACCGGTGTTAGAACCGACCTATGGTGTAATTGTTTATCAAGAACAGGTAATGCAAATTGCTCAGGTGCTCGCCGGTTATACACTTGGAGGTGCGGATATGTTACGTCGCGCCATGGGTAAAAAGAAGCCTGAGGAAATGGCCAAGCAACGCTCTGTATTTGAGGAAGGTGCAAAAGGGCAGGGTGTTGATCCAGCGTTGGCAATAAAAATTTTCGACCTGGTGGAAAAGTTTGCGGGCTACGGGTTTAACAAATCGCACTCAGCAGCCTATGCGATTGTTTCTTACCAAACGGCTTGGTTAAAAGCGCATTATCCCGCGCATTTTATGGCGGCAACCATGTCTTCGGATATGGATAAAACCGATAAGGTAGTTACCTTCATCGAAGAATGTCGCACCATGAAATTAAAATTACTACCGCCCGATGTGAACTCTGGCGAGTTTCATTTTACAGTGGACGACAACGGCAGAATTATTTATGGTTTGGGTGCCATTAAAGGTTTGGGCGAGGGACCGGTAGAATCCATTATTACTGCGCGCAATAATGGTGGGCCGTTCAAGGATTTATTTGATTTTTGCGCGCGCGTGGATCCACGCAAGGTAAACAAACGAGCACTGGAAGCTATTATTCGCTCGGGTGCAGCAGACCGATTGGGGCCAACTTACAATTCGCCGAACCATCTTATAGATCATGATCGTGCAGTCATGTTTGCATCCATGAGTGAGGCTGTAAAAACGGCAGAACAAGCGGCGGCAAATTCCAATGCAGGGATGATGGATTTATTTGGCGCTGTGATTGCTGAGGAACAAGCAACAAAAGACGTTTATGCAGAGTTTCGACGAACCCGTATATGGACTATGAAAGAGCGTTTGAACTCTGAAAAGGAAACATTGGGTTTATATTTAACGGGCCATCCAATTGATGAGTATGAAACTGAATTGGAACATTTGGTTAGTTCCCGTATCGCAAACTTAAAACCGGAAAAGGGTAACCAGACTATTGCCGGATTAATTATTTCCCACCGTGTAGTGAAAACCAAACGTGGCGATACTATGGCAATAGTAACGTTGGATGATCGTACGGGACGGATGGACGTTACGATCTTTGCCGAAACTTTTAACAACACACGCGATTTATTATTAAAAGATGGCTTGCTCATTATTAGCGGGCAAGTTCGTTATGATGATTTCAGCGGTATGTTAAAAATGAGCGCCGAAAATGTTCGTTTGTTAGCAGATGTGCGGCAAGAAAAAGTGCGGGAGCTGGTATTAGAGTTGGAGTCGGGCATATTGCCAGTTAATTTTGCGCGTGACTTCGCTGAAATGCTTGAGCCTTTTCGTCAATCTCCTCAGCAAGATGCTCGTTGTGGTTTGGTGATTGATTATGTACGTAGTGATGCCAAAGCCCAAATGCGCTTGGCACCTCAATGGAACATCCGTCCTGAGGATGAACTATTACAACGTCTACGTGATGCTTACGGTGCTACCAAAGTGCACCTTGTCTACTAGCGTATTCAATGATAATAAATGCTGATTTATAGAGAAACTCGATATAAATTCAATAATGGCTTTCCGACAACTCCCCAATGCAAAGGTCTAGACTTGTAAAAGTGAATGGATAAAAACCGGCAGTAGAGAGGGTGTTACCATGTCATCAATCCTTGTTCGTGATTATATGAAATCCAGCCTTCAAGCGATTAATGCTACAGCCACTGTTCGTGAGGTAGTTGAACATTTATTAAAATGGAATGTAACCGGAGCTCCGGTAGTTAATGAAGATCTTATAGTTATTGGGTTTGTTTCAGAGCAAGATTGCATTAAAGAGATGTTAAACAGTGCATTTTATGCGGAGGACTCTGCATTGGTTGCTGACATTATGCGTCGTGATGTACTCAGTGTGACACCAGATACCAGTATTCTTGAAATTGCAGAAATAATGATGGGACATAAACCCAAAAACTATCCAGTCATTGATCATGGTAAGTTGGTTGGGCTTATAAATCGCCGCCAAATATTGCAAGCCCTGACTGAGAATAATGGTAGTTATTTTTCCGTGCGTCGTAGCCAACCGACCTTCACGATAAGTCAGCATATCCCTTAGCCTCATCGCCAGATATTTTCAATTCTGTGTGCGTCCACCGGGGTGATGGCGCGATTATCATCCAGCTTTAAATTCATGTGAAAAGATCGACTAAATTGCCCTTTTCGCGTAAGGTAGCCACCAAAATACGTCGCCCGAATCTTTGGTTAAAAAGCCATCAATGCAGGGCTGCGGGTTAATCCTACTGGGTCACAATGGTAACTTCCTACCCGAATTAAGAGCTTGCTATGAATCTGAATTACCTGGATTTTGAACAGCCCATCGCCGAACTTGAAGGCAAGATTGAAGAGTTGCAGTTGGTTGGTCGTAGTTCCGACGTGAACATCGCTGACGAAGTTGCAAAATTACGAGAAAAAAGTACGAAGCTAACCGAAAATATCTATTCGAAATTAACTGCGTGGGACACTGTGAAGGTGGCTCGTCACCCTTTACGCCCTTACGCATCTGATTACATATCTCGTGTATTCACTGATTTTGATGAGCTACACGGCGACCGTCACTTTGGTGATGACAAGGCTATTATTGGCGGCGTTGCTCGCCTGGATGGTAAACCGGTGATGGTCATTGGTGAAGAAAAAGGTCGCACGGTTCATGAGAAAGTGATGCGCAATTTTGGAATGCCGCGCCCGGAAGGTTATCGCAAAGCTCTACGTTTGATGGAAATGGCAGAACGATTCAAGCTTCCTGTATTGACGTTGATTGATACTCCTGGAGCCTATCCTGGAATTGATTCGGAGGAGCGTGGCATTTCAGAATCTATCGCTCAAAACCTTGCTGTCATGTCCCGTTTACGCACTCCTATCGTATGTACTGTGATAGGTGAAGGATCATCAGGCGGTGCATTGGCAATCGGTGTTGGTGATCATTTAAATATGCTGCAGTACTCAACCTACTTTGTTATTTCGCCGGAAGGTTGTGCAAATATCATTTGGAAAACCGTTGCAAAAGCACCAGATGCGGCGCAAGCCATGGGTGTTACCTCTAAAGTATTGCAAGATTTGGGAATTGTTGATGAAACGATTCCTGAGCCTTTGGGTGGTGCGCATCGTAACGTAGAGGAAATGGCTCGAAAGCTTCAGGAGCGTTTGATTGCACAAGTAGATCGGTTGAGTATGGAACCGATTGATGCTTTGTTAGAACGCCGGTATCAGCGGTTGATGAGTTACGGTAATTAGAAAAATCCAATTTGATGAAAATTAAAAAAGCCGCTGATGAGAATCAGCGGCTTTTTTAATTATGGTTGCTGTCCGTATGCGGCCTCTAACAAATGCATCAGGGGCAATTCCGGTGTCGATGTTTCATAACCGTTCAGGTCTTTAAACTTAATTACCAATGTATATTCAACGCCTTGAGAAGTGGGTAGCTCGTTGATATCGATAGCAATTGCATCAAACCTATCAAATTCTTCTACAGGAACAGGTGCAGGAATGTACAGCGTCTTTTGCCCCTTACCCATCCAAAGTGCGTCTACTACGAAGCCTTCTTGATTGATCGGACTAGGGCCATTCGTGTTAGATGCGACTCCCAAATTATTTTTAAGGGAGAGAGTCAGGCGTTTACCCGCTAAAACAACCGAGGCAGTATCTGCGATTTTGGAGGGTGTTATATCGCGCATGAATGGGCTGTGTAAAAAGAATAAAGGTTGGCCTGTTACGTCAGCTTCAGGTTGGATAAAAATTGATTTCTCTGAGATAGACGCTTCTATTCGCGGTGTGGAACGATTTGGGTAATTAAAATCCACTCCGTGCACATCTACAAATATTTGACGATAAATCCAGGCATCATTTACTACAGCGCGATAAGTATCATGATCCACTTGCTTGAAACCAGTTGCCACCAGTTTTGCTGCGGTAGGGAATGTGACTTCCAAAGAGGTAATTTGTAGGTTAGGGCTTAACGGATCCTTATTTACAGTAAACACAGCGCTCTGTGCTTGATCAAAGTCCAGATTTGGATAAGTAATTGTGCCATTGCTGGACAGAATATCGGTTAACTCATATTTAAAAGTTTTTGCGTAAGTTGATGCACTGATAATACTAAACAGTGTTACACCTATGTTGCGGATTAATTTATTCACAGTAAAACTCCTTGTTGAAAAATCCCAGCTTATTGCAGGGCGGAGTAACCCTAGCAGAATAAATAATCGCTTTCCATTTTTTAATTATCCCGCTTAAAAATACTATCTCGAAGTTCCCGAAAAATATTGCGGCGACGAGGTTGGTTTTCTGATTCTAATGATTCTTCGAAAACCTGAGCCTGAGGAACTTCCTGTAATAACCGAAAGCCAATATTCTTACGGGCTTTGGATGCTGTAATAGCGATTTGCGAGTAGGCAGTAATATTTTCTGCTTTGCTTGAAAATGAGCCTCCCCGTACCACACGTTTCAGGCAGGCAGCATTTGTTGTTGTGTTTTGATCTGCGCATTCATTTGTCCATTCGGACACATTTCCGGCTGTATCATGCAAACCAAAATCATTTGGTGGGAATGCCCCGACCACCTGGGTTTTGTTATCGAAAATACTATCCCACCAGCTCTTGCAACCAACACGGCAATTAGCTCGTTCGCGAGCATCTTCCGGATTGTTCCCCCACCAATAGCTGCTTGTCGTATTACCACGTGCCATGTATTCCCACTCCGCAGCGCTGGGTAAACGATAAGTCTTTCCCGTCGTTTTATTGAGCCAGTTAATATAGGCTATTGCATCATCCCAACTAATATTTATGACGGGTCTTTCACCTCGCCCCCAGCCGTTGTCATTCGGCAATGCGCGGTTTGTTTCTACCGCAAAAAAATCATACTCATTAAACGTAATTTCATAGCGACTTACATAAAAATCTTGTTCGATATTTATTTGCACGGCGTTTTGCAAATTGGGATTTCCCATTAAAAAGCTACCCGCCGGAATTAGTACCATTTCTGGTAACGGCAATTCGTTTGCATTACGGGGTTGGTTGCTTTTTTGCAGTGCTATATCGACTACCGGATTTTGCGCATTAAGGCGAATCCATTTCTTTTTTGTGGTATATCCAGGATGGCTGATTTCCAAATGATAAGTTCCACCGGGCAGCGCTAGCCCTGCTTCGTATTTTTCGCGAATATTAAGAATTCGCACACGTGCATCATTTGGAATGGGATTAACTGTTAGTGGAATCAGTGCTGCTTCAGCCGCATCAGCATTTTGCATTCCGGTAATACTTGCCCATTGCTCGCGAGCAGATGGGGGCTGCTTATGTTGTAAGATCCAAATGGTAGTTGTGAATGCTGAAAACAATAAAAAATAAATAAAAAATCTTATGGCCCGTTTACGATTTTCACTGTTGTCAATGGCCAGATTAGAAACGGAGACGGTAGAAATACGCGTTGCAAATTGGGTATTGGTATTTGCAATTATCGTAGCTGTTTCATTTTGTACTGACGATGGATAAGGGTTTTCTTTTTTTGAAAGCTTGAAAAAATGCCGGGCTTTTTCACTGAGAAATTTTGTGTCTTGCTTCAGTATCTGACCTAGCAATGGCAGCCGTTGTAATAATGAGTTGTTCTGGGAAATTGTTGTTGTTGTTGCTTGCAGTAAAATATTATCCAGAGCCTCAATCAATTCGCGTGCTGTTTGGAAGCGGTGTTCTGGCTTTTTCTCCAACAGCGTATCAAGCAAAGTTTGTATAGTGGAGAAATGTGGCGGTAATTTTGGTGGCGTTTCGTGAATATGTTTGACGCTGATTGCCAATGAACTGTCTGCATGGAAAAGCTTTTTCCCGGTCAGCATTTCATAAAGCACTACGCCAAGGCTGTAGAGATCGGAACGGCCGTCACTGGATTCCCCTTTTGCTTGCTCAGGACTCATGTAATAAGGGGTTCCAATAACTGTGCCCACTTGCGTCATATTGGCATTGGATTTAATGGTGCGTGCGATACCAAAATCTGTGAGAACCGGAGAGCCATCTTCACGAAATAAAATATTCTCGGGCTTAATGTCGCGATGTATATAACCTTTGCTGTGTGCTTGTTCCAGCGCCGCAGCAATTCCCTGAGTAATTTTAATCGCCTGTTCTGTGTTGAGCCCTTCTTTTATTTTTTCATCCAGTGAGCCGTTGGGTAAAAACTCCATGGAAATATAATTCAGGCCTTCATGACGCCCAATGTCATAAATAGGAATTATATTAGGATGTGATAATTGGCCGATAATTGTCGCTTCGCGCTGGAAACGCTGATGGAACTCAGGGTCTTTATCGAATGCGGGCTTCATAATTTTCAGAGCAACTGTGCGCCCTACACTATGCTGGGTTGCTACAAATACAGTAGCCATCCCGCCCGCGTTAATCTTTTTAATAATGGTATAACCAGGAATTTGCATTTTTACGAATGAAGTGAATGTGCATCAACAAATGAATGAGAATCAGATCGCGCTATTGTAGCGGAGAAGCCTGAATAAAAACTGGCTGATTTGCACAAATCCTTTTGTGTCAAATAACGGCGTGTATGAATAGCTTATTTTTTTGGAGCAGGGCGCCCTTGTGTTATGTTGCCTGACGCTTTATTTCCAAGAGTTTTATTACCAGGCGTCTTGTTAGTAATTGGTTTTTTATTGGTATTAGTCCCAACATGCGGCTGCTTGGCAGCAGTTTGTTGGGCATTGTGTTTTTTAGCGCTTTCAAATTTGTCACCAAAAGCCTTGGCTTTTTGTACGGCTTTAGCCGCACGCGCCGCTTGCCCTGCTTTAGCTTTTTGACGATGTAAAATAATCTTTTCTGCCTGCTCATCCGGAATTAATGCGGAGGCGCTGGTGCCAATCAAATGCGGTTTGCGCATTTTACGCAGGGCTTCGCGAATCATCGGCCAATTTGCCGGGTCATGGTAACGCAATAATGCTTTTTGTAAGCGGCGTTGTTCCAGTGTTTTTGGTATCGCAAGTTTGCTGCTCTTGTACGTTAATTTTTTGAGTGGATTGCGCTCACTCACATACATCGCCGTTGCCAATGACATGGGTGATGGGTAAAAGGTTTGCACCTGATCCACTTCAAAATCATTTTTCTTCAACCAAAGTGCCAGGTTGAGCATATCTTCATCGCGCGT
Organism: Cellvibrio sp.; assembly: GCA_035490715.1. Taxonomy (GTDB): domain Bacteria; phylum Pseudomonadota; class Gammaproteobacteria; order Pseudomonadales; family Cellvibrionaceae; genus Cellvibrio. The sequence continues at coordinate 57,228 of DATJLF010000081.1, forward strand.
TCCAGGGTGGGCAGCAATAAAATATGGAATTAAATATTGTTTTTTACCTGCTTCCTTCGAGTATTTTTCAAACATGCGTTTGAAATCGTAGTAGCTGGACATTTTGGGCTTCATCATTTGCGCGAGCACGCCATCTTCGGTGTGTTCGGGTGCAATCTTTAAATAACCACCCACATGGTGCGTCACCAATTCTTTTACGTATTCCGGATCTTGCACTGCTAAATCGTAACGCAAACCTGATGCGATTGAGATAGTGTGAACACCGCGAATGTTGCGCGCGGCGCGATACAAATTGGTAGTGTGTTTATGGCTGGTGGTTAAATTTTTACAAATAGTGGGATGCACGCAAGATAAGCGACGGCATTTGCTCAGCGTCGGCATGTCTTTGCACGTGAGGCGATACATGTTTGCCGTAGGCCCACCTAAATCTGAAATATGGCCGGTAAAACCAGGTACTTTATCGCGAATCTCTTCAATTTCTTTCAGGATGGATTCTTGCGAGCGACTTTGAATGATTCGCCCTTCGTGTTCGGTGATCGAACAGAAAGTACAGCCACCGAAACAGCCGCGCATAATATTCACGGATGTTTTAATCATGTCGTACGCAGGAATTTTTTGCTTGCCATAACTCGGATGGGGTACGCGTGCGTAAGGCAAATCGAATACACCATCTAGCTCATCGGTTTCCAAGGGAATCGGCGGAGGGTTAATCCAAACTTCACGGCCTTCGTGTTTTTGTATCAATGGGCGTGCATTAAACGGGTTTGCTTCCTGGTGTAATACGCGTGACGCATGTGCATAAAGGATAGGGTCTTTGCGCACTTTATCGAACGAAGGCAGGCGCACATATACCCTGTCTTCATCCAATAATTCACTGCGATTTTGCAGTGGCATGGGAATTATTCGAATGGGTTGCGGCTCGTTAGGATCAAGCGCTTTTTCACTCTCGCTACCTTGTGCCGAACAACCTTGCGTTTGTAACTGTTTTGCATCCGGGTTTAATTCGGCAATTTGCGCAGCCATTTTTTCCGGATCGAGTTGACGCAAACCGACTTGCGAATTATTGATATCGGTTTGGGCAGCATCGACAACCGATTTTGCATTGTGTTGATATTCGTAGGGGTTAGGTAACTTGTCGATATTGCCTGGCCAATCGATACGAGTGGAATCAATTTCGGTCCAGCCTGCCGGTGCTTCTTTTTTGATAACGGCAGTACCGCGAATATTGTCCAGGTCTTTAATATCTTTGCCAGCAGCCAGTGCATGAGCTACTTCGGCAATTGCGCGCTCGGCGTTGCCATATAACAAAATATCGGCGGTAGCGTCGATCAATACTGAACGGCGTACTTCATTACTCCAGTAATCGTATTGGGCAATACGGCGCAAACTGGCTTCGATACCACCAAGCACAATGGGCACATCTTTATAGGCTTCTTTACAGCGTTGACTGTAAACCGTCACCGCGCGATCAGGGCGTTTGCCTCCCTGGCCGCCGGGAGTATACGCATCGTCGGAGCGCAAGCGCAGGTCGGCGGTGTAGCGGTTGATCATGGAGTCCATGTTGCCAGCACTGACGCCAAAGAACAGGTTGGGTTTACCCAATGCTTTAAACGGCTCGGCGCTTTTCCAATCCGGTTGGGCAATGATACCCACTCGAAAACCCTGGCTCTCCAGAAAGCGGCCAATGACTGCCATACCAAAACTGGGGTGATCCACGTAAGCGTCGCCGCAAACAATAATAATGTCGCAGCTGTCCCAGCCGAGTTTGTCCATCTCCAATCGGCTCATCGGCAGGAAGGGAGCTGGCTTATAAGTTTTGGCCTGCGCGTGGATGTTGGGTTTTTCGTAGGAAAACAGGTGTTTGGCGGTATTCATAGAGACTGCATTCGAGGGAATTAAACCAGCCGCTATTGTCCCAGAATCGCGGCTGGTGAGACAGCATTAATTTTGATTCAGGATTTCACGAATGCTGTTGCAGCAACGCTTCATAACCCCCTTCGTTGATTGCTTTCTGGAATCCCATCGCTAGCAATGTTTGCTGGGCGATACCCGAGCGATTCCCCGAACGGCAGTAAAGATGAATCGCCGCATTTTTATCGGTAGTCACCTCGCCAATACGCAATGCGATTTCCTCGTAGGGAATGTGGACTGCATCGGTAATATGACCTGCATTAAATTCGTCTAAGGTGCGGACATCGATCCAAATACCGCTGAAATAGTTAGTCGACATATGAGCAATTAGCCTTTGAGTGAGATATTTGATGGGCGCGCAGCATAGCAATCCCGTAATAGTGTTTGCCAGCCTGAAACAACAACGCCCGCTTAAGCGGGCGTTGTGAGGAAAAATTAGCATTAGACACTGGCGAGTAAACGGTCATATTTGCGGCTGAGCATGTCGTAGAATTGTTCGCGTACTTGGGTGATGGCGTTTTTAAGTGCAGTGATTTGTTCCAGGGAAATATCCTTGCGCCCCACATAAACTTGCTTGCGATATACCGCGATTTTTGCGCCGTACAAACGCAGGCTTCGCTCCAGATTCTTCTCACCTAACATCAGTAACTTGGCTTCGGCCTCGGCCATTTTTTTGAATTCAGCAACCAGTTCACTATTTACGCTTTCCAACTCTATACGACGTGCTTGTGGCCAGCGCTCACCGAATTGAATAGATTCAACAACGAGTGACGAATATTTGGCGAATATATGAGTGACTGTTCCTACCTGGCTGGAAACATCCTCCAAAATCTGGATGCGGCGATTATCTCCTGCGGTGGTGACAGGGTGTTGTGCCCCGC
>DATJLF010000082.1:0-2131 GCA_035490715.1 Cellvibrio sp.
ATATAAGGCCAATAAATGTTGGTCCCATTCAGGAAAGAAACATGTTCTTTTAGCTGAAGAGCTGGCTAAAGCGTTAGCAAAAAGACCTCCTGCGGGTTTTTCTGCTATGAAAAAAGTTCAGGCTGAATCTTTTCAAAATGACTTGTCAGATAAAACTGGTGTAATTTTTTTTAAAGATTACTGGCAGCGTGGAGCGGAAAGTTTCGAGTCTCGTAGTGGGGATGTAGTGGCATAGTGAATTTGGCCACCTAATTAGAAGTGATATTATCACTTCATACAACTAATAGGTGTCCAATGAGCAAACGTACGAGACCAACATTTAGCCCTGAATTTCGCCATGAAGCTGCACAGCTCGTTGTAGAAAAAGGCTACACCATCCGTGAAGCAGCAGAATCAATGGGGGTAGGCCTATCCACGATGGATAAATGGGTTAAGCAACTTCGCGCAGTACCCGGTGGGCAATTTGCCAAAGGGGCTCCGGTAACACCTGAGCAACAGCGCATTCGCGAATTAGAAAAGAAAATCAAACGCATCGAAACGGAAAACGAAATATTAAAAAAGGCTACCGCTCTCTTGATGTCCGACTCGCTGAACGATTTGCGATAGTTAAAGAACTCAAGAAGAGCTACAGCGTAAAGATGTTGTGCGAAGCGTTTGGTATCCACCGCAGTAGTTATAAGTATTGGATTGATCGACCTGACAGTATCAATGCTGAAATCATTCACTTACTAAGCGAAGTTCGCGCTGTGCATGCAGAAAGTAACGGTTCTGCGGGTGCCAGAACAATTGCGGATATGGTGACAGCGCGAGGTACTTCATTGAGTCGCTACCGTGCAGGAAAACTGATGAAAAAGCTGGAGTTAGTCAGTTGCCAAATACCGAAGCACAGCTATAAAAAAGCTGACCAGGAACATGTTGCTGTTCCTAATAAATTGGATCGGCAATTTACAGTCAGCAAACCCAATCAAGTCTGGTGTGGAGATGTCACTTACATTTGGATTGGAACGCGCTGGGCTTATCTTGCCGTAATATTGGATTTATTCGCGCGCAGACCGATTGGCTGGGCATTATCGTTATCGCCTGATAGCGAGCTTACCAGGCGCGCGTTAACCATGGCATTTGAAGCAAGAGGGAAACCTAAAGGTGTGATGTTTCATTCTGATCAAGGCTGCCATTACACCAGCAAAAGTTATCGCCAATTATTATGGCGCTACCGCATTGATCAAAGCATGAGTCGTCGAGGCAACTGCTGGGACAATGCTCCAATGGAAAGATTTTTTAGAAGCGTGAAAACTGAATGGGTGCCGACATTCGGTTATCGAAATTTTAAAGAGGCTGAGTGTTCGATAACGGATTATATTTTGGGTTACTACAGTCAAACGAGGCCGCATAGTCACAATGCAGGATTATCGCCAGTGATGGCTGAACTAGCATACACAAGTAACTCTTAAACTGTGGCCAAAATTACTTGACCACTACAGGATCATATTGATTTATGGAATAAAAATAAAATAACGAATGGTGGAATGTTTATGCGTTCGATATATGAATTGTTTGGTGTTGTTTCTGACTTAAATAAAAGCAAAGAAGTTTGGTTTTGGGAGGTCAAATAAAATGAAAGCATGCTGGACTGGTGTGTTATTTTTTTTGGTGAGCGCCCTATTAAATTTAACAGTTTTCTTTGTTTCATATAAAAAGCTAGCATTTCCTTTTTTGCATGAAGAGCAAAGAGTGGATAATGCGCCTCAAATATTTTTATATGTCGTGCCTAGCTTCCTGTTGGTATCTTTAATTTTGGCTGTACTTGTTTATCTTGTGGTCAAGAAAAAGGCTTAGGCTGTATACCAAACCTGCGGGTTGTGATTGGCCTGTTAGCTATCCGACGTTTGTCGCCTCCTGATAATAAACAAAAAGCCCAGTTCAACCGAGCTGGGCTTTTTGTTTATTGTGCGATAACTTTTAGCGGTCTAGTAATACTTCAACTGCGTCGCCTTGCCGTGGAATACCTTGTAGGCGAAGAAGGTGTAGCCGAGGATGGTGGGGAGTACGACGATTACGCCGTACAAAATAAACATGAGTGCTTCCGGGGCGCTGGCGGCTTGCCAGATGTCCACTTTGTTGGGCACTACAT
>DATJLF010000083.1:0-10737 GCA_035490715.1 Cellvibrio sp.
AAGCGGAAGCGCTTATTGCTGAGACCCAAGCCAAAGGAGAAAAAATCGCGAGCCGTAAAGCATCGCAAAATACCATCGCGGCTTTTGTTGAATGGTTGCCAGAAATCCTTGGCGGTTCTGCGGATCTCGCCGGTTCCAACCTGACGCTGGTGAAGAAATCCAAAGGCGTAGAATCAGGTGATGCTAGCGGTAACTACGTGTATTACGGCGTGCGCGAATTTGGTATGAGCGCGATCATGAACGGCGTATCGGCGCACGGTGGTTTTATCCCCTATGGCGCAACTTTCCTGATGTTCCAACAATACGCGGCGAATGCGGTGCGTATGTCGGCGCTGATGAAATTGCGCAACGTATTTGTTTACACCCATGACTCCATCGGTCAAGGCGAAGACGGCCCGACTCACCAGCCAATCGAAGTGCTTGGTACGTTGCGTCTGACTCCAAATCTGGAAACCTGGCGCCCGGCGGACAGCACTGAATCTGTTGTCGCGTGGAAAGCAGCCGTTGAGCGTAAAGATGGTCCGGCAGCATTGGTATTCAGTCGTCAAAATCTGGATTTCTTCGCACGTACTCCAGAGCAAGTAGCTAACATCGCCAAAGGCGGTTATGTGCTGGTTGATTCAGTGGGCGAGCCGGATGCAATCCTGATCGCTACTGGTTCAGAAGTTGGCGTGACTGTGAAAGCCGCTGAAGCATTGAAAGCAAAAGGCAAAAACGTTCGCGTTGTATCTATGCCTTCCACTTCTGTATTTGATCAACAAGATGTTGCGTACAAAGAATCGGTATTGCCAATCAGCGTAGGCGCACGCGTTGCCGTTGAAACTGCACACGCTGACTACTGGTACAAATACGTTGGATTTGATGGTCGCATCGTCGGCATGACCACCTTCGGTGAATCTGCCCCGGGCAACAAATTGTTGGAACATTTTGGCTTCACGGTTGATAACATCGTCAGCACTGTTGAAGAATTGTTGGAAGACTAAACTTGGAAAATGCCAGAGGCTAAAAAAGCCTCTGGTTTTTAATAAATAAAAGGATATAAAAAATGAGGTCACTGTTTTTTGCGTTAATGTTTGTTGCTGCCCCGGTTTTTGCGTGGAAAGAGTCTGCTAATCAAACGATTGTGGAAATTATGGCTTGGGAAAATACAGAAACGACTGTTGTGCATTTCAAGCTAGCTAATGGAACTTGGTGTTATATTCCGGCATCTCAAAAAACATTGAATTCAATTATCTTAACGCTGTATGCATCAGGAAAAAAAGGAAACTTCCACTGTCATGATACTGCCGATTCAAATGCTGGTGGATCAGTGCCAGGCGCACACAAATTGCATAGAATTTCAGCAATAAATTAATTCTTAATCTCAGCTTTTAATTCAACTGGATATTCGTCATGACCGTAAAATTAATGAAAGACCAGCATCTCGCCGGCAAGCGTGTATTGATTCGCCAGGATTTGAATGTGCCATTGGAAGATGGGCGTATCACCAGTGCGGTGCGTATTGATGCCTCTATCCCGACTATTCAAGCGGCGTTGGCTGCGGGTGCAAAAGTCATGGTGATGTCGCATCTTGGTCGTCCGGATGAAGGTGTTTATGACGAAGCTTCTTCTCTTGCTCCGGTTGCAAAATATCTGAGCGAAAAGTTGGGCCGCAATGTGCCCCTTGTTAAAGATTGGGTTGATGGGTTTGCATTCCCTACCTCATCAGAAGGGGGCGATTTGGTGTTGCTGGAAAACGTTCGTTTCAATGTGGGCGAAGGTAAAAACTCTGACGAGTTGTCCAAAAAAATGGCGGCATTGTGCGATGTGTTTGTAATGGATGCATTCGGTACCGCGCACCGCGCGCAAGCATCGACTCACGGTGTTGCGAAATTTGCACCGGTTGCGGTTGCGGGGCCATTGCTCGCGGCTGAACTGGAAGCGCTGGCAAAAGTGCTCGACAATCCTGCGCGTCCACTCGTTGCAATTGTTGGCGGTTCAAAAGTATCGACCAAGCTGAGCGTGTTGGATGCCTTGTCAAAAATTGCTGATATCCTGGTTGTTGGTGGCGGTATCTCTAACACCTTCGTTGCTTCTGCTGGCAATGAAGTTGGTAATTCACTGTACGAAAAAGATTTGATTCCCGAAGCGCAACGTTTGCGTGCGCAAACTGAAGTGGTGTTTGCGACTGATGTTCGTGTGACTAAAGAAGGCTTCAAATCCTGGAATCACAATTCCGTTGCTGTTGCGAAGAAAGTTAACGAAATCCAGGCTGATGAAGAAATTATCGATTACGGTCCTGAGACCGCAGCGCGCGTTGCAGAAATTATCAAGAATGCAAAAACTGTGCTGTGGAATGGTCCCTGCGGTGTATTTGAATTTGATGCGTTTGCGCAAGGTACTGAAACCATTTCCCGCGCAATTGCTGACAGCGATGCATTCTCGGTTGCGGGCGGTGGCGACACTCTGGCGGCAATCGACAAGTGGAATCTGGCCGACAAAATCTCTTACGTGTCTACCGGCGGTGGTGCATTCCTCGAATTCGTGGAAGGCAAAGTATTACCAGCGGTTGCGATTCTGGAAGAGCGTGCCAAAGGTTAACGGCGATATAATCCCTTGTTATGAAAAGGCGATCTTCGGATCGCTTTTTTTATGGGTGATGTTTTTACTGTGCCGGATTTTTGGTGTTAAAAATCGCGATTTCATTTGAAAATTTTCTAAACTCCCCAGGCCGCCCAAATTTGAATTGCTTCTACAATTAGTGTTTGCCAGTAGGCAGTTTTCCTGTGGGTTACCTCTGGATTCTGCAATTTACTGCGCATGCATAATTGTACTTTTCGGGTGGCAACGTAGACTTCTTGCCACTTGGTTCCAGAACCAATAGTAAAAAATAACAATAAAATATTTTCGGCGTGGCAATTCCCGGTTCCGTTGCAGTTTTCCCCATGTAGTATGCGGGTGTTATTCGGTTCCCTGTGCAATACCTCATGAGTTTTTTTGCGGTGAAATTTTCATAACGAAAACACGCAACCTAAATCTTTTTGAGGAAATCATTATGCGTATTCCCCTGATTGTCTCCGGCGTAATGCTGGCGGCATTGGCGTCCACATCAATGGCAGCCAATCGCCCCGCTGGTTATGCAACTATTTGTAACGAAGGAAAAACCTGTTCTGTGCCGTCTTCTACTGTGGTGGCTTACGGGCGCGCCGACAAATTTACTTACAAAACCTTGAGCGGAAGTTTTGTGTGCGGCGAAGTGACCTTCGGTGCGGGTACCAAGGTTTCCGGTGGTACCAATGAATGTTCAGCACCGCGCAATACTTCTGCGGCGAACAGTTCTACGCCGGCGCAAACATCATCCAGCCGTTCTTCATCCAGCGTGGCGACGTCAGTTAGCACTTCCAGCTCGGTGGCAACTTCCAGAAGCTCGTCGTCCAGCTCGGTAACACCACCACCTGTCGGCTCTTATTACCCTGGTTGTGAAAAACCTGAACCCACCGAAACAGTTCAATTGACCGGCACACGTGTGGTGGCAGCAGGTGAAGTGTTTGATGGTCAGAACAAGCGTTATAACTTGTCCGGTGGCGGTCAGGGCGAAGGTCAACCGCCATTGTTTGATGTTCAGGACGGTGGTGTAGTGCGCAATGTGATTATCGGTTCGGCGGCGGCTGACGGTATCCACTGTAAAGGTAACTGCACCATTGAGCGTGTATGGTGGGAAGACATTGGTGAAGATGCCGCTACGGCAATGGGCCCTGTCGGTACTGTTATGAATGTAACTTGCGGTGCCGCGTTTAATGGCTCTGACAAAACGTTCCAGTTCAATGGCCGTGGCGAATTGCATATCAGCAAATTCTACGTGCAGAGCTCTGGCAAATTAGCGCGCACCTGTGGTGATTGCACCAACAATGGTGGCCCGCGCAAGATTTTCATCAACGATGTCATTACCCGTGACGTAAGTACTATTGTAGGTATCAACTCTAACTTCGGCGACGTTGCGGTGATTCGTAACCTGACCCTGAACAATAGCGGTACCTCCAAGACCAAAATTTGCCAGGTCTATAAAGGCGTGGTGAAAGGCCAGGGCAGCACTTCTGCACTGGGTGTTGAGTTCGACACCGTTAATTGCGATGTGCGTCCTGCCGATGTGACCTTGCTGGGTAATAGCCAGATGAATACGTCAGCTTGCGCCGGTTCCTGCCCGATTAATTAACCTCTCTTTTCCCTAAGCGCTTCGTCGTCCGTAGCGCGTTCTTCTGCCCGGTTGGAAACAGCCGGGCTTTTTTTTGGACGAGCTATTTGCGAGGTACCTGTGGATAGCGGAGCGGTCTTTCGCATTGATGGGCATCAGCGATGTAGGGCGAACGCAAGCAAAAAATCTTGCGTTGGGGCAGGTTGAGCGTCGTCACATCCGCCGCATGATGTTTGTTAAACAGGCGTTCGAACTCGCCAGTGGATTGTAATCTTTTTAGTCCCAGTTCAATCCGTGCTGCCAGTTGTGGAATATGTTTACTGATGTGCAAATAAATGGGATGGTCGTAATAAATCAGCAGGTTTGGCTCCAGGGTAAGGAACGGATAGATGGCCTTTTTCTCCCGCCAGGTATACACCACTTCGTCAGCTCCCAATGGCAGGCAGTGATAGCGTTTAGCGGCGAGCATTTCAAATAGTGATTCGAACGTGGGGCCTTGCTTGGGGGTGATGCCGTTGTGTTTGTAGATTTCGATATCGGCCCAATTAAGCCCCTGGCCGATCTGCAGTTGTTTGAGCGATTTAACCGGCGCGCTGGGGAAGTTGGCCGGGTTAATCAAGCAGACCCGGTAGCCTAAAAGCCCGCGTAATATATCCACCGGAATGCTAATGACCTCGCCTTCGGCAATGGCGGTACCTGGGGCTGCCCAAAGCAAGTTGAGGACCTTGCCTTCGCTGATTAATAAGGATTGGCGCTTGGCGCTTGTCTCTTCGGCCAAAGGAATGATGGCGTACTCTCCGAATTCGGGGCGAGTGCTCTCCAGGATTGCGCGAATTAGCTCGAACTTATAGGCATGGCGAGCATCCTTTTCTCCGCGGTCGTAATAACGTACTTCCATGATGTCCGCCCGGCACATGCAGGTACCCAGGCAGAGCAATAAACAAACAAGGTGGCGCATAGGAAAATCCATTGTCTCAGTGTTTTGATTGTAGAGGATTGCGCCTGAAATTCTTCCTGATAAGTAATACTTTTTCTGCTTCCGCACAGTTTCCCTCTTTTAACCGAATTAAAGTGAGACGCCGCCCACCTTAGGTTTCAAGCCCAAGATGGGACGACGGGGTTGCATCGCTGGAGGAAACTGACATAACCGTGTCTCCCTCCGCGGGTTACGGTTCTGGTATGGCAAGGCAGGAAGACGGCGCAGGCAGGTGCCAGGGAAAACGATAAAAATAATGAGGATCCGGTTCCGCGAAACTCCTGGTTCGAATAATCAATAACAACACTTATCTAGGTCACTATCATGAAACGATTCAACAGAGTCCTGTTGTTGCTGGGCGCATTGGGTGTTGCCCATGCGGGTCAGGCGGCAATCATCAACTATGGTGCCGGTAATATCAGCGATACCATCAATACCGCCGGCTGGAAATGTACGGTGGACCATGGCAACTGGATCCACAATGCCGGCGTGGTTAAACCAGGCGTTAGCAGTTGCAGTCCGATTGGTGCGCCTACCCCGATTTACCCGCAAGAGGTATCGCCGGCCAATGGCAAGCCAACGATGACCCACCGCTGGTGGGGTTCGATCTCGTTTGTGGGTGAGATGAAAGTCGGCGCCAGCACTGACGCCGGTTATATCACTCCCGATCCAATCACTGCCCGCATTACTGATCGTGGCGTGCGTTTATTAGGTATTCCGGGCGGCCTGCGCACCGGTACTAACGACACTATTTATGCGATTCCCGATCCGTTCAGCGAAGTGTTTGACGGGATCGCCATCGGTAACTCTGCTTATTCAAATCTCGACGCCTTCCTCAAAGATTACAGCGATGGCTCGGTCACCGTGCAGTGGAAAAGTGGTTCCACGGCGGTAATGGAAGCGACCTTTGTCCATGGTTCGCCCTATGTTTATTTCACCGCGCTGCAAGGAAACCTGGTTGTTCGTACCAAGTCTGCCGATGGCGGTGAAAAAGGAATTTTCTACCAAAGCGGCAATAACCTGGGTGTTTGGACCGACGTGGCGGGCAACCGCAATGCGTTCCTGATTACTGGTCACGATGCCACTACTTTCAGCGGTGTTAACAGCAATAGCATCGGTGTAAGCAATGGCACCAAGCGCATGACCGTTACCTGGTTGCCACAGCTGACCGGCACGCCATCCACCGCGATGATCACCGCATTTGCCCAGTATGCAACCCAGCAAGTGGACAAGGTGAATATCAACTACAACGTGGACCGCAACACCAACAAAGTCACTATCACCCACCAGTACCAATTCAACGGTGCGAACGTGACTACTATGGCGGGTTTGTTGCCGCTGCACTGGAAAAATTCCACCCAGGGTGTGACCAGTTACAAAGTGCGTTCGGCGCGCGGCGTAACCAAATTTGCGACCACCAGCAGCTACAGCTACACCATCCCTTATGTTGGTGTGCTGCCTTACTTCCCGGAAAATATTGGCGATTACAACGCAACCCAACTGCGTGCGCTGGTCACCGAGTTTGTTAACCAGGGAACCGCCAAGTGGAACACCGCGGGCGATACTTACTGGGCCGGTAAAAACTACGGCAAAGTGGCAGAGCTGGCGGCGATTGCCCGTTCAATCGGCATGACGACTGAAGCCAACCAGATGATCGCCTGGCTGAAAGCCGAGTTGCAGGACTGGTTCCGCGCTAATACCACCGGCGCGTTGGATACCACCAAATACTTCGTGTACGACAATAACTGGAACACGTTGCTGGGGTTCGATGAGTCCTTCGGTGCCCAGCAGCAATTGAACGATCACCACTTCCACTACGGTTATTTTGTGCGCGCGGCGGCGGAAATCTGCCGTGTGGATGCAAGCTGGTGTGGATCTACCCAATACGGCCCCATGGTGGAATTGCTGATTCGCGATTACGCCGCTGGCCGCAATGACAGCCAATTCCCGTACCTGCGTAACTTTGATCCTGCGTACGGCTTCTCCTGGGCTTCCGGCCACGCTAACTTCGCATTGGGCAACAACAACGAATCGACGTCAGAAGCCGCGAATGCTTACGGTGCAATCGTTCTGTACGGCATGATCACTGGCAACAATGATTTGGTAAATCGCGGTATGTACCTGCACGCGTCATCGACAGCAACCTACTGGGAATACTGGAACAACATTGACCGTTTCAAAGGCCTGGGTGGCGATTACGATAACTTCTCTTCCAGCTATACCAAACCAACGACCTCCATTATCTGGGGTAACGGCCATGTGTTCTCTACCTGGTTCTCCGGTGCTTATGCGCACATCCTCGGTATACAGGGTTTACCGCTGAGCCCATTGGTTCTGCACATTGGCCAGCATGCGGATTACCTGAATAACTACGTCGCATTGGGTTTGAGCGAGTCCTCCAACGGTAAACCGTCCGGCTTGCCGAATGGCCAATGGCGCGATGTCTGGTGGAATATCTGGTCGATGACCAATGGCCAGGCGGCCGTGGACGATATGCTGGCCTACGGCCTGAACAACCTGATTCCGGAAGAAGGCGAGACCAAGGCGCACACCTATCACTGGGTTTACACCCTGAAGCAATTGGGGCATCTGGCGACGGGTACGGGCGCATTGACGTCTAACCATCCAGCCGCCGTTGCCTTCAACAAGAATGGCATCCTCACCTACATCGCCTACAACTTCGGTTGTTCCGCGATTAACGTTGCCTATTCCGACGGTACCAGCTTCTCCGTTCCCGCCAAAGGTTATGCGTTGAAACGCACCGGTCAATCCGTGGTATCCAGCGGCGCGGGTTGTTCAGGCACCAGCAGTTCGGTGACCACATCCACCCCGGGTTCAGTGGCCAGTTCATCCAAAGCATCCGTTGCCAGTTCGTCGGTGGCCAGCTCTACCGTCGCGACTCCGTATGGACATACGGTACTGACCAGCAACAGCGTGCGCTTCCATGCGAACAATGCGGCCTGGGCGGATATTCACTTCACCATCAATGGTGGTGCGCAACAAAATATCCGTATGACCAATGCGAACAATAACAACACCTATACCCTGACTAACATCCCGTCGGGTGCGACCGTACGTTACTTCTTCACTATCGCCCAGGGCGCTGGGGCTGTTGATACGGCTTGGGTGCAATTCGGTTGCTGTTCTGGCGGTACCTCAAGTAGTGCACCAGCGAGCAGCAGTGTAGCGTCCAGCAGCTCGGTTCCTGCGTTCTCGCAACTGGTTCAGGCAGAAGCATTCACGGCGATGAGCGGCGTGCAGACTGAAGCGACTACCGATACCAATGGCGGCCAGAACGTTGCCTACATCGATGCGGGTGATTGGATGGCCTACGCCAATATCACCATTCCGGCAACTGGCAGCTACCGCATTGAGTACCGTGTTGCCAGCCCATCCGGTTCTTTGCTCTCTGCTGACCTGAATGCCGGTGCAATTCAATTAGGCAATGTGGCTATTCCGTCTACCGGTGGTTGGCAAAACTGGACCACCGTAAGCCACACGGTAACGCTCAATGCAGGCACGTTTAGCTTCGGTGTGTTTGCCCAGCAAGCGGGCTGGAATTTCAACTGGTTCCGTATTACCCGCCTTTAAGTTTCGTTATCCCACTATTCAGTGGGAGGCCCCGTCGCCCCTGCCAGACATGGTTCTGTCAGGGGCTTTTTTTTCGTACCACCTTTATAAAAAAGTGGGATAACGCATAACAATAAAACGACTTCATCATCGCTATCTTATTGAAATTAATGAACTTTGTTCCTTCCCACTTGGGTTGAAAGAAAGTGATATGACTCAGGTTCGAATAAATTTTCAAGGTGGGACGACACTCCATGCGCCAACTGTGATGATCAAGTGGCTTGAAAAGCGGTATGGCCCGACACGAGGGTGAGACCAACCCGGCACCCGGGTGCGACAAAGAGAGAATGAAGGGCCAACAATAAATCCATACGAATAAATAAATGGAGAACTCCATGAGTAAGACACTAACCCATAAACAATCAACCAGCTTCAGGAAAAAGCTTATTGCCTCGGCGGTTGCTTCTGCCATGCTCGGCGTTAGCGGCATGGCCCTGGCGCAAGACGAGAATGTTGAAGAAGTTCTGGTTACCGGTATCAAAGGCAGCTTGCAACGCGCGATGGATGTAAAACGCGATGCAAAAGGTGTAGTTGATGCCATTTCGGCGGAAGACATCGGTAAATTCCCGGATACCAATTTGGCAGAATCGCTGCAACGTATTTCGGGTGTATCGATTGATCGCCAGAACGGTGAAGGTAGTAAAGTCACCGTGCGTGGTTTCGGATCGGACTATAACCTGGTGACCTTGAATGGACGCCAGATGCCGATTGCGGAAATTGCCGATACCTACGCGGTATCAACCCGTTCATTTGAATTCGGCAACCTCGCTTCTGAAGGTGTGTCGGGTGTGCAAGTTTATAAAACCGGTCGTGCGGATCTTTTCACCGGTGGCATCGGCTCAACCATTAATATCCTTACGCCGCGTCCTTTGGCATCACCTGGCCTGAAAGCTAGCCTGGGGGTGAAAGGTGTTTATGACGACTCGGTAGATAGCCCGGACCTGACCCCGGAAATATCCGGTATCTATAGCAATACCTTTGCGGATGACACCATCGGTGTGTCCCTGACCGGTAGCTTCCAGGAGCGCAAGAGTGGTTCGAGTGGAGCAACCACGGGTGGTTGGTATGCATTTTCCGGTTCAGCAATTTGCTGCGACTGGTCTGGTGCACCCGGTGTTCCAACGCAAACCTGGGGCGGCCTACCCACCAATGACCCTAATGTGATCAATCGCCCCGAAGCGACAGATATTTTCGGCCGTCCGCAGAAACTGGAATACAACTTCTCTGAAAACGAGCGCACTCGTACCAACGGGCAGTTGGTTCTCCAGTACAAACCGGTTGATACCGTTACCACCACGCTGGATTACACCTATTCCGAGTTGGAAAGCGAGCGTCGCTCCAACAACCTGAGTGCCTGGTTTGATTGGGGCCGTACACCGGCTTCAGCGGAATATCCTTCTGTTTGGACCGATGGCCCAATTTCTTCACCGCTGTTGTACAACGAATTAAGTGGCCTGGAAGATTTCGGGATGGGCGCGGGTTTGAGCGCTGCCAAAACGGAAAATGATTCTGTTGGCTTGAATGTCGAGTGGCTGGCTACCGATAACCTCAAGCTGGTATTTGATGGCCATAACTCACAAGCGGAATCGTCACCCAACGGTGGCCGCTTCGGCTCAAGCACTAACTTTGGTGCGCGCGCCAGTATTCGTGCCGGCACCGTGATTGATTTCAGCAAAGCCTTCCCGGCAATGAAGATCCTCTATCCAGCCGGTGAAGTACTGACTTATCAGGATATGCAGGGCGCAGGTCATTCCTTCAGAAGCAGCTACATGATGACGGAGATCGACCAATACCAAATCAAGGGAACCTACGAGTTCAACGATGGCTTGATTAAGAGCATCGATTTCGGCCTGGCAACTACCGAAATGAATTACCGTTCCGCCTTTTCCAATGTGCAAAACGACACCTGGGGTGGTACTGGCACGGGGTATGCCGAAGATGTTTGGGGTCCATTGACCAC
>DATJLF010000084.1:0-33610 GCA_035490715.1 Cellvibrio sp.
CCCATCACTTGCTCGGCGATATCAGTGTTATCCAGGCGGCCAAAACTTTTATCCGCGTATTGCACATTCCCGCTGAAATCCCAGCGATCTGTCGCGTGATAGGTCAGCATGACATTGCCGCGCAAACGTGGCATGCGAGGATAATCATTGCCTTCAATGGATTTTATCGCCGTGGGATTATTGGCTTCCGCCGTAGAATTATCGGTGATAATTGATCGGGTGTAAGCGAGATTAAAACGCAAATCCAATTCGGGAATCAACAAACCATAGCGATTCAAAATGAACTCAATGCCATCAGTCTCTACTTCATCGATTGATGAAAATGTAGTAACCGATGGAACAGTTGAGCCACTGGGTAAAAACGTGGTTTGTGATTCAATCGCATCTTGCACTGTTTCGGTAAAAATATTGATGCGGGCATAACCCGTTTCCAATTGTTTTTCCAACATCAGGTTATGATGCAAACCATTTTCCGGTTTCAGATCCGGTTGTGCCTGAACAACAGAAGAATAATTCTGGCTTTGGGTAAATAATTCTTCCACGACAGCAAAACGATAGGCTTTGGCAAGTGAATAGCGGATCAACCACTCCTGCGCGGGAACGTAGCCGACCGAAAATTTTGGTGAAAACTGATTGCGATCAGCGTCCGCCACGTTTGCCAAATCAAATTCCGGCGTACTGGAAACATCCTTACTGAAATAACCGCCTTTACTTTCCCATTGTTCATAACGACCGCCCAGTGCCAGATCCCAATACTCGTTAATATCCCAGTTCATTTGCACAAAAGCAGCAGCAATATTGGTTTTTCCACCAGAGCGACTGGTATAGCCCGCGTTGTCGCCCTGCACCCAGCGTGAAGAATTAAATATATCGACATTCAATTCATAGGCTTCATAACGCGCACCTGTTATCAATTCCATTCCTTTCAGGCCAACATCAGCAAATACGAATTTACCTTCCAGTGTTTGCCAACCGGTATCGTCATAATCCGTTGTTTGTCCTCGGCCTTTGAAGAGCGGATCTTGCAACGAATGGCTGGAAGCGCGACTGTTGTCCTCCAGAATACGAAAGTCACTGATATTCGCTTCAAAACGGGTGAATTCGTTGAATGTCCCTTTAAGGCGCAAGCCAGTGGATAAACTGCGGCGATCCAGCTCACTGGCCCCCAAGCGAGATGCAGGAACCGTGATCCATAAATTATTTTCAATAAAATTTCCGGACCACTGCGTATTGGCCTGCGCATTTTTAATATAACTGTTGGGCGAGGTACGCAAAGTATTGCGATCTTCATAGGCGAGGTTCAATAACCCGGACCAATCACCAACATCGTATCCCAATTTAATTTTGTAATTATTTGTGGTTGCTTGTTCTACGCCGGTATCACCAAAATAATATGCGGGTTTTCCAAACACATCACTATCAGTAATTAAACCGGTGATCGGAACCGCGTTAGAAAACTGTTGCTGGATGGTGTTAATGCTGTGATTTTTATCCTGATCAAAATAATACGATTGCGGCTGGCTTTCGTTTTCCAAACGGTTGTAGGAGAAGTAAATACTTACATCGCCAATCTTATCGCCGTAGGAAAAAAAAGTTTTGTAACCGTTGAGCCGATCATTAAAACCATAACTGGAAAAATCTTGCGCGAAATAATCCAGATCCACATGGACTTCGCGTTTTTGCGGAATAGCCGTTTCAATGAGTACAACACCGCCCATGGAATTGCCGCTGTATTCGGCAGAAAACGGTCCGTAGAGAATTTCTACTTGCGCAATTTCGCTCGCGCTCACCATCGTCCAGCGCGGCGCACCACTCCAACGGGTTTGCAATAAATAATGCAGGGGCACACCATCGGCAAATACCATGGAGCGCGCCGTAGCGAACATATTGGAACCGCGCAGGCCCAGCGTGCCATTGGAATCGCCAATGTAGCGTTTGCGAATGACAATGCTGGGCTCGTACTTCACCAGGTCTTCGGTGGTGGAGCTGTTAATCGCCACCATATCTTCCTGCGTCAGCACGCTGGAAGGCGTGGTGTAACCAGCGCTCGCACTGTCACGCGCTTCGCCCCAGACTTTGACTTCTTCAATATCTTGCGTTTGTTGCCCGCGCTTTTTTTTCAATACTTCGTCATGCGCCGCCACGCCCGTCGCCAGATTGGCGAGCGCGATGGCGACTACCAAGATCGACCGTCTCACCGGATTGCCCCTCATTAATCATTTTTATAAATGTTGAGGCGGCAGGTTAGGAGTTTTAACGCCAGCGCAACAGTGACAAATTGTCGCAGGGAGAGCCCCCTGCGGATTAATCCAGCCACCGGCGCATTGCAGGTATATGAGAGGAATTTGCGCGCATATCCTCCAACGAACTGCTCATTACTTCTTCCGGGCAATTGGGGAGGGGCGCTATACGCAAGAGATATTCTTTCGGAGGACGCCGCCGGTCACGCTCCAGCGAGGTTACAAACGATTTAATGGGGATAGCACCAATATCGCGTGCAAAACTATCGAACAATGACCAGGACACGGTGTTCTTGATAGCAATCGCCGTCACCATGCGTGTGCACGGCAAGCATTCCGGTTGATCAACCAACCAATGCAACATGAATTTCCCCAATCCATGCTCGCGCCAATGCTGCGCAACAATAACTTGCCAGACGAATAACGTACCGGGCTCGTTAGGGGGGCGATAGGCGGAAACAAAACCGACAAGTTCGCCATCGGCAAATGCCGCCGCCGACGTTTTCGCAAAATGTCCGCATTGCAGCAACGTGCATTGCACAGAATTCCCATCCAGCAGGGGGGTTGTCGCCAATAAGCGATCAAGGGCATCCCCATCTTCGGGGAGCGGGTGGCGCAGTTCAATCTTATCGAACAAAAGATCGTTTCTGGCGTTCATTCAAACCTCCATACAGCGTCTTTGTCTACACAGATGCAGACTTTCAGATCACATAGTTATCGTTCACAAATTAAGGTGGGGTAGCTCCGACCGCCCTTTAAGATCTTAAGTTCCGCACAAAACAGGAAAACGAATAGGTGATTTTGGAATAAGAAATTATTGTCCGCACCCTGTGGATAAATGGCACTTCAAGTACCTGTACTCATGAGGGCGCGCGCTAAAAACATCATCAAGTTTACTTTCTTACTTTTCCGTCATCATTAGCGACGGCTGAATCGAGCCAGCTGATGAGCTTCTGGTCTTGCATTACCGACGGCGTCACTACCTTCGCATCAACTGCGAACTTATACATATAAATATAAGCGCCCACCATTTCTATCCTAAGCCTGTTTTTTCCAAAGCCACCGTCCTTTTTCCATTCGAGCATGGCGTCCAGCTCTGTCATGAACGCGTCTGTCGGAAATTTAGCGCCAAATTCCATTCGATTTAATCCGGATACGGGGCTACTACTTTTCGTCCTGCCTCCATAGGTGTAACTGCCTCCACGGTGATGTTCACCTGATACTGTGATAGCCACTCCTTGTGCTTTTACTTCATTGGTCGAGAACGAATAACCCGACAACTTATTTCTTATTTGATTACTACTGTTCGCCGTCATGTGGTCACGATTAGTTAATGAACCACTTCCCCAAGGCCCCAAATGCCCGGTTAGATTTCCATAAAGGTCAACATCCCATTTCTCCAACGGATCATGGGAACCCGTGCGATCTGCACGCGTGCGAACTAAACCGCCCGTTGTTGTTTTTCCTGGTTTAGATGACCCCTTGCGTCGGCCCGCATTTTTAAATCGCACGAATTGCGTTTCGGACATTTGGACGAACGTGATGAAGTTGGGAGTTAATCCTGCCATCTGGGCCATGCGTGTTCCCTTGTAGGTTGCAATCGCCTTTCCCAGGTCATTAAGACTATCGCCATAAAAAATTTTGGCTCCAATAAGAGTGATATACATAAATGTATCCTTCAGTTATTTCAAACAGGTTCAAAAATACAATCAGCCGTTACCAAAAGAGTACAAGCTGAAGAGTCATGGCCCCATTACGAGGAATTACATCCACACCTATAAAATCATCGGCAAGTCACTAAACCGTCACAAAACCGTCCGAATCCCGCCATCGCTTCGTAACATTACGCGCCTAAGCTGCCGGCTTCAGGATAAATAGTTTGCCGCGGAGCCAACATGAATACATTTCTTCACCAACCCCTTGCTGTTGCAATCGCCAGCCTCTGTGCATTACCTGCTTGCGCTGATTTATATTTCTCTGAATATGTTGAAGGAAGCAGCAACAACAAAGCACTGGAAATTTATAACAGCAGTAATAACGCCATCGACTTAACCAACTACAAGGTCGAAATGTATTTCAATGGCAATACCAATGCCGGGCTTGCTATCAACCTCACGGGTAGCATTCCCGCACAGGGCGTATTTGTACTTGCCCATGGCAGCGCCAATGCAACCATCCTGGCGACAGCAAACCAAACCAATTCCTCCGGCTGGTACAACGGCGATGACGCCGTTGTATTAAAAAATGGCAGCACCATCATTGATAGCATTGGGCAAATTGGCCTGGACCCCGGCAGTGAATGGGGTAGCGGAATGGCCAGCACGGCTGACAATACATTGCGGCGCAAAAATTCCATCACCGGTGGCGACGGCAATAGTACAAATGCATTTGATCCATCTTCCGAGTGGGAAGGTTTTGCGCAGGACACGTTCGACCATTTGGGAACCCATCAGGGAAGCTCGAATGGTGGAGGATACTCTGGTGGAGGAAACACGGGTGGAGAAAACACAGGTAGCTGCGGGCAAAACGCAACACTAATTAGTGCGATTCAAGGAACCGGCGCTAGCAGCCCCCTGGTTGGCAATACCGTAACACTTGAAGCAATCGTCGTGGCCGATTTCCAAAATGCCAATCAACTCGGCGGATTTTTCGTACAACAGGATGATGCGCTGGCCGATAGCAATTCACAAACTTCCGATGGAATCTATGTCGCCAATACCACCGCTGTTGCAGTGGGTGATCGGGTAAGAGTGAGCGGCACCGTGGCAGAAACATTTGGCCTGACACAATTAAATAACGCCACTGTTATCGTGTGCGCGAACAATCAGCCGCTGCCTGCACCAGCAACAATTTCACTGCCGGTAACCACACTGGATACGTTCGAATCCGTAGAGGGAATGGCGGTTACTATTCCGCAAACATTGAAGGTCAATGAAACCTATCAATTGGGCCGCTATGGGCAAATATTGCTGGCGAATGGCCGCTTGCAACAACCTACTCATCTGACAGAACCCGGTGCAGCAGCCACTGCGTTACAAGCACAAAATAATTTGAATAAATTGATGCTGGATGACGCAAGTAATATCCAGAACCCTGACCCGGTAGTTTTTCCTGCACCGGCGTTGTCCGCCGAAAATACGCTACGCAGCGGCGACACGGTAGCAAACCTGCACGGCGTCATTACGTATGATTTTGGTGTTTATCGCATCCTGCCTACGAGTGCGCCACAATTTGCTCACACCAATGCCCGCCCACTCGCGCCAACTATCGACACTGCTGCAAATTTAAAAATCGCCAGCTTCAATGTATTGAATTTCTTTAATGGTGATGGAGCCGGCAACGGATTCCCGACATCACGCGGTGCACACACCACTATTGAGTTCGCTCGACAAAAAGCAAAAATTGTCAGTGCTTTAGCGGGGTTAAACGCAGATGTCATCGGCTTGATTGAAATAGAAAACGACGGCTACGGCAGCACGAGTGCTATTGCAGAATTAACCAATGCATTGAATATTGAAACAGGAACTACTCATTGGAAATTTATTAACCCCGGCGTTAATAAAATGGGCAGCGATGAAATAGCCGTAGGATTTATTTATCGCAGCGATAAAGCCACTGCGATTGGTAACACTGCCATTCTGGATTCAAATGTTGATGCAACATTCATCGACACTAAAAACCGCCCGGCCCTTGCACAAAGTTTTCGTGTGAACAGCAACCGCGCCATCGCGACAGCTGTGGTTAATCATTTCAAATCCAAAGGTTCTGATTGCAATGACCTGGGTGATCCGGATATTGGTGACGGCCAGGGAAATTGCAATATTACCCGTACCCAAGCCGCCACTGCGCTGGTGAATTGGCTACGCACAAATCCCACCGGCGTGAACGACCGCGATTATTTAATTATCGGGGATTTAAATGCATACGCAAAAGAAAATCCGATTACACACATCATCAACGCAGGCTACACCGATTTAATTAACCAATTTGGTGGCACCGCTACTTATTCATACGTGTTTGATGGCCAGGCTGGCTATCTGGATCACGGATTAGCGAGCGATTCATTAACACCACAAGTGCTGTTCGCTGCTGATTGGCATATTAATGCCGACGAACCGGTTAGCCTGGATTACAACACCGAATATAAATCCACCGCGCAAATAAACAATTTTTATGCAGCGGATGCTTACCGTTCATCCGACCATGATCCGCTGGTTATTTCACTGAATTTAATTCTGGATCTTGATGGTGACGGCGATGTCGATAGAAATGATATCCAGATAGTGACGAACGCGCGCGGTTTGAAACCTGTTGCGTTTGATCAACGCGACGTAAACGGTGACGGTGCGATTAATGCGCTGGATGCAAGAGCACTCACTTTGCAATGTACACGCAGCGGTTGTGCCACCCACTAATTAACGGAGGAATGTATGAAGCAAGTACGTAAACTGTGGATGTCCTTATTACTGTTATTCACCGTAGATACCTACGCTATTAGCATTGATATGGTTCACAATAAAACTTTGATCCAAAATGGCAGCACGATGGCGATTGATATCAACATCTCCGGTTTAAACAATGGTGCAGCGCCTTCGCTCGGCGCTTATGATCTGGATTTTAATTTTGATAAAACTCTATTTACATTCAACCAAATCATATGGGGTGATCGCATCAAAGGAAACCAATTGGATTTGAATAACTTTGGTAGCCTTCAGTTAAGTCATTTCAGCGTCGGCACAATCAATTTATTCGAATTATCATTTGATGACATTGCCAGCCTGGAGGATTGGCAAGCGGGTGAATTCACGCTGTTCAGTATTTTGTTAACTGCAACAACAGTAGGTGAAGCTCACTTTTCATTGTGGGCAAATAATCTGAGCGATGCGGCGGGCAATTCAATCATTGTTAAAATGCCTGATGAGCTTATCCTTGATGTCGTTGGCGTAGAAGTCCCTGAACCCTCCAGCCTTTTGCTTCTGTTAGGATGCATTGCCATTCTGGTTTTACGTGCCCGCACATTACAACGTTAATAAACACACGTGTAATTACTTCCCCTTTATTCACACGCCAGCATGCTTTTGATGCACTGGCGTGTAGAATTTCTAAAAAATGCACCATTTACATTGCTTCATCGCCAGTAAACACGCGAGATCAATGCTGATTTACCCGTAAGACTGGCGCGCCATACACATTTCATTTCTGCCGCTTAATTAAACTTTATGTGGATAACATTTCCTCTGCGAAATTTGTCCTGTTTCGATAATTTTTTTTCGCAAAAGGCAATAGAGATGACATTGAGGCGCGACAATTGCTAGTGCGTTAACGAATAACGCCCTCCCTCTTTTTCAAAGGACAGCCCCATGAATACCCGGCGATTAACCGCTTTGGATGGCTTGCGCGGCTTCGCAGCCCTGGCCGTAGCCCTCTACCATTTTTTTTACCACTATGACGTCGCCTACGGACACGAATTCTCGGTTCCCACCGCGTTCCAGTTTGGCTATTACGGTGTGCATTTGTTTTTTCTGGTGAGTGGTTTTGTTATTTTCTGGACACTGGCCAGAATTAATCATCCATTTGATTTTATCTGGTCACGTTTTTCCCGACTTTTTCCCGTTTATTGGGTCGCCGTTAGCATTACGTTTTTAATTGTTTTCCTGTACGGGCCAGATGATCGCACTACGACGGTTAGCGAACTCATCATCAACTACTCTATGCTCCAAGCTTATTTAGGTGTTCCCCATGTTGATGGTGTGTACTGGACATTAACGCTGGAACTGGCATTTTATTTTTGGATGTTCCTGTTATTTTTAGGCCGACAATTACACCAGATTGAAAAATGGTTATTTATTTGGGTACTGATATCAGCCAGCCTTGCATTGACTGGCTGGATTGAAATGATTCCCATGCGTTTGCGTTATTTGCTTTTGCTGGATTACATCGGTTTGTTTGCCGCAGGAATTTGTTTTTATCGCTTGTGGGAAAGTAATGCTAACAAAATGACTTATTGGGTTATTGCATTATCGTTGCTCAGCCTCTATGCGCAATATGAGTTAACAGGAGCTATCATTATTAGTGTTATTTATGGTCTATTTTATTGTGCGATTAATGAAAAATTCGCCGCACTCTCTTACAAACCCTTTGTGTTTATGGGCACCATTTCCTATTCGTTTTATTTAATCCACCAAAATATTGGTTACACGATTATCGACCTGTTTTACCAGCACGAACTTTCACCGCTTATCGGTATTGGCTGCGCATTGCTGACCGGGTTAATTCTTGGTTCGCTGTTAAATTACACCATCGAAAAACCAGCCATGGGATATTTGCGCAAGCTTTACAAAGAAAGCAGCTTACTGAATAAAATCGCAAACAAAATCAGCCCTCGGACCCTGCCACAATAATTAATTTTTCAAAAAGCGCTTTGCAATTATTCTTCCTATAAAGAAAAAAGCTCCACTCGATAAACGAGGGAGCTTTTTATTTTATAGCCAGTTGATTCTATTTAGGCAGGGATGCAGCCGCCTCACTAAATGCATCCATTATCGTAGTGGGTTTTCCGGTTAAATCAAAAGCGCCCAACGAGTAACCATTCCAGTCATACGCCAACGGCTCCCAATAAAAAACGCCTAATCCTTTACCACCATCCACCGCTCTTGCTTTGGAAATCAGGTCAGCAACAATAGCTTTGCCCTCGGGATGATCCCAAGGCACACCAATCTCTGCCAGGACTACCGGACGTTGGTAACGTGAAACCATATCATTCAGATTTGCCAGGCAATTCTGGGTAATGGTTTGCCAGGTGGAATTAGTTTCAGTTGCTGATCTTGTTGGATAAGAAGACGCACCGATTACATCGAATTTCGCGTTGTTCGCGGTAAGGCCATCAAATATCCAGCGGAAATTTGCATTGTCATGACAATTGGAAAGATGGACGATCACCTTTGCAGTGGGAAATATTTCCTTAACAGCGTCATAACCCGCTGTAGTCAATTCAGCATAATTTTTCATATTCGCATTTTTGGGTTCTACAGAAGGACGCGCGGTATCCCATAAAAAACCGTCATTGGTTTCATTACCTACCTGAACCCATTCCGGTTCTACACCGGCATCACGTAATGCAATCAAACTGTTACGAGTATGCGTTGCCAATGCGGTTTTTAATTCTTCAAATGAATATTTACTCCACGCTTCCGGCTTGAATTGTTTACCGGGATCGGCCCAGATATCGCTATAGTGAAAGTTGATCATGACGCGCTGCCCTAACGCCTTAGCGCGCAACGCTTTTGCTACTACATCCTGAATCGTGTTGTATTTATTCGCAGGGCTAACCCACACACGCAAACGAATTGCATCAATTCCCAACGATTGGGTTAATTCAAATGCATCCTTTTGTTCACTTTGTGCGTTATAGAATTTTTTATTGTTATCTTCCATTTCTGTCACCCACCCAAGATCAGCGCCTAACGCAAAAGCGGTTGAGGAAGTCGGAAAAGAACTTGAAGAGGAAAGAGAAACGGAACTGGATGAACTGCTCAATGGCATCAATGAACTTGAAGCGGGTAATAAAGAAGATCCTGCACTGGAGGAAAGCGCCTGACTAGAAGGAACCGCAGGCAATTTACTTCCGCCACCTCCACCACCGCATGCAGCTAATAATAAAGCGCCAAACATTAAACCGATTTGTTTCAGCATTTAATACACCATTATCTGAACATTCGAATTACAACATCCTGTTCCTGCAGTTATAAACACACAGGAACAGGACAAACAACTATCGTTTAATTGGCCGGAGTAATTTTTCCACCTTCAATAGTGAAAGAACCCGTGGAACCTGGCACACCTCTACTACGCACAACAATTTCGACTGCGTTAGCGGTTTGCGCGAAATCATTGTTTGCTGAATCAATCGTGCAAGTAATTTTCTGACTGGCACCAGCGGTAATGTCGGTATTGTTTAACCAACCGCAATTCGTATACTCAGTCCACACATTATTCACAATTGCATATATTTGTAAGGATGCACCACTGCTCTTAAATGCAGAATTTGCATTTACATCAACATCAATAGTGGAATTTTCAATCACTGCATTAGGTTGTTCTACCCAAATTCCCGCACCAACCCATTCATCAGATACGGTATAGGTATTGCCGCTCTTTTGCACCTTGCTTGAATCGCCCTTCGCATACCAACTCGCGGCAGGCAAATCATATGCAACGGGACCTGCACTACTTGAGGAAGAACTGGAAGAAGACGATGAAGATGAACTTGGGTACACAATATCCGCTTCTTCGCCAAGCACAATTCTCGTATCAGTTATTGAAATAGTTCCATTGTAGGTTGTTGTTTCAACTGGATCGTTGACAGCTTCAATTCCTACTCCAAACTCGTGGCTCTTTGAATTAAAAACACCGCCCATATCAAGTTTGCAATTGATTTTTTGACTGCCTACAGTCAAATCGGCTGTCAGAAATTTTTCACAATCGCCTTTCGTGGGCCAGGGATTGGAGCCATTATTGATAAACGCGAACAACTGCAACCCCGCCTTGCTCGCCTTAAACTCATTGCTCACATTTACAGTTACTTCGTATGTAGCTCCATCAAGAGTTAATCCAGCGGGAACAGCTATCGGAGGTTGAATTTTATATTCAGCGCCACCGTACTCGCCGCTAAAAGAAACGGTGAGATCATTGTTAGTCGGGTTGACTATCGATTTACCATTGGCGGTTGCTGTATAGAGGGTGGGATTGATCACAATCACACCAGCATCGACCGATGTGGCAGATGAAGAAGCAACACTAGAAGGAACCGACGATGCCGGCTTCGATGAAGGCGCTACTGATGACGCTGGCTTCGATGAAGGCGCTACTGATGAAGCAGGTGCGGATGACGCCGGAGCAGAAGATGCAGGTGCCGACGATTTACTACCACCCCCCCCACCACTACCACCACAAGCGGTCAGGCACACAGATATGGCTAACGCTATCGATAAATTTTTGATCATTCTACTCACTCCCATTTTTGCAATTTGTTAGAACCATCGGTTATAAAAATAAAATAGAAATCTTATGGAAAACTATTTTACCCCAAGATACGCGCGAATATATCACACAAATACTACAGAATAAGAAAAATATTGTGCCATTTGTAGGCTATGCATGTGTAGAAGCTAATTAACTATTCCATTTACTTATATATAGAGTTGTCCCGTAATCAGGGAAGGATAGCCTTTAAATGGATAAATGAAAGGAAGTAATTAGCTCTCAATCTGTATGGCCAAAAGAGGCCCATAAAAGAAAAAGCTTCGCCATGCGAAGCCTTTTGTAAGAAGGGGATCAATTGAAGTAAACGGATTACTTTTCAGAAAAAGCGTTAACTGAGGACAAGGTTATCGCGATGGATTAATTCATTATCATCCTGATAACCCAAAATTTCCGGAATCTGGCTGCTGGGTTTGCCGATAATTTTTTGCGCTTCTTCTGCATGGTAATTTACCAGGCCGCGCGCAATTTCCTTTCCGTGCAAGTCCACACAAATCACCATGTCTCCGCGAGTGAAATCACCACGCACTTCTTTTACACCGACAGGCAGTAAACTTTTGCCTTGCTCGCGCACAACACGCACAGCCCCATCATCCAGCACCAACGTTCCGTGGGTTTGCAATTGACCGGAAATCCAACGCTTGCGCGCCGCCTGGGGTTGCTGATCCGCCCACAAAAAAGTACCCAGGTTTTCACCCGCCGCAATGCGCAATAATGCATCTTCAATACGCCCGCCAACAATGACCGTATCAGCACCGGAACGCGCCGCAACACGCGCTGCGCGCACCTTGGTGATCATTCCACCGCGGCCCAATGCACCTCCGGTACCACCGGCCATTTGTTCGAGGCGCGAATCAATCGCCGCTATTTCGCTAAGCAATTGCGCATCAGGATTTGAACGGGGATCACTGTCGTACATGCCTTTTTGATCAGTGAGGATCACAAGCAAATCCGCTTCAATTAAATTGGCCACCAACGCACCGAGGGTATCGTTATCACCAAAACGGATTTCGTCAGTTGTAACGGTATCGTTTTCATTGATCACTGGGACAACATTCAAACTCACGAGTGTTTTTAACGTAGAGCGCGCATTTAAATAGCGTTGGCGCGAGGAAAGATCATCGTGATCCAACAATACTTGCGCCGTGAGCAAACCATAACGCTGGAATTCCACTTCGTATGTTTGCACCAGTCCCATCTGCCCAACAGCAGCAGCGGCTTGTAATTGATGGATCTCCGTCGGACGCGAGACCCACCCCAAACGACGCATGCCAGCTGCCACTGCACCGGACGAAACCAACACCAGTTCAATACCGCGCAAACGCAGCTCAGCCATTTGCTTTACCCAACCGGCAATTGCTGCAGTATCCAGGCCTTTGCCATCATTGGTTAACAACGCACTACCAATTTTTACTACCCAGCGTTTTGCTTGGGGGATTATGTCTCTTTTGCTCATGAAATCGATGTGCTCGAGAATATTATGTGTGGATTTTTATCAATGATTACCCGGGGGAAAAACACCCGGCTCTTAACGCAAAACGCCCGGAACAGAGCCCGGGCGCGAGGTTACACCATTTTGCGACGCACTAAATGAATGGATTAATAATTCACGTAAATAACTTCAACGTCGTAATCATCTTCGTTGAAGCTATCATCCTCACCACGCGCACGGCGCGCTTCACGCTGCGCCTGACGCAACTCTTCAATCCGCTCACGCGCCTCTTGCGCCATTTGGTTTTGCAACTCCAGCTCGCGTTCGCGCGCTTCCGGATTGGCTTTTTCTTCTTCCCAGATTTCTTCCAGCAAATCCATCGCCTTGCCTGCGAGCGGCATAGTGCCTTCGCGATTCAACGCAGAAATACGGAATACCGGACCAGTCCAACCTAATTCATCAACAACAGCCTGGCAGCGCTCTTCCACTTCATCGGGCGGCAACAAATCGATTTTATTCAACAGTAACCAGCGCTCTCGCTTGGCCAATGTCGGGCTAAATTTTTCCAACTCATTGGCGATCATACGCACATTTGCGGCGGGACTGGATTCATCAACCGGAGCCATATCCACCATGTGCATCAACACACGGCAGCGCGTTAAGTGCTTGAGGAAACGTACACCGAGGCCAGCACCTTCAGCAGCGCCTTCAATTACACCGGGGATATCCGCGATCACAAAGCTGCGGTGCTGCTGAACTTTCACTACACCAAGGTTTGGTACCAGGGTGGTAAAGGGATAATCCGCGACTTTTGGTTTTGCTGAACTCACCGCGCGAATAAAACTGGATTTGCCGGCATTGGGCAAACCAAGCATACCGACATCGGCAAGTACTTTTAATTCGAGTTTCAAATTGCGCATTTCGCCTTCAGTACCCGGCGAGGTTTTGCGCGGTGTGCGGTTGGTACTGGTTTTGAAGCGGGTGTTACCCAAACCATGGAAACCGCCCTGGGCAACCTTGAGTTTTTGGCCATTCTCGGTTAAATCGCCAAACACTTCTTCGGTGTCCAAATCGATAACCGTAGTACCTACCGGAACCGGTAAAAACAAATCGGCACCTTTTGCGCCGGTGCAATCCTTACTGCCACCCTTCTCGCCATTTTCGGCGCGATACTTGGGCACAAAGCGATAATCGATAAGTGTATTCAGATTTTCATCGGCAACCAGATAAACACTGCCGCCGTCGCCGCCGTCGCCACCATCAGGGCCGCCTTTGGAAATAAACTTTTCCCGCCGGAAGCTCATGAATCCGTTGCCGCCATTACCGGCTTCGACATGGATGGGTGCTTCATCAACAAATTTCACAGCTAACTCCAGAGGAAAAACAAAAAAATAATGTAAATATAAAAAAGCCCTGACGGAAACGGCAGGGCTTTTTTATTGTTCTTCATTGCCCGCCGCAAGCAGCAAGCTGGCTTATTCTTGGCGCAATATCAAACAGCAGGAATGATGCTGACGTATTGACGACCAAAAGCGCCTTTAATTTCGAACTTAACGGTACCGTCCACTTTCGCGAACAGAGTGTGGTCTTTACCCAAGCCCACATTTGGACCAGCGTGATATTTAGTACCACGTTGACGAACAATAATGCTGCCACCAGAAATCAATTCACCGCCGTAGGCTTTAACACCAAGGCGTTTCGCTTCTGAATCGCGACCGTTACGGGAACTACCTACCCCTTTCTTGTGAGCCATTTTCTAGCCTCCTCAATTAACCTTTGATTGCAGTGATTTTCACTTCAGTGAACCACTGACGGTGACCTTGACGCTTCATGTGGTGCTTACGACGACGGAATTTGATGATTTTCACTTTGTCAGCACGGCCATGGGCAACTACTTCTGCAGTTACGGTAGCGCCATCTACAACAGGAGCGCCAATCTTGACGTCTGCACCGTTGGCAACCAGGTAAACTTTGTTGAATTCAACAACGCCACCGGTGGCGAAATCGATTTTTTCGAGTTTGAGGGTTTCACCCACAACTACGCGATGCTGTTTGCCACCGCTTTCAAAAATTGCATATGCGCTCATTTATTGCTCCAAAAACAACGCTTGGACGACACGAAGTAGCCGGGCGATTACCCAGGCATTTGGGACTAGCATCGTATACCTGATTTCAGGGGCGGCGATTGTATGCCAAGGGCGAGTGTCACTGCAAGTGAAGTTTGATCAATTAATCGTCAGGCTGACGACCTCCATGTCGCCAACCTTGAAGCGGGCTTAAGGGATACGCTTACTCGTTTTGAGAAAACTCCAGAGCACCTCTTCCGCATTAATATCCTGGTTTTTAAAGCCATTGTAGGGCGCCTCGGCAACCACTGTTTCAGTCATCCCGGTGTTGGGCCATGCATGTCCTGCGGCATTATTGATTTCCAACACGGCATAATCATTCCCCGCTGCTGCCTTGCGATAGTCGTAGCGCGTGATAACCGAGTTGAGGCTGGCCAAAGCCCAAGGGACATTTCCGGCATAACCTGCACCCTCATTAATTTTATTAGGCAGCAATTTAACCTTTTCAGATGACTCATTAATGTTCAATGCGTTGCGCCACTGGATGACCGAGTCTTTCATCACCGCACCGTAATCGAAGCCACTGGCGGTATAGATGTTGTCAAGCAAGGTGTCTTTCGGGCTATAAATAAACATCATGCTGACAGGATGCTGTGGCCGCTGGTCGCAGGAGAAAAACGGCACCGTAGCAGGCATGGAATTTACTGGCATAACCACGCCCGCACCGGCCAATAGTTCGGGCATTTCCCGGACCGCACGCTGGACCATTTCACCGCCGTTAGACATTCCCATTAAATAGATGCGATTTTTGTCCACTGGCAATCCTTCTGCCTGCACCCGTGTAATGACCTTACGCAAATAAGCCACATCATCCACGGTATAGAATTCCGGCCCGGTACCCGGCTTGCCAAAGCAAGTCCGCCAGTAGCCTCCGTTCATGTAAAGCGGATTGCCTGGATTCTGCGTCTCCAGATCCCCGACCGGTTCATGGGAATTGGCATATACCACAATAAACTGTTCCTTTTCCGCCAAGCGTTCCACCCGGTTTCCCCAGTCCCATTCACGCCCAAGCTCTGCACTCAATCCTGCTCCGGGTAGCATAATGACCAATGGATAAGTTTTGGTGTGATGGCGATGTCGATGGATACTGCGCGGCACATATTGCAGATATCGCCGCAAGACTTTTTCATCAGGTTCGAGCAAATTTGGCTGTTTGAAATTCCTGACCTCAATGCCAATTTGACGTAACCCGTCCCAGGTATCTTGCGGGCTCCCTGTAAAATCGCCCAAATCCGTTGCCGCGTTACCCAAGGCACACGTACTAAACAGCACGCCCAACCCTAACCCGCGCACCATTCGACTCACATTGTTATTCACTCGCATTTACGCTGCTCCTTATCTTTGTGGATTAACGTTGTCGGCGCACGACCAACAACCCACTTGAGCCTACTCACTGCAGGGAAGACAAGTGTCATTCAAGATCAATCGAGATAAGGGAACACGCTTGGTGGGTCATTTTTGTTCAAGAGGGATGCTGTTTTCGCCTCCGGCAGGTTTGATGGGAAACCCCATCAACTAATGGAGTTTTATGTAATGACACCGATATGCCGCCACTTGGCCACTTTCGTTTGCAGCAGCCTTCTCTTATTGCAATCAGCCGCTGGCCAGGCTGAAACATTGCAACCAGGTCAGCGACTTACGTTTGTATTGAGTGCAAACAAACCCAACGCCGATGAAGTCAGGCAAAAGTATTTTTCTTATGCATTTCCCAAAGCCCAAGCCGTGGGAATGAAGGAAATTACGACGTTCAAACCGGCCAAGCTCATCGGCACCGGTAATCCGGATGGATCAGGCCTTTATCTGTGGCCAAGCAAAGCTGCTGCTGACGCAACGCGCAATGATCCGGTTTACATCAAGGATTACAAACCGCTACGCAGCTACGCCTGGAAGCAATTGCAATCCATCGATATGGAGATCACAGCACCGCTCGATATCAACCTCGATAAAACCAAACCCCACACCATTGCGCTCCTATGGCTGAAAGATCAAAAGGCATACAACCAGTATTACGAAGGTACGCAGGCATTAAGGGACAAGCTGGGAGCAAAAACCCTGCTCAAATTGCCTGGTATTCGCTACGACAAACTGACTGAAGGTGAAATTGCCCCACCGGATCTCGTGGTTTTGCTGCAATGGAATACCGAAGCTGACATTGAAGGTTATACAAAGTCCGCCGACTTCCAGGCCAACCATGAATATTTCACACAAGGTGTAGAGACAATGGAACTGTATCGCCTCGGGTTTTGGAATTAAGTATCTGGAATTAACACGCTGAATCAGACCAGCTACTGCAGCACCTCGTCCATCGTTTTTGCGAGGTGACGATTTCGATATTCCAGCGGAGTCTGACCGAAAGCAGCCCGGAAGCAGCGATAAAAGGAGTTTTTGTTGCTAAACCCCGATTCGAAGGCGATATCCAGAATGCGCCACTCGCACTTGGGGTCGCGCAACAAGGATGCCGCATAGTCCAATCGATAGCGATTGAGGTGGTCGTAGAAGCTAACCCCTAAATGGACATTCAGCAGCTCGGAAGCCTGATGAACACTCACCCCCAAACGTGCCGCCAGTTGGGCGAGGGAAAGCTCACCCTGGCGATACAAGAATTCTTTCAGCATCAATTGCTCAAGTTTTTGTGCAAGCTGTTGGGCCAGGCTTTCATCCAGCTCACGCCAGTTTTTTTCATCGGCAAGCAAAGTGGGATTAGGCTGGTTACCGGAAGGATTATCAAGTTGCGGTTGCCAATCCTGATTAAAAAACACAGGTGGCCGGTAAACACTGAAAAAGGCGATGGAAAGCAAATAAACAGAGATAAGACCAGAAACGACCCTAATAGCGTCAAGCAAAAGTACCTGATGGATGAATATGAATCCCATGAGGACAAAATCGGCCAACATGGTTAACGCCAACCCACCAATCACCCACAGCAACCAGAAATAACTCGTATTCGGATACTCGCGGTAAATAAGCGCCAGCCGCCGCCGGCCATCCATTAAAAGCCATAACGAAACCAGCGAATAAAGCAGCGCATGCAGCAGGCCCAATTGGCCAACTATTAATAATTGATCGGGCCGGACAATGAGCAAGGCAGTGGCTACAACGAAAGGGACAAAGTGCAGCATCATCGCACTCGGCTGACGTCCCATCACCAAACGCACCATCACCCACAAAAAAGGACCTTTTAACCAGATTGCTCCCTGGGACATCAGGGCCAGCGTCATCAGGCCGTCCGGTGGGACCAGCAGACGCGAATAAAAATAGGCTTGGGGAATACAAAGGCTGGCCAGTATCAGGGCCAGGCAATAGTTAATGGCGCGCTGCCCGCGCTTATCCAGCAAGAGCGCAAGAATGCTCCAGCCGCTAAGGCTCAGGACTATCAACAAAACAGCTTTTTCCAGTTCGATCATCGATGGGCTCCTGCAAGTGTATCGACCTTAGTCAAAAGATATGACCGAACTGTCAATCCTGATCGGAAATGACCGCGGCTCACGGTTGGACTAACCACCCTCGTTCACGCATCCAGGCCTCCAGTGCCTGCGGCCAATGGGAAACACTTCCCTGCCCCTGAATCATTCCAACCCCGTGAATACCCGTTTGATAGATGTGTAGTTCAGACTGTTTGTTGTACTTTTGCACCGCCGCAAAAAAAGCCAGGCTGTTGCCGACAGGAACCGATTGATCGCCGATACCGTGCAACATAAAGACCGGTGGGACCTTGTCATCAACCTGGAATTGCAAGGAGTTATCCTGTAGGAGTTTTGACTCCGGCTTTTCACCCAATAAAGCTTTGCGCGATCCGGCGTGGGCATCGGCCCCTGTCAGTGTGATCACTGGATAACCCAGTACTGCAAAATCAGGACGCGCACTAATATGCTCCAGAGAATCATTTAATTGCCCGCTAAAACCAAACCGCGTAGCAACGCTTGCTGCCAGATGACCGCCAGCAGAAAAACCCACCACACCGATTTTGGCGGGATCAACTCCCCATTCAGCAGCGTTTTTGCGCACTAAACGCACTGCACGCAAGCCATCCAATAGCGGAGCAGGGAATCCGTACTCTTGCATCCGGTACTTAACCACGAACGCCGCCACACCTCGCTCGGCAAACCATTTGGCAATGTCATAACCTTCATGATTAATCGCAAGACGCACATAACCACCACCAGGAAAAATAACCACTGCCGTCCCGTTAGGTTTCTCCGGCCAGAAAGGCGTCATCGAGGGGTTATCCACCGCGTAAACACGCTGGTCTTTTATATGTTCGCGATCAGGTTTCACCAAAGGCTTTTCCGCCCACAGGTACATAGGTTCGGCAGGCAACTTATTCACAGATTGGGCAACTCCGGGCAAAGAAAAAAGCAGAAAAATGAATGCACCCAGACGGGCACGCATAACCTTTGCAGGCTTCAAATACAGGGACATGGCTCTCTCACTTGATATTGTTATTGGTAAGTCATCAGGTGCGGGAGAGCTTAAAAGAAGATCGGGCTAAAGTCTGCATGACTTTAGCCCGCTGGCATAATAAGAACAACTAATGAAACTGTTAATGAAACTGTGATTCGTCATCCCCCCACCAATGATGCTCATGCCAATCCACGCGGGTGGGGTCTGCCGCTGTCAGCAATAGCTGGCCCGTTGCCAACTCCCAATTAACAAACTCCTGCTTCAAGTCACTCCAGAAATGACCGGTATCGTCCTTCACATACTCACGTGCTAACTGCACCTTGTCATCCAGCATTTGTTCTGCGGTCAACTCCAGCTTGACCAGATCATCAACCTCGTGATTAACCCCCTGTTTGATAGTGTCCAGGGCGCCGGTTTGCTCTGTGATAAAAGGCGCATCCACAGCTCGGGTATGGAAAGGATTATTAGGACTTACAGGGGGAGTTTGACTGCCGGATTTCATAAAAACACCTCTCGCTTGCGTCTCAAGATATTTATACCCACATAGGCGGTAGTGCCTCTATAATCACCGCCTTTCTCAACATTCCTCATTCAGTATAGGCCGTACACGTCCATGCAAGAGCGCCCGATTCCAGAACAATATAATCCCGCCGAAGTCGAAGCACAGGCCCAACAATATTGGGAAGCCAATGACAGCTTCAAAGTAGTAGAAGACCCCAGCAAGGAAAAGTTCTATTGCCTGGCGATGTTCCCCTACCCCAGCGGTAAACTGCACATGGGCCATGTGCGCAACTACACCATTACCGATGTAATCGCCCGCTACCAGCGTATGCAAGGTAAAAACGTACTTCATCCCATGGGTTGGGATGCCTTCGGCCTGCCAGCAGAAAACGCGGCGCTCAAGCACAACACCGCTCCGGCAAAGTGGACATACTCCAATACCGATCACATGCGCACCCAATTAAAACAATTGGGTTTCGGCTTCGATTGGTCGCGCGAACTCACCACTTGCACACCTGAGTATTACAAATGGGAACAATGGTTCTTTACCCGTTTGTATGAGAAAGGTTTGGTGTACAAGAAAATGTCCACCGTCAACTGGGACCCTATCGATCAAACCGTACTCGCCAACGAGCAGGTCATTGATGGGCGCGGCTGGCGCTCCGGCGCATTGGTTGAGCGTAAGGAAATTCCGCAGTGGTTTATCAAAATCACCGACTACGCCGAAGAACTGCTCAATGATCTGGACAAACTGCCCAACTGGCCCGAGCAAGTCAAAACCATGCAACGCAACTGGATTGGCAAAAGCCGCGGCCTGGAAATGCGTTTTGATCTGGCGTCTGCCGTTGGTGAATTTACCAGCTTCGACATTTACACCACACGTCCCGATACATTAATGGGCGTGACCTATGTAAGCCTCGCCGCCGAACATCCGATTGCCAAACATTTGGCTGAGAGCAACACCGCGCTCGCACAATTTATTGCCGATTGCAAAGTGCAATCCGTGGCTGAAGCCGATATGGCCACCATGGAAAAGAAAGGCATGGACACCGGCATTAAAGCCTTGCACCCAATCACCGGTGAGCCAGTTTCCGTATGGGTCGCCAACTATGTGTTGATGGATTACGGTTCGGGTGCAGTCATGGCCGTGCCGGCGCACGACCAGCGCGATTACGAATTTGCCCTGAAATATAATCTGCCCATCGAACAGGTAATCGCTCCGATTAATGGCGAAGAAATTGATTTGAGCAAAGCCGCATTTACCGAAAAAGGCGTGCTGGTTAATTCTGGCGAATACGACGGACTGGAATTCAATGCTGCGTTCGACTCCATCGCCGGCACGCTTGAAATGGCGAATAAAGGCCGCGTGAAAACCAATTACCGCTTGCGCGATTGGGGTGTATCCCGCCAGCGTTATTGGGGCGCACCTATTCCGATGTTCAATTTGCCCGAAGGCGGCGAAATTCCCGTACCAGCGCACAAGTTGCCGGTTTTGTTACCGGAAGATGTCGTGATGAACGGCGTGCAGTCGCCCATCAAAGCGGACCTTGAGTGGAAAAAAGATGAACTCAATGGCCAAGCCGTTGAGCGCGAAACCGATACCTTCGATACCTTTATGGAATCCAGCTGGTATTACGCGCGTTACACCTGCCCGAATTTTACCGATGGCATGATCAATAAAGCCGCTGCCGATTACTGGTTACCCGTGGATCAATATGTTGGCGGTATCGAACACGCGATCCTGCACTTGCTCTACTCGCGCTTCTTCCACAAATTAATGCGCGATGAAGGTTTGGTGAGTGGCGACGAGCCATTCGAGCGCTTGCTATGCCAAGGCATGGTGAATTCCGAGTCCTTCTTTATCAAAAGCGAAGGCAAGGAAAACTGGATCGAACCGGAAAACGTTGTTATCGAACGGGATGAAAAGGGTCGTTTTATCGCCGCCAAACACAAAGTCACCGGCGAAGCCGTTGAGTTTGGTGGCGTAATTAAAATGTCCAAATCCAAAGCCAATGGTGTTGATCCAGAAAGTGTAATCAGCCAATACGGCGCTGATACCGTCCGCCTGTTCACCATGTTCGCCGCACCGCCAGAGCAAAGCCTGGAGTGGAGTGATTCGGGTGTAGATGGAGCGAGCCGTTTCTTGCGTCGTTTGTGGAAAGCGGTTGAAGGCCATGTAAATGCGGGTGCGCCGGACACGCTGGATGTTTCCAGCTTGCCGCAAGCGCAGAAAGATTTACGCAGAAAAACCCACGAGACCATTCAAAAAGTTAGCGACGATTATGGTCGTCGCCAAACATTTAACACCGCCATCGCTGCAACCATGGAATTGCTGAACGAGACCAGCAAACTTGCCGACCGCGCCAATCCGCAAGGTTTGGCTGTTGAGCGCGAAGCACTGGAAGCTGCAATTTTATTGCTCGCTCCAATCGTTCCGCACATCACCCAAGCGCTGTGGCAAGCACTCGGCAACATCACCATCCCGCTAAATGAAAGCTGGCCCAAACTGGACGAAAGCGCACTGGTGCGGTCAACCGTTGAAGTGGTTGTGCAAGTCAATGGAAAATTGCGCGGCAAACTCGATGTCGCTATTGATGCACCGAAAGAACAACTTGAAACACTTGCGCTTGAACAGGAAAACGTAAAAAAATTCCTGGAGGGCGTGACCGTGCGCAAAGTAATTGTGATTCCCAATAAATTGGTGAATATCGTCGCTAATTAATTTGAAGCATTTTTCCATTAATAATAGGGGAAATAGGGGAGGGATGAATTTGAAGTCTTCCCTTGCGTCCCATTTGAAAACCAAGGGCATTCGTGAAAAAAAGAATGAGTCTGTTATGAAAAAAATTATCGCCAGTTTATTAATTCTTTCCTTATCTGCCTGCGGCTGGCATTTGCGCGGCTCCGCATCCGGTAGCGACAAACTGGCGATGACCCAACCACTTAATTTAATTATTGAGAGTAATGATAACCACAGCCAATTGGTAAATGCATTACGCCAGGCGCTACCAGGTTATAAAATTACTGAAGTTGAAAAAGGCTCAGCAAATACATTAACGCTTGATATCGATAGAGAGCAACTTGATAAGCGCACAGCTGGCGTTGGCAGCGATGCATTAACCAGTGCTTATGAAATTATTTTGCGTGTTCCATTTACCCTGAGTAACAACAATGGCGTCATTACACCAAAAGATACCAATGCCAACGTAACTCGCACTTACAACTACAACGTTAATAACGCGAATAGCGCGGCGCAAGAAGAAGAGCTTGTGTTGCGCGAAATGCGCCGTGAGCTCGCACAAACCATTTTGCGTCGCGTGAAAAGTATTGCAGCAAAACAATCAACGCCAACCTCATCTACACCGGCCCAATAACATGCCCAAGTTGCGCGCCGAGCAATTAGCCGCTGCACTCAACAAGCAGCTAGCGCCAATTTATTTAGTTTCGGGCGAAGAGCCATTACTGATCCAGGAATGCTGCGATACTATTCGTATAGCGGCGCGCAAACAGGGTTTTAGCGAGCGAGAACTCTATCATGCTGACGCCAGTTTTGATTGGGGCCAATTACTTTCCGCCGCAAACAGTTTATCGTTGTTCGCCGAGAAAAAAATAATTGAATTGCGTATGCCATCAGGCAAACCTGGTGATAAAGGCGGAAAAATTTTGCAAGAATATGCGGAATCCCCTGCCCCCGACAATGTCTTGCTAATCGTGACTGAAAAGCTTGATAGCCCCGCGCAAAAAAGCAAATGGTTTAAAGCAATTGAAGATGCAGGACAACATATCCAAATCTGGCCCGTCACGATTGCACAGTTACCGCGCTGGATTGGGTTACGCTTACAATCTGCCGGATTACGTGCCGATGCCGATGCTATCGAGTTGCTGGTATCCCGCATCGAAGGCAACTTGCTTGCAGCCGCACAGGAAATTGAAAAATTAAAATTGCTCACTCATAACAATCATATCAACTATGAGTTAATGGCCTCAGTGGTTGCTGACAGTGCGCGATACGATGTATTCGGCCTTGCCGATAAAGCCTTGCATGGCGATGCGCGCGCCGCCGTAAAAACTCTTCAAGGCTTACGCAGTGAAGGTACTGAACCCATTAATGTGCTCTGGGCTATCACGCGCGATATCCGTACATTAGTGCAAGTTTCCCAAGCAGTATCGCAAGGCAAACATTTTGATTGGGCAGCCAAACAAGCGGGTGTGTGGGAGAAGCGCCAACCATTAATCCAGACAGCATTGCGCCGTTTAAAACCCGCACAATTACAACAGCTGTTGCGCAAGGCCAATGGTATAGATAAAGCCGTAAAAGGTATGCGCAATGCTGAACCCTGGGATGAACTACTGGATTTGGTGTTGAATATTGCCGGTGTCCAAAGCTTGAATATGCTTAATGAAAGACTAAGCTTGAAAAGTTAAAAATTCTGAACGATTAAATAATAAGTGTATTTGCCTTACACACAAAAACACACAGCACACATAGATCATGCACATCCCCCTCTACCCTAGCAGGAACAACGACTATGACGCTG
Organism: Cellvibrio sp.; assembly: GCA_035490715.1. Taxonomy (GTDB): domain Bacteria; phylum Pseudomonadota; class Gammaproteobacteria; order Pseudomonadales; family Cellvibrionaceae; genus Cellvibrio. The sequence goes on from DATJLF010000084.1 coordinate 24,278, forward strand.
CACAAAAAAATAGTATTTCTTTTACTCTCCAGCCTGGCATTGAGCCTCAGCAGTCAACTGGTATTAGCAGAAACACCCGCTTCCGGAATTGTTCCGAATAAACGCACCATTGAATTTGATTGGATGTCTGTAAACACCTGGGACAAATTACATGCAGAAGACACGGTAGTTGCCCAATACTCCAAAGTAGATGTGCTATTTGTGGGCGATTCAATTACCGAAGGTTGGGACTGGCAAATCTGGCAGAAAAATTTTGCTCCACTACACGCAGCCAATTTCGGCATTGGGGGAGATCACACTGGAAACCTGTTGTGGCGATTACAACACGGCGCCATTGGTAACCTGCAACCGAAATTAATTGTGTTATTGATAGGCGTGAATAATTTCGGCCATTTGAACGAATCGCCAGAACAGGTCGCAGCCGGGGTTACAAAAGTAGTGCAACAACTGCAATTGGCGTGGCCTAACAGCAAAATTTTATTGAATGCCGTATTTCCATTTGATCAGGACGCAAAATCCCCCAACCGAAGCAAGGTTGCAGAATTAAATAAACACATCCGTAAATTGGGCAACAACAAAACCATTTTCTTTAAAGACTATGGTCCGTTAATGGTGGAAAAGAATGGAAATATTTCGCCCGAAATCATGAAAGATTTTTTACACCCAACCCCCAAAGGTTATCAAGTCTGGGCAGATGCGATGACGCCCGATATACAGCAATTGTTAACGCCTTGATACTTTCGTGGGGGCACAATTCATATTGTGCTCCCACGCTCCAGAGGACGAAATACATGATCAAGAAAATACTTGCCGCTTCATTAATTACTACCGCCATGATCAATCTGAATGCCTGTACCAGCACCCCTCCCCCGCCAGCCAGCATACATCTGGGGGCAAGTGATAATTTAATCAGTCGCATGGGGCGAGCGCACACTAATCAAGACCAAAGTCAAACCTTTGGTTTTCCGGGCGTCACGTTTGTTACCGAAGTTGAAGGATCTATATTGAATGCGAGCCTGCAAAGCAGCGGTGGAAATTCATGGATCGATATTATTGTTGACGAAGAAATGCCTAAAACGGTAAAAATTGGATCTCAATTAACCAACATTGAATTATTTAACTTCCCGGAGAGCGGCCGACATCGCGTTGAAATTATCCATCGTTCGGAAAACTGGCATGGCAATGTGACACTCAAAGAATTCACACTGACAGGCGAAGGTTTTTTTCCTGCGGCCAAGTTACCCAAGCGAAAAATATTAGTGTTGGGCGATTCGGTGACCTGCGGTGAAGCGATTGATCGCGTCGCTGGTGAAGAAAAAAATACTCGCTGGTGGAATGCGCGTGAATCCTACGGGATGCTTACGGCAAAAGCGTTAAACGCGCAGGTCAATTTGGTGTGCTGGGGAGGACGCGGATTGATTCGCAGCTGGAATGGCAAAACTGATGAAGCTAACCTTCCAGATTTTTATGAGTTCACCGTGGGTGATAATAATCCGGCAATGAAATGGAATCACAGTCAATATCAGCCTGATTTAATTGTCAGCGCGATAGGCACCAACGATTTTAGCCCTGGCGTTCCTGACCGCGAAACCTATGTTACCGCTTATGTGAAATTAATTAATAAATTGTTGATCAATCATCCAAATGCCCATATTGCGATTACTGAAGGAGCAATTTTGAATGGCGAAAAAAAATCGGCGCTGATTGAATATATCCGTGAAGCTATTTCACGCGTAAATAATTCTCGTGTTCACCAGGTTACTTCGAATTATTATCCCGGCGATACTCAGGACGCCCACCCAACCAAAGAGCAACATGCGGCTATGGCAAAAGATTTAGTTCCGCAATTAAAAGCGCTGATGGATTGGTAAGAAGAATTTAATAGATAAAAATCCCTTTCGATGGCACTGGTGAGTGCCATCTATTCTCTCTCAAAAATAATGTTCCCCCAAATGGCACTGTTTATTTTGTGTGCTATGGTTATTTGACCCTACGCAAAATCTGCTCAGGGTTTCGGTCAATGCGGTTGCAAGCATTGCATCAAAACGCTCTAACTCACTGAATAATTAATAACTATTGCCATAAGCTCTGTGGCAACTGAGGAGTTTCAGAATGCTTAAGAAAGTCTCATTTCTTTTATTACTATCTTCATTGCTCGCCGCTTGCGGTGGGGACGATGACGACGATGACAAAAAACCGACGAGTTCTTCATCGGTCATGAGTTCAAGCCCGGCACCGTCGAGTATGCCGGCTTCATCGGTGGCGCCTTCCAGCACACCTGCGTCAAGTGTAGCTCCATCAAGCACCCCTGCATCCTCAAGTGCTGCACCATCAAGTGAACCTGTATCCTCGGCTCAGGCATCAAGCACTATGACAATATCCAGTGCGGCAGCAAGCTCAACCGCCGCCGCATTTGACGGGACATTTACAACTGCAAATTCCTTAACCTTCTGGACCGTTCAGCCCAACTGGGAAACCAGTGTCGGCACCGCCGCCGCAAATGTAGATGATCAAACACTTACGATTATTCCAACCTGGGCCGCCACTACCGATGGTTTTAATATTGAAACCACATTGGAAAATACCATTGACGTAACTGGCGCAACCATCTCCCTAGATGTTTATATGCCCGAATCCTACATAGTCGATGGAAAACTCGCTATGCAAATATATTTCAAAGACTCTACAGGCAAGTTTGCGAACGGCGGCTGGATACAAACAGCGTGGGGGCCATGGCGCTGGAGCGGAAATGAGGTGAGCAACACAAATACAGCGGCGGACAATCGTTATGGCTGGGTTACCCTGAATTATCAAATTAGTGGTAGCGGGATAAAAGAAGCAAGCAATCCTAATCCAGCATCATGGGGTTATAATCCCGATGGCATTGATATAACAAAAGTTAAAAGTTTCGGTATTGAGATCACAGCGAAAGGAGGCAATCAGCCTCAGGACCAAAAACCGATTAATATTACTGGAAATATCAAAATAGATAATGTTGAATTGCCTGGCATGTAACATAGTTAAGAAAGCCACCTGAAAAGGTGGCTTTTTGTTGTTACACCTTTCAGCCCTTTTCTTTTCCCAACGGCTTCATCATCAAAATCAATTTCGGTAACAATGTCAGCGAACCAACAATCGCCATAAACATTGCGAACGCCGTTAACACTCCAAAATAAATAGACGGGATAAATTGCGAGAGCATCAGAATCGAAAAGCCCACCACAATCGTGACTGATGTGTAATACATCGCGCGACCAATTGAGGCATGGGAACGATGCATCGCTTCTACATAACTACCGGTGTGTCCAAACTCCACGCGGAAACGATAGAAATATTGGATCGCCTGATCAACACCAACGCCCACCACAATTGCTGCAATTGTTGTCGTCATCATATCGAGAGGAATTCCGGCGAGCCCCATCGCACCGAGCACGGTACTTGCTGCCAGAATGTTAGGCAAGATGGCAATAACAGCAATTTTAATTGAGCGGAATAGTACGACCATCATTAACATAATGGCAAAAAACACCACGCCGATAGTTGCGATTTGCGAATGAAATAAACTTTGCAGCATGTTGTTGTATAGCACTAACATACCCGTGAAGTTAACTTGCTCTGGCTTGAAACCAGCATCTGTTTCTGCAAATTTGCGGATACGCTCAACCAACTCGGCTCGTTTTAAATTGGGTGTAGTTTCGATAATGCGCATTGTGATGCGGGTTTGTCCCAGCTCATCCACGAGATAAGGTTTAATCAGAAAGTTTTTGATATCTTCTGAAAGCATGCTCCGCAGAACATTCAATTCAAAATCATTTAGTTTTCCCTTGTTAACATCGTGCGCTAACTGGTAAACAGTCGCTAGCGATTGCACCTTGCCAATTTCCGGTTGGGCTTCCAACCAATTATGCAACTGTTTGATTTGATCCAGGCCCGCCACACTGAACCAATAACTTTGGGTTGCTGGTGTAGCGGATGAATCATCAGCGAACGCATCTTCATCCATTTCCGCAAAAGGATCTTCCTCCTCACTTGCCGCCGGAGCATCCGCAAATGGGTCTTCAGAATCCAGGACTTCGTCACCGGTAGGTTCTGTTGGGGTTGATTCAGGGGTTTCGACCGATTCTGCAATTTCTACCGTATTTTTTTCAGCATCAAGGATAATATCCAGGGTAACAGTGCCACCAAGCTGGCGATCAATGACAGTTAGCCCCTGATGAATTTCGCTGTCATCTTTAAAATAATCGACGAAGCGATTTTCGACTTGCAACTTGGTAATACCCCAAACACTGAGCGCGGCGGCCAGCAAACTTACCAATAAAATTTTTCCGCCATGGAACTCTGCCATTTTGGAAAACTTCACCGTCAGAGCCGCAGAATTATCACCCCGATCTTTTGATACGCCTTTCGGTAATACCATCAGGCCCGCTGGAAGAATCACAAATACCAATGTAAAACCAACGCACAACCCAATCGTCATCATCCAGCCAAAATCAATAACGGGGCGAATACCACTCATTACCAAAGACATGAATGCAACAATTGTTGTTAACGCTGAATATAAACATGGCACCACCATATCGCGTACCGTCTGCATCACCAGATCAGCTTGTTCTGCATCCGGGTCAGCCGCGTGAATTTCACGATAACGAACCACAACATAAATCGTGAATGCAAAAACCATGATGAGAAGCAATGCAACAAAATTTGACGATATAACCGTCATACGCCAGTCAATCCAACTTAACCAGCCGAGCATGATCAACACCGACATCAAACAGGTTGTGAGCGGTAAAATAACAAAACGCCATTGACGGAATAAAAAAGCGAGCATGAAAATAATAAACGCAACCAGTGCACCGCCAAAAATAATCAGGTCGCTTTTAATGTAAGTGATCATGTCCGAAGTGATCATGCTCACACCACCGAGGAAAATTTGTGCGCGATCTTTATATTTTCCGGCAATGCCGCGCACTATTTCCACGCGTGCAGCATCCTGCTCTGCTGATGCGGTGCGATAAGCAAGGAACTCAGCGGAAATTCGTTCGAGGTCTTGTTGTTCCTGGGACGACAATCCCTCTTTATCACGCTTTAAACGAAGTGCATCGCGCGCGCGCGCCATTTCAATGTATTGATTGTTAACTTTTAAATTCAGCAAGAGTGCGGTGGTTGTTCCATCTTTACTGAGCAACATTTCGCGATAAATCGGGCTGTTTAGAAATTCCTCTTTAGCCATCGCGCGATCTACACCCGGCGTCAGCAATGTACGCGTCGACTCCTTTTGTTCAGCAAGGCTGCGCATTGGGCTATACAACAAGGGGACATCAATCATGGTGGAGACGCTGGCCACTCCATCCACATTCGCCAATTCATCACGTAATTGTTTAAGCGTGTTGATGGACTCGTCTGAAAACATGTCCGTTTTAGGTGTGTAGGTCAACACCAAAAAATCGCCGCTTTGGTAGCGTTTGGAAATTTCACGGAAATAATCAATCGATGTGTCATTTTCCAATGTGAGCGAATCGGCGGAAGCATCCAGCTTGAAATTGGTCAGGCCAAACGCAGCAACTAATGTAAGGATCACCATAGCGGTCAGGATTTGGTGAGGGCTGCGAATAACCACGGCAGTGTAAAACCTGGCGAGCGAGCGAAGCAAAGCAGACGATGAAGGCATTCCTAAAATCCAGGTGAGGGCTGACGCCGCGTTAAATCAACAGAGCCAACAGTGGAACAAGACGCCGGTAACCCGGCCAAAAAGTGCGAGCCATTATGCCAGCCAGCTCGCATGAATTCAGTAAAAAGCCCATTAACTCAAGGTATTTGCAACGATTTGTTACAAAGATCACTCAGCATTTTTATGGCCATCACTATGTCCAAGTGAACGTTCAGGACAAAGTAGATCACGCACCCTTTGCTTTAACTCCTTGGCCTCCGGAAAGCCACCATCTGCCACACGATCCCAAATCAGTTGGCCATTGAGCCACACATGGAAAATACCACCGGTACCAGGATGTAAACTAACTTCGTCCAATTCACCATCAAATGTGCTCAATAACTCTTGCGCCAACCAGGCAGAGCGCAGCATCCAGCGACACATATTGCAGTAATGAATCACCACCCGGTTCGTCGCTTGAGGCGGCACGGGAAAACTAATATCGGTCATATGATTGCCCTTTGGGGATTGAGTACATAAAATTCGGAAAGGTCATTCAAACCACAGGATCTGCGCCAAAAGGCGATCAATTCAGGGTAGATAGACACAGAAAAATGAATTAGACGCCATACGGAACCTGCCATGCTTAAACTTCATTTTAAGGACAATCGCCGCCCCCCGCTGTGGGTGGTGGAAAAAATGTTCTCGATCGGCAGTGCATCTGACAACCATTTAGCCTTTGGCGACGAGGGAATTGACCCCCATCACGCAAGAATTATCCAGGAAAACAATCGTTACTACCTGAAAGATAACAACAGCAGTTCTGGCTGCTTTATTAATGGCCAACGCATCACCCAAAAAGAAATCCTGCCCGGCGATATCATCAAACTTGGCAGGTCCGAGATTATTGTCCTGGATCCGCGCAGCCTTCCCGATAAAAGCAAAGACTCCTATGTAGCTCCCTGGCGATTGGTTTCCGATTCCAGCTGGTTGGCTGGCAAGCACTTTATTATTCCTTCTGAGCGCGGCACCGTTATTGGCCGCGGCAACCAGTGCGACATCGTTATTCCGGGTACACACCTATCCCGTCGTCATGTAGAAATCAACATTGAAGGCAATCATCTACGCATCAAAGACCTGGGTTCAGCTAATGGCACCTACTTGAATGAGTTACGGGTCGACAATGCTACCGCCAATAATGGTGATCGGTTGCGCCTGGATGTATACAGTTTTCGCATAGTAGCGCCCGAGCTGGAAGACACCATCACCCGAATCCGCAAGCCTATTGATGAGCTGGCAAAACCGGTCGAGCGCAAACAAATCAGCAATGAACCCAAACGGTGGAAAACTCGCCCCACATCCCCCGGTAATCGTATTGAACCCATCCATCATGCAGGGCGCCGTAATGCCTGGCTGGCACTGGTTGCTGCAAGCCTTATGGGCTGCGCTATTCTCGCCTTTGTGTTGTGGTAGAATCCGCCACCTGCTTTCTATGCTCTTGCGCTCAACCGTTTTTTTCATTTAGTAATGCAATAAATTTTCAACCAATAAACCTCAGGAATACACCATGAGTTTTGAACTTGTCCCTGCTGGCAAAAGCCTGCCCGATGATTTTTACGTTGTAATCGAAATCCCGATGAACAGCGGTATCAAATATGAGATCGACAAAGACAGCAACAGCCTGTTTGTAGATCGCCTGGTTAGCACCGCTATGTACTATCCCTGCAACTATGGTTATATCCCGCAAACCCTGTGTGGCGATGGTGACGCGGCTGACGTACTGGTAGTTTTCCCCCAACCGGTACAAGCGGGATCCGTAATTCGCTGCCGTCCACTGGGCGTGCTAAAAATGACCGACGAAGCCGGTGAAGATGCGAAAATCGTTGCGGTTCCGCACGATAAGCTCACCACCATTTACAGCAAAGTAAAAACCCTGAGCGATTTGCCGGAAATTACTATCAAGCAAATCGAACACTTCTTTGAACACTACAAAGATCTGGAAAAAGGCAAGTGGGTAAAAGTTGCCGGCTGGGGTGATGTGGAAGAGGCGCGCGCAGAAATTCTGAAAGCGGCTGAAACATTTAAAAGCAACAAATAATTCCAATCGTATTACTACAACAAAAGCTATACCCTATTAGTCGCGTCAACCGCTGATCAGGTGAGAGAGATCACTGGGGCTGTCACCAGCCCCAGTTGCAATGCGGCAAGATGCTATCGAAAAATAAGGCATGGAATAAGCCACCCAAAATAAAAAAACCAGAGGCAGTGCGTAACCTCCAAGTACACGAGCGAGGATCGTTACCACAGACAATAACAGCGAAAACTCAAGGTATTTAGCAATGAATTCTGCCCCTGACCTCAATGTAATACCCAAGGTGAAACACCCCTTGCTCTGGGTGCCTTCGGGTTATTTTACGATGGCGCTCACCTACAACATGCTCACTGCTGCTGCAGTGGTTATGTTTAGCAACCTGGGTATGGATAATGGCGAAGCTGCCGCTTACGCCAGTGCACTTGGCCTCGCTTACACGGTCAAGCCTTTCTTCGCCGCCTTTCTGGAAATGTACAAAACCAAAAAATTCTTTGTACTGCTCTGTCAAATTTTACTCGGTGTAGGCTTTATCGGCGTGTCACTCGCGATGAACATGCCCAATTACATCACCATCATGCTCGCGTTTTTCTGGGTGCTCTCCTTTATTGGCTCATCACAAGACATTACCACCGACGGCGTTTACGTTACCGCGCTGGATGCAAAATCCCAGGCACTTTACTGCGGTTGGCAAAGCTTGAGCTGGAACCTGGGCAAGCTCGCCATGATGAGCGTCATGGTTGTCCTGAGCGGTGTATTGCACGAGCATTACTTTAAACATGATCCACATGTTTCTGGCCCTGAGTGGATTCAATCCTGGCAATTAGTATTTGGTTTACTCGGCATAATTATGTTGTTAATGGCGGCATGGCACTGGCGAGTAATGCCAGATGGCGCTCGCGCTGAAAATACGCCTAAAAATCCTGCGGAAGCAGTTTCAACCTTAATGGATGCCTTCGTCACTTTTTTCCAAAAGCAAGGCATTTGGCTGATGATTGGTTTTGCGTTGTTATTCCGCGTCAGCTTTGGATTCCTGAATGCCCCCAGCATGCTCTTCATGAAAGACACCGTCGAAAATGGCGGGCTAAACCTGACCAATCAGGAATTTGGTTTGATTTATGGCACCTTCGGCTTGGTTGCCTTATTAATCGGTTCATTGGTTGGCGGTGCCTACGTAGCCAAAAAAGGTCTGCAAAAAGCGATTTTTCCGTTGTGTTGCTGTGTGAATATTCCGAACGTAACCTTTTTGCTATTGGCAATCTATCAACCGGAAAGCGCAACCTTAATCAGCATTGGTGTAATCATCGAACAATTTTTCTTCGGCATCGGTTCTGTGGGCTTTATGATTTATTTAATGCAGCAACTTGCACCAGGTAAATATGCAACAACCCATTACGCCTTTGGTACCGCATTGATGGGCTTATGCATGATGATTACCGGTATGGTCAGCGGTCACTTGCAAGAGACGATGGGTTATACCGGTTATTTCGTATTCGTTATGGCTGCCACAATTCCATCATTCCTCATTTGCTGGTTTGCTCCATTCCCACACAAACACGAATAAAATCCATAAGGTAAAAAAACCGGCACATGC
>DATJLF010000085.1:0-21338 GCA_035490715.1 Cellvibrio sp.
GTGGGCATTTAGTAATTAGTGGCGGCATGAGGCCGCCACTAGAGTGAAGTTATTTCTTTTCCTGTTTTTTCAATCGCTCTGGAAAATCCCCCACACCTTCTTTGGTGCGGTTAATTTTCTGGATCGTGCCATCCTCATTAAAATACAAATATTCTGCTGCAACGTGGCGTTGTTTTTTATCACAGGCTGCACCGGGGGTATTTAGCCAGCGGTGATAAAACAAAATCCACTGACCTTTGTATTCAACAATTGAATGATGGTTGTTGCCGCCTTCTGCATCCATGATTACACCCTGGTATTTCCAGGGGCCTTTGGGGGATTTTGCGGTGTAGTAAGTGAGGGTACGGTTATTTTCCGGCATGGTGAAATAGTAAATACCGTTACGTTTAAAAATCCATGGCCCTTCCATTTTGGGTTCGTAACCACCCATATCCATTTTTTGCAGGCCGCCTTTGATGCTGAGTAAATCATCTGCCATTTCAGCGACCTGATAATCCGCATTCATGCCATGAAAATATAAATAGGCTTTACCATCATCATCAATTAATAAGCTGGGATCATTTGCATAAGGTGTGGTGAATAAAGGTTTGCCGATGGCGTCTTTAAATGGTCCGGTGGGTGAATCGCTTACTGCAACACCGAGCCCCATCCACTTGGTGCTTTTTTCCGGATTAACGCGATCTTTAAAGCCGGTGCCCGCAGGAAATATCAAATAATATTTTCCATTTTTATAAGCTGCATCGGGCGCCCAGGCAAAATTATCCGCCCAGGTTAAATCCTTAATGGATAAGATTGGCCCATGGGTTTTCCAGTTCACAAGGTCGGATGATGAAAACGCGTACCAGTCTTTCATATGAAAATCCAACTGGCACTCTTCATCGTGCGATGTGTAAAGGTACATTTTTCCATCAGGCCATACATGACCGGATGGGTCAGCCGTTTTTATATTGTTGCCAAAATCCAGCGGATTTTGCGCATAAACGGCGCTTGCCAATAGGGAGACGAATAGTGCTGTTGTGGTAAACGTTGTTTTCATAATAATAATTTTCCGGTAATAAATTAATTCAACCGAAAACATTGCCGGGCGTTAACGCAATTGCTCAGTCAGTTACTGGCAATTTATTTATTGTTGATATTTCTTGTGTAGGTAATCTTCACTGCTAGTGCTGAGGCTTGTCCAGTATTTAGGCTTTTATTTACATTACCGCAATGAATAAATGGTGTGGCTTAAGCGTGCTCTTCATTGCGCAGTGTCAGCACTTCAAATCCATCTGCTGTAACGGCAACGGTATGTTCCCATTGGGCTGATAATTTTTTATCCCGTGTAACCACTGTCCATCCATCGCGTTTCACTTTTACTTTTGCACTGCCCTGGTTCACCATGGGTTCGATAGTGAACGTCATCCCTTCACGCAATATGAGGCCGGTGTGAGGTTTGCCGTGGTGGAGAATATTTGGTGCTTCATGCATTTGGCGGCCGATACCGTGGCCACAATATTCGCGTACAACCGAATAACCATTGGTGGCAGCGTGTTTTTCAATGGCATGGCCAATATCACCTAATGTTGCGCCGGGTTTAACTGCGCGGATGCCTTTCCACATTGCTTCATAGGTTTTTTGCACGAGTTGTTTTGCTAATGGATTTACTTCGCCAATTAAATACATTTTGCTGGAGTCAGCAACAAAACCATTTTTTTCAAGCGTGATGTCCACATTAATAATGTCGCCGTTTTTTAATAGTTGTGTGGGCGAAGGCATGCCGTGGCATACCACTTCATTAACAGAAGTATTAAGTGCGTAAGGATAATTGTATTGCCCTTTGCTTGCAGGCCGTGCGTGCAGTTGATGGGTAATGAAATTCTCTACCTGATTGTTGATTTCCATGGTGGATATGCCCGGTGCCATGAGTGGATTCAGGAAATCAAACACACTGGCCAACAATTTGCCCGACTCGCGCATGAGTGCGAGTTCGCTATGGTTTTTTAAATGAAGGTTAGTCATGGTTTACCGGCACACCAACCGCTAAACGTAATTGCTCGCGCAGGATGTCGCTATAGGTAAGCGTGGGATTGGTTTCGGCAAGCATGCCGATTTTAATCCAGAATTCTGCTTGTGAATTAATGGAGCGAACCATCGCCGTACTGGCTTTGCGCAGCTCTTCATGTAGTTCATCGTTAATTTTTACGATACCCATAATGTAACCCTGATATATGGTTTATATATATTTTGTATATAAATCGTATATCGATGCAGTTGGTTTTGCAAGTCACTTGTTGACTCGGCCGTCAGGAGTTTCCATGGCTGATAAGACATAAAAAACGGCGCATTACCTAAGGACAATGCGCCGAAGTGGTTGAGCGATCTGTTTGTAGTAATAGGTTGTAGCAATGGTTCGTAGCGAAGGGTTTACCAGATTTTTTTTGATTTTAGGTAGTTGGTTATCAGGTCGGCGAGTAATTTGTCGTCTTTGGCAGACGGATGCCAATGGCAGCCCTGGAAGTCCAACCCGCTGAAAATAATCGAATCAATTTTTTCCATGCCGGAGGCCTTAAGTTGTTCAAGTACTTTGGCGACCTGATTAGCAATTTCATTTTCTGCATTAGTAGATGCCATCAAAATAAAGTGCGCTTTTGGATTTTTGCGTTGTAAGGATTTTACAAACTCAACATATTTTTTAATGTAATCCTGTTGTAATTCCTCGCGTGTTTTCCAGCGTTCCCCTTCATTCAGTTTGGTAGAAAAATCATTGGTGCCAAGGCCAATGACAATAACCTGTGGCTGCCAATTGCTGTTGTAAATGTAATTGTTGCTGTGCAGGGTAAATGGATAAAGACCGATCAGGCTTTTATCCGGTGAATGGCCATTGTAATTACGCACAATACCAAAGCCTGATGAGGCATTGATTTGATAGTCCGCGTCAAAGTGTTTTGCTACCAGGGGGCCGAATGCCAATTGCGAGTGAGTTGTTTTGAATAACTCGTCATTGTTGCACTCACGGCTGGGGGAAATATTGCCGTAGCCAACAGTATAGGAATCACCGATAAATTCGATCTGACGCTTGCGCTTGGGAAGTTTGGCGGGTTTGTCATCGGTGTAAAACCCATGGAAATAACCTGTGCTGGATTGGGTCTCGGTAATTTTTTCCAATCGCACATTATGGGTCCCCTCTTTCAAACCGGGAACAACATAATCTTGCGTACCTGGCTTATTAATGAGTATTGGCGTTCCGCCATCCACCATTAACTGAAAAATATTTTGATCATCGGCAAACTTCAATGTGAGCGAATCACCTTTAAATGCGGTTTCAAAATACACTGATGGCCAAGAATATTCGTACGAGGTGCCACCATCAGCATTGGTGGTCATCAAGACGCGTCCACCGACATGAGTGGGCAATTGTTTTACATCCGTCGCAAGGCTGGCTTGGCAGATCAGGAGAGTTGTGAGTGTCAGGCTGAGTTTTTTTATGTTCATGTTATTCCCATCGCAGTTGTTGCAGTCAATTTTTAACGGTTTCAGTGTAGCAGTTACTGAAAATCACGCAGCCTTAAAATAAAAAACGCCGCAGGTGCGGCGTTTGGTTAGTACGTTAAATTACTTCATGTCGGCAATAATTTTTTGCAACCCTTTCAGGGAGGCTTCCACACTTTGCATAGGGGTTAAGCCATCTGGATATACTTCTTGCTCTACCACCAGCCACAAGGTGCCTCCCACCGTTTTGTTGGCATTGATAAGCGCTTTCCAATCAGTGGTGTCTTTGCCCAGAATAGCATTTTCCTTATTACCTTCTTCAGGTGCAGCGGCTTTGTAGTGGGTGGTGATGGTGCGGCCCGGGTAGGCTTTTACAAAATCAACCGGATCTTTGCCCGCGACTTCAGTCCAACCCACGTCTTGTTGCAATACAACACCGTGAGAGGTTCCTGTGCCGATGACATCCCACGGAGTTTTGCCTTTTTCACCGAGCATTTCCGGTTTGTGATTATGGTAACCAGTGTACAAACCGTGCGGCGTTAATTTTTTCTGGATGGCTTCAAGGTCTGCTGCAACTTCTTTTGCACCTTCCGGTGTGAATGCGCGTTTATCCATCGGGATAATTAAATATTTGCAATCAATGGCTTTGTAAAAGGCAACCGTTGCTTCAAAATTTTCGGGTGATAATTTGTCGAAGTGAACGTGCGCGCCGGATGCTTTTAAACCGGTTTTTTCCAAAAATGCTTTCAAGCCTTTTGGATCATTGGCATAAGGGCCGAAGTTTCCGGCAAACTCTACACCTTGAAAGCCCATTGCTTTGAGTTTTTTCAGGGTGCCTTCAAAATCTTTTGCTACATCATCTTTAATTGACCAGAGTTGCACACTTAATTGCGGCGATGTTGGTGCAACATCGGCGGCAAATGTGGAAATACTAACGCTGGTGATGGCTGCCATCGTAAGTGCTTTTATGGTTTTGGATAAATTCATAACGGATTCCTTTTTAATTAATATGTTTCAAGGTGGTTGTGTGATTCTGTGATCAGGCGCGTCAAATCTTGCCTTGCTTCAATTGTTCTACTGCATAACTGGCTGCGCGTGCTGTCAGGGCCATGTAAGTGAGCGATGGATTTTGTGACGCGCATGAACTCATGCACGCACCATCGGTAACAAACAGGTTGGGTACGTCATGCGCCTGATTCCAGCCGTTCAGTACAGACGTTTTTGGATCTTTACCCATACGTGCTGTACCCATTTCATGGATCGACAAACCGGGCGCCCATTCACCTTTTAACGCACGAATATCTTTTTGTACATCTTTAACACCAATTGCTTCCAATATTTCGGCACAGGTGTCCGCAATATCGTGGAAAATTTTAATGTCATTTTCACCGTAACTGCATTCAATAAATAATTGCGGCATGCCCCACTTGTCTTTGAGCGTAGGATGTAATGAAACCTGGTTTTCGTAGCGCGGTAGCATTTCTCCGGAGCCACCTAATTGGAAATGCCAACTGCCTGCATTGCGAATGGATTTTTTAAAATCGGCACCAAATCCGTCCATACTCGCAAAAGATTCCCATGGCGTACGCATAGCGCCGCCCGTGAGCATATATCCACGCAAAAATTTATTGTTCTTTTCGGTGATATTACGGAACGGTGGAATTACCAAACCGGTAGGGCGTCGGCCCGAATAATATTCCTCTTCAAACCCTTCTACTCGACCCCAAGCGCTGGCAGTGTAAAGGTGATCCATTAAATAATGCCCCAATGCACCTGATGAATTGGCAATGCCATTGGGAAAGGTTTCGCTGATTGAGTTCAGCATGACTTGCGTGGTGCCAAGCGTAGAAGCACAAAGAAAAATGATTTTCGCAAAATATTCGCGTGTTTCCATTGTTTCTGAATCGATCACACGTACACCGGTTGCACGATTGGTTTTGGGATCGTAAATCACGCTATGAACGATGCTATTGGTAGCAATGTTTAAGTTATTGGTTGCCAGCGCGGCGGGTAACGTGGAGCTTTGGGTAGAGAAGTAGGCACCGAAGGAACAACCTTTCTGGCATTCATTGCGCGCCTGGCATTGGACACGACCTTGCGCTACATGATGGGGTGCTGGCACAGATAAATGCGCTGTACGGCCAATAAATAATTTTCGGGTGGACCACTTCGATTCAATTCTTTTTTTCATTTCTTTTTCTACCGCGTTCATTTCAAACGGCGGTAAAAATTTGCTGTCGGGTAATGAAGGATGATTTTCCACCGACCCGCTAATACCTGCGTGGGTTTCTACGTGGTCGTACCATTTTTCAATGTCTTTATAGCGAATTGGCCAATCAGTGCCCTGGCCGTCGCGTGCATTAGCGGTAAAGTCATGGTCACTCCAGCGATAGGATTGGCGATGCCAGAGTAAGGATTTTCCACCCAATTGATTGCCGCGAATCCAGTCGAAAGGTTTATCTTTCGGAGTTGAATACGGCAGCTCTTTGTCATTACCAAAAAAATGTTTGGTGGCATCGTTGAATGCATAACATTTTTTCTGGATGTAATGTTGCTCTTCCACTACATCGCGCTCTACGCGGCCGCGAAATGGCATCTGCCAGGGTTTAACCCCTTCGCCAACATAATCTTTGCGGTGTTCAACAGGACGCCCACGTTCCACCAATAATGTTTTCAAACCCTTTTCGGTTAATTCTTTAGCGGCCCAGCCACCGGCAATGCCAGAGCCAACAACAATTGCATCAAAAATTTGTTTGCTTTTGACGATATAAATATTTTTATCCATGGAGTTTACTTCGCAGGAGTGAGAGATAAAAAGTACGCATCAATAAACTGTGCAGCCAGTTACATTGGCAAGGCCCAGGCTCTACCTATCTCTTTAAATTTAAAGTTGCCTTTGTAGCCACCGGGAATAGCGAGATAAGCCAATTCCTGTGATGCTCCAATTTCCGAGGTGTAATAACCAAAGACTACCAATGCCTTGAATTGTTTAAAGGCTTTGCGATCATTGTGGCCAAACCCGTTGGTGGCTTGCTCCATGTTGTTGAGCAAATCGCCCTGCTGTTTTTTGTCTAACAACAGGAATGGTTGTTTAAATTGATCTTGCGCACTGCGCTCAATACGCGTGAGGAAATCCAGCAGCAGTTGTTGATCGTCTTTACTTGCACAATACACCACGAAATGGTTGATAAAATCGTGAACACCAGCGGTAATCGCACCGGGAGTGTCAGTGGTGGGGATGATGATTTCACCCAGCTCACGGACTAGCGCCAGTTGGTTTTTGTCCAGCAAGGTTTGTTTGCTGCGATTCATATCCGTAGGTGATGAAACTACCGCTGCCAATGCGGACAGAGAACTGGCAGAGAGTGCCAGCCCACAGAAAATCGCAAGGTGTTTAATCGCATCGCGGCGAGAAATACTGTTATCGGTATCAGAACCTTCTGTGACCGAGGGAATAAGCTGGGAAGCATTGTTCATTAAGAGCCTCTGGCTTTGCCTTATTGTTATGTGTTGCTCAGTTGCTGTCAGGTGCACAGGCAAACACGGAATGTGCCTGCTTCTTTTTAGGCAGGCTTGGCCCAAGTCTAGTAGCCGGCATGGTTAAGAGGGGTCAATATTTGTAAATTTGGAAACGGTTACTTCCGATTTTTACGCGATTTTTCCACGTGATTTGGTTCTTAGAAGTAAAAATAATCCCCTACGGATTTCAGGGAAGGGAAATGAATAAATGCGGTGAGCGAGAACCAGCGGTGCGTAAAGGTTTGGTTATCGCTACCAATAAACCGTCGGGTGGCGATAACCGTAGTTAAGAAATAATTAGTAATTAAGTTACGGATTTATAACGGAAGAAAAAAACCGCTAGGCCCAGCAACACTAATGCGATTGATGAAGGTTCCGGAACGTGTTTTTTAACCAGGAACGCACCATCGACGCGGTTTATATTAGGAGTTGCCCTCATCTCGGTAAATAAATCGTACTCCCATTTCGCGATATAACCGTAATAGGGGTTATTGTTGTCATCCATCAGCATTCCGATAAAACCGAAGATGGCCTCAGGGGAATATTCCGGGCTGATAAATTCTGCTAACGGCGGTGTGTTAAGAAAATACAATGAGAGTGCGGCTGCCAATTCAACCGGTGGGTACGGCATTGAGTCCGCATCGGGATATAAAGCCAGATAATCCTCGAACATGGTAAGTTTTCGGTAATCCTGCTTGCTGGCAAACTGCCAACCCTGTAAATCTCCACCAACATCCAGGCGAGCATTAATTTGAGCGAATGATTGTCCCGACGTTACCGTTAAATCGAGCCAGGATGTGTTGGTGTTAGTGTCAGTAAAAAAATCCCCATGGTCTATCAATGCAGCGTTGCTGGAAGAAGAAAAAATAAAAAGGCCCGCAAGCAGACCCAACGTTTTTACAATATGAAATTTTTTCATGTTAGCTCCTTTCAATATATAACTATTGATGAAAGTGAAAGTAGATCCGTTTCCGTTTCAATTGACCGAGGGAAAATACACAACAGCGTGAGAGATTCCCAAAGCCAACCGGAAAATTATCAGATGATTAAGGCTAAAACAATTTCAATAACGAAGCCAATACCAGTTTTTGTGTAGTGTTTTGGTTATTTGGGAAGTAGTTGAATCCAATTCGTTACTTGCGCACAGAGCCATTGCACATCATCCAGGGGAATATCATGTCCTGCTGTGGGGTGGATTGTGAGCGGCCAACCTAAACGCTGTGCAAGTTCAATACTGGCTTTATGGGAAACAAACCGGTCAGCTTCACTCGCAACAATTAATCCTTTGGTGATCCACGTGGATTGTGGACGAAAATGGGCGGCTGCAACCAACATGGTAATAATGGTAGAGCGGGACACCGGACGTTGTTGTTGGATGCTTATCCAATGTTGCAGGTGTGCATCGAAATCAGTGTGGTCGTTACTTACATGGCGTAACACCAATGCTTCGCGCAAACGCATAGGTAAGAGGATTGCGGCAATCATCGCGGGCCAGGATTGTGGTCGTAATCGCCAATGCAAGGGATGGTCACCGGCGCTGGAATTAATTAACGCAGCGCCCGCGATTTGTGCAGGAAATTGTTGCGCCCAATTCAATGCGACCATACCCCCCATTGAAATGCCGACAACATAAATAGGCTCGGTAATTTTTAACCCGGCAATTTGCGTGCGTGCAAAATCCGTCATGCTGTGAATTGAATCCAGTGCGGGTTGTTGGTAATGAACGCCACAACCGGGGAAATCAATGCAATGAATTTTCCATTCGCTACCCAGTGCGTGCTGTAAGTGGTGCGGAAACTGCGCCCAGTGCGCCGCTTCGCGCGCAAGACCGCGCAATAAAATAATGTGCATAGTGGTGACCGCTGTTAATTCCGGTTTGTGAACCAAAGACTATTTGCCGTTTGTTTTAATAACCCGGTTTGTTTTTCATCGGGCAGCCAGTGTTGGTAATTACGTGTGGCCGCCAACATAAAATCCAGCAGCAATAAATGACTGCGTAATACCCGTGCATGGCGATGTTGCATTTGTGGGTTGAATAGGCCGGCCATATTAAAAATCTGGCGCGGGCGTTTTTTAATCCAGGCCCAGGAGCCAAGTTCAAGGGTGAGCGGTAAAAAATGTTCCTGCTTTTTTTTGTGCGATTGTAAATAAAAATAATCCCACAAATCCCCGTGCGATAAATAATGCACCGCTTGCGGTTCAAATACATAGGTGTGGTTAGGGTAAGTGCGTTCCCATAACATTTTCAGTGCAACATATTCGGCAATGTTTTGAATCGGTTTTTTGCGGTAAGCGTAGGGAAACCACAGTTGGTCACGCATTCCAAAACCTGAATGCAGATCTACCGCCAACGCAAAAGGTCGGTTCAATATGCGCGTATGCATAATGTTTTCCAGCGCAATATTTTCCGGTTCCATCGCCGCGTTTTTGCGCCCGCGATACCATGGCAAAAATTTCCCTAACCGGTGCCCACCCCCCAGCAAAGGTACTTTACCTTCGGCGTTGACGGGGGCATTCCGATTGAGATCGACACCGTTGCCATTGCTGCGTGTATTCAGATACATCCCGACCGGATTCAAAATGGGCATCAATATTAATTGCGTGTGTGCGAGTTGATATTGCAAACCGGCATCCCAGTTCAATCGCTCTAACAGGGTTTGTAGCCACGCAATTAATACCTGGCTGCCAATGCGCTCAATGCCGTGCATACCTCCTGTGAGCAGTAATGTTGGTGCGTTTGCATCTGTGTTACCGAGTGAGATGGAGTAAAGCGGAAACTCGAATTGCCCATGGCGCAGGCTTAATTCGTTGCGGGCGAGCAAGTGGTGCGGGTAGTGACGGATCAAACGTTCAAGTTGTAGCAATTCGGGAATTTTTTGTTTTAAATCGCGGCGCAATTCTGCGCTGCGTAAGCTGGAGGGCTCTGAACGGGGCGTATGTTCCGGAGTGCTCATAGTGGCGACCCTGCATAATTCTGAATGCACTGAGCATAGCTTTATTTGGCTGCCAACATTTTTACACTTTTATGAAACGCTCTCATTCGCTTCAACTTGCGGTTTAACTCCACACCAGGTTGTCGCTCTGTTGTGCAAGCACGGTAAGCTCGTTGTTTTCAACCATTGCTTTTAAATTGCGCCCAATCTGCTGATGTAATAAAACCGGATCCGTTGTACTGCTTGCTATGAGACCGACACTGCGATTACGGCCGGATTTTTTGGCGGCATAAAGTGCGTGGTCGGCGACATCAACAACCTGCTCCCAGGTCAATGCTGCAGGAGCTTCCCTTAAAAATGGGAAACAAGCAAAACCGATGGAACAGGTTTTTTTCAAATCGGAACCATCAGGCAACTTGAAGGTGTGTTGCGCGATGGCATTGCGAATACGTTCTGCCATCAGCGGTGCATCATCGCGATCAGCAAAGCGGCTCACCACTAAAAATTCTTCTCCGCCCCAACGCACTACACAATCCGATTCACGGCAAACGTGCGTCAGCAATTCTGAAAGCTGGATCAGCAATTGGTCGCCTGCGTTGTGGCCGTAAACATCATTAACTGATTTAAAGTGATCCACATCCAGAATAAAAAAGGTGAGATCCGGGGTTGGTTTTTTGCGTGGCTCTTTTGAAAATTTCGCATTGTATTCGCGTTGTACTTTGGCGGTATCCATCGGCATTAATTTTTGCAAGTAACGGCGGTTGCTCAATCCGGTTAACGGGTCTGACAAACTGATGGCTTCCAGTTGCGCATAGGCACCTTGCAGCTCTTCATTTTTATTACGCAATTCTGCGGTGCGTTCGGCAACCTTATGTTCCAATTCACGGCTGATGTTATTGGCTTTGACTACTTTCTGGTGTTGGTTGCGCACAAATAACAACAGCATGCCGATAATCAGTGCAGCGTAAATACTGTAAGCCCACCAGGTTTTCCACGGCGGAGGCAACACAACCAGTTGGATGCTTTGCCCCTGCTCATTCCAGACTCCATCGTTATTGCTCGCCCTTACCCTAAAGGTGAATTTTCCGGCGGGCAGGTTGGTATACAACGCGGTGCGCTGGTTACCCACCTGGCGCCATTGGTCATCGAAGCCTTCCAGTTTGTAGGAATATTGGTTTTTATCCGAATCGCGAAAATTCAACGCCGCAAAGCCAAATGAAATCATTGATTTGGTGTAATCAAGCGTGATTTTTTCCGTTTGGGTAATCACCTTGGTAAGGATTTTTTCGTCACCGTTTACCGGCACTTTTTCCGTGAAAATTCGAAAATCGGTTAACACCACTGGTGGTGCTTTTTCGTTGATGAGCAGTTTGTTGGCATCGATAAAGTAAAGCCCCGAGCGTGTTCCTATGGCGATTTCACCCGCGTCAGTGGTTATGGATGCGCCTGTTGCTGCGCCGCCAATTAAATCCCCGTTGTATCGGGTGTAATTGCGCACAAGCCTGGTGTCGGGGTTGAACATAACAATGCCGTTGTTAGTGCCCAACCAAAGGTTTCCACTCTGGTCTTCGGTAATTGAACGTATTCCTGGGTCGGAGAAACCATCCTTTGTGTCATAAACAGTGAACTTGTCGGTGTCCGGATGATAGAGGTGCAAGCCACCGTCGCTTCCGAACCACACGCGGCCCTTTTTATCTTCAAAGATGGAGAGGATGGAATTGTTTGCGAGGTTACCTGGCGCATCGGTCGTGGATATGTAGCGCTTGAACGTCCCTTTTTCGCGGTCCATCAGGTTGAGCCCATAGGCGCTGCCGACCCAAAATCGCCCGGCGGTGTCTTCATAAGTTACCCAAACCAGTGAACTGGAAACCGTATCGGATTTCGTGTTGTCGTGCGGATAAAAAGTGTAGAGACCGGTTTTTTTATCGAATTTGGTAAGCCCGTTGTAGTGCGTGGAAATCCAGAGATTTTTCTGCCTATCCTCGTAGACGCTCCAGATCATCTTGTCGTTTAGCAATGTACTGGTTTTTTCACCGCGCTTGGTCAGGGTTGTGTCGGCGGGTAGTTCATCAAAACGATCTTTTTGCGGGTTATAGCGAAGCACGCCGTGGGACCAGGAGCCAAACCAGATATCGCCGTCGGAATCCACCACGCCATTCAGGAACGATGATGAGTCGGATCGGGAGTCACTGCCATCGGTATGAGGATAATGGGTGAAGATTTCAGTGGTTGGATCAAACAGCGTCACACCATTGGCACCAATCCACAGGGTTCCATCTTTGTTTTGTTCAATGGCTTCCACGTTCTCGCCGGGTAAACCTCGCGTGGGGTCTGCACTGATCGCGTAATGCCGAATGGCAGAGGTTGAGCGATCATAGACATTGACTCCCGATGGATAAGTGCCGACCCAGAGATCACCAATGTTATCTTCAAAAATGCGCCGTATAGTGTTGCTGCTTAAGGTTCCTTTTTCGCCGGTCTGATTGGAAAAGCGAAGGAAGCGATCATTCTCTTCATCGTAAAGTGCGATACCCGCGCCATCGCTTCCTGTCCAAACCCACCCGTACTGGTCTACCAGAATCTGGCGAGTAATATTGTCGGGAATGCTGAATGGATCTGCCGGATCATTGCGGTAGATTTGGATAACACCGGTGCTGGTGTTAATGCGATAAATTCCGTTATCACTTCCTGCCCAGAGAAACCCTTTGTGGTCCACCGCCATGGTTTTAATACTGTTGCTGGCCGTTGATTTTGCGTTGGCCGGATCGGGGAGCAAAAGTGTTATATCCATGCTGGTAATGTCCAGCTTCACGATGCCTTCTTCAGTGCCGATCCAAAGGATGTTGTTTTTATCCATATAAAGGTCGCTGATGATACTGGCCGGCAAACTTTCAGGATTATCGGGCTGATGCTTGATGAGCTTCACATCTAATGTGTTGGCATTCAGGAAGTACAGCCCGCCTCCCGAGCCAATCAGCAGTTCGCCGCCGGGAGTCAGCGCTAAAGCGTAGATGGCCTCACGAAAAATAGGTTCGCCCTTTTGGTTTACGATTGGCAGCATCACCTCGCGTTCGCGTTCGTATTTAAATAGTCCGTTGCGGGTGGCGGCCCATAAATTGCGATCTTTATCCTCCATTAATTCCAGCACTTGGGTAACGGGTTTGGTCGGCGTGAAATCCTCCGGGTTAGCGATGGAAATCGGTAAGAACTCGACACCGTCGTAACGTAATAATGCATTGCGTCCACCCAACCAAATAAACCCCTGATGATCTTGCTCAATCGCTTCTACTTCTCCTAATGCAATATCTTGTTTTTCCATGATATTGCGGAAATTAATTTTCGTCGGGTAATGGGGTGCGTCGGCCAGGACGGGTGATGCATAACTACCGAGCATGCAGGACAGGCAAATCACAAGCGAGAACAGGGAAAAGGCGCACGCGAAGCGCGCGCTGGTTAGCCGGAGGTCGGTCGTGGAGCGCAATAGTTTAATCATCGTTGCGTGGCAAAAGTGAGGATGGATGAGCCAATAACGGTGACGCTGTTATCGATAACTTTTTAACTTAACCAGACTATTTATAGCAGGGCTTTGGAATTTCGCACGTTATAAACCGATGCGCCAAACAGAAAGGCCGGACACAACTATCCGGCCTTTTGATCAGTAAAAAATTGATTGGTGATATTGAATCAAACGCACTGTTTGCTGTGCTTTTTCCTCCAAATGCAGGTGGAGAACTACAGCTTTTGTCGGTGCCTGACTGTTGTCGCACCGGCCGGCTAGATTTTTTCCTTATCCCGAAAGTAAGCAACCAGCGCATTGGCATGACCATGCCCCAACCCATGCACGCTTTTAAGCCAGCTCACCATCTCCATATGCTTCAGTTTTTTTTGTGCAGCGAGCAACGTAAACCAATGCTCGACCGGCTTACCGTATTTGCTTTCGATTGAAGGAAAATAGGATGCGGGACCTTTTACTTTTTCGGTGGACATAAACATCTCCTGTGTTTGGTTGTGGGTTGCGTTCTAGTCGAATCCCTAGGATTGATTTCGACAGATTTATAATTTTTTCCTTTGAAATTTATATACTCTTTAAATAAGTAGTTTAACTACATTTTGTCGCCCAAATTTTTTCTGTCTATTACAAATGGATGATGTCGCACAACTTGCTGGGAGAAATTCCACTGGCTCACTCATGATAAAAACGTGACAATTTTCATGTGCTGCTTCTGGCATCACATCATCAGCTGTAATCAAAAACCTAAAGTAAGGAGTACTTTAATGAAAAAACAGTTGTCGTATTGCGTCACGCTCTGCGTAGCGTTAATTGTTTCACTGAACGTTCATGCCGCTGTTAATCCAATCGATTATTTCAAGAATACCTCCCCCTATAAAACATTTCACGCAAAACAGGATGGGCATTCATACGGTTTTGTTTCGTATTACGAAAATAGTTCCTCACCTGACGGTCGGTTCCGTATTTGGTATACAAAACTCGATGGCAGCGGCAATAAATTCGAGCGCTACGGAATGTACGACAATTTTATTGCGCTTGAACGCGATACGAGTTGGCCTGCAGCGGATGGTGGTGGCAACGACGCTTATGATGCGTACCCATACGGTAATTTGCGTTGGGCAAAAATGACAGGGCAAAACACCGGTGAGCGAATTATTTCATCGGCGACCATTGCAGGTTACAACCACATCGAGCGATCAGGTTCGCTTGGTTGCGTGTATAACGATGCTACGCCATTTACCTATTCGGCCTCTTACGACAAAAAATTAACTTACATTGGTCATAAAGATTGGGGTGGCGAAATAGGCTCTGCTGAAACCATTCGTATCTCCCACTTGGAGGAAGCGCATTACTATGCGAAGGGATTTGGATGGGTTGCATGGAAAGCACCCAATAAACCGGATGATGAAACTGGTTGGATTGTTTGGAACAGAGGACGCGATGAGGCAGGAAGAATATATCCGCAAATATTACCAAAAGATAATTGCGGACTAATGGGGCATTGGCCCGTTAATTTCCGCGATACCTCAACCACTCGCGATAAAGGTGTGGATTGGGATTATCTGTACGGAAAAGCAACCTGTGCAAATAACGAAGGCATTAGTGCGATAAGTCGCAACATGAATGACAAATATGCAACCAGGGCGGTGTGTAAGCGCGGTGCAATTTACACGGGGGAGCGCCGGGCAATACTGACAACGGATGCAGGTTCTGATCAGCGTCGCCATTCACGTGCAGGTGATTGGTCGTTGGGAAATTACAAGCTTGAGTGTGGGTTAAATGAATATGTCGCAGGGGTAAGCCAGAATGTAATGCAGCATCATGGCAATAACCGTTTTCATAATGTGTTGTGTGCACGGTCTACCGTAAATTTAGATAAAAGCTGTAGCTATCTCGCATTCGGCAATACCGATTCGCGTAACGGTGTAAAGGTCACGAGTGTGGTTAACGGTGTTACTGTAACTCGCGAGGTGACCGGTGATTGGGATGCGGGCACGCCTAAAAACGAGTGTGGTCTCAATCAAACGTTGGTAGGGGTTAGCATTAATCCAGTCACTGCACAACCACAAGGTTTGTTGTGCTGCGGGTACTAAATGTAATCACATCCCCATGTATTTCATGGGGATGTTCATTTTTGTAAAAAATATTGGTTATCCCTGTTTATTAATTTCTCTTCAGCTTTTACCAAAACGAATTTTATATTCGAGATTTTTCTTCACGGTTAGCCATTCCTGGTCGATGATCGAAAACACGACGGTGTCCCTGTATATTCCTTCCGCATTTTTCTGATGATTGCGCAAAATACCATCCTGCTTTGCACCAAGTCGCGCAATTGCCGTACGTGAAGCCTGGTTGTGCCAGTGGGTGCGAAACTCGACAGCGATTGCGTTGAGAGTTTCAAATGCGTGAGTGAGCAATAAATATTTGCACTCGGTATTTACACCGGTTCTCTGGTATGACTTGGCGTACCAGGTATAACCAATTTCTACACGGTGATTCAGGTTGTCCGCATTGCAATAGCGCGTGGTGCCGATAATTTTTTGCGTGGCATTATCAACAACCGCAAAAAGCAACGCTGCACCAGCCTCCTGATCACTGAATGCTTTATCAAGGTAGGCATCAATTGTTTTACTGCTGGGAGCGGATGTATACCACAGGTTCCACAATTCGCCATCGCTGGATGCTTCGAGCAGTGAATTGGAATGTTCGCGTTTTAATGGAACAAGGGTGACGAGTTTTCCGGTTAAGGTTGTTTCGTAAAGCCAGGTGGTGTTCATGGTGTTCCTTTCGCTTGTTGACTAAATAGATTTTTCTTCAGCAATTTTCCATTGATCTTTAAATCCATTTCTTTCGTAGTAACCGTAGATTTTGTTGAATAGCTTGTGCATCCAAAACTCTAAATCTACGTCATTTAATATTGATATATTGTTCAGGTGGTCATTGCTGGCGAGTTCAGTGATTTTCCAGAATGCGTTGGCTACTTCCATCGCCTCTTCTGCGCTAGCCAGAGATCTTTTGCCGCTGAAAAACTCTTCTGCAATTTGGCTATTAATTTTCTTTGCGTAGAAGATGGCAATGTCTTTTGCAGGTAGGTCTGAGTCGGAGTAATTAAGCATTCATATCGGCTTCATTAATGATCACGATAACTCCTTGTTCCAGAGCTATATTTGATTGTATGGCTAAACTTATATCTTTAATCAGGGGTTAATATATTGACGAATCAGGCTTCCCGATAAGCCAGCTTTTTCAATTTCATCTTTAACATTACTGCTGATAAAGATATTTGGGAAATATCCCTTCACCAAAAAAATTCCAACGTTGTTGCTTTTGGGAGAATTTATATAGGCGTGAGTGCAAGGGCCAATATGACCATCCTCATAAATTTTGAATTTCGAACGGGCTGTGTCCATCAAATTTTGCACATTGAGCACGTTCAACAAGTACCATTGTTCATTTCCTTTATTCACCGGAAGAAATTCGGCTTGCGTACCGAAAATTGGCTTTAGTACTTGATAAGCTTTTTCGGATAATGCGATTGCTCCGCCGGAAAATTTTGTGAAATCACCTGCTTCGTCATTAGGCGAGGTGAATTCATCTTCAACCCATACAACATTTGGTGATTTCCACTGATTAAGCTTTGATTCTCCATTCCAGCGCATGCAATTAAAATCTATGTAGCTTTGGCCGTCTGGTAGATCCAACTCTTTGAATCCTTCGGGTATAACGGAAAGTAGATATATCATAATCTTAAAATCTCTCTGCGCCTGGTATGTAATAATAGATTGGATATGTGCCTCGTTTTATATCATTGGCAATATCTTTTAATAATTTTTTCATGTCTTCTTTGTTGGCGTCTTGCTCATATGCTTGTGTAATTTGAAAATTTACATTTGCATAGTAGGGTTTTGTATGAATTGGATTGTGGATATAGGCGCTTTTTAAAGCACCGTTCTGTTTGGTTATTTCATTGGCCGGTAGAAATACTCCATTAGCTGGATCATCCAAATCTATCCCTAATGCTTGCAGTACTTGTGCAGCTTTTCGTGAACGCTTACAGTTTTTGGCAACAATGTGATGCGCGTGGTAATTATATTTTTTATCTGGGAGGCCTTGCGATTTTATTAATGCTTTTCTTAATTTGTTATTGAAGCCTGGTCTTGCAGATGCTCTTTTCTTAATGTTGGTGCTTATAATTTTATCAACTGATAAAAAAGTACCTCCCTTCGCATGTATTTGCTCCGCATAAACCATATCTTGCTCTTTGCCGAGAAAATAATTCTTAAGTGCTTCATTGATAACATCTTCATCGTTGATGATGCTTTTCAGTGCGTACTTAAGCTCTAGCGGGTCGTCATAAAAATCCCAATACAATTCATCTGGCTTCACATTTATCTCCTTGATTATCCATTGTATATGCCGTTAGGAACGTTTCTTCGAATGGTAGATTTCACCATTCTCTCGGTCGCCAAATGTACAACGAAAATCCATTGATTGACAGGTACGAGTTCTTTTTTTGCTCTGCATGCGCTGCGTAAATCCTCTATCGGGATTGCAACACCCGGTTTCTGAGATCGTCCTACAGCATCGGTTGGTATCCTCGGCGCAGCTTTGTTTGTTGTTATGATGGCTGGACGAGGCCACACTCGGGCGGGCCAGTGTTGGTCTCGGCCGGTGGTTGCAACCTTGTCCAGTCCGCCCCCATGAATTGCAACCTCATGGGGCGGGTTTTGCAATCAAGACTTTGGAATTTATTATGGATAATATCGATCATCTTGCGTTCGACTCTGAACATTCCCGCATTATTCAGTTAAACCCTTCCCAATATTCTTTCTACCAAAAAACCTACATTAAAATTCTTGATCCAGATGGAAAGTGTTTGGAATCCATTGGCAACTCTCCACAGAAAAGTTTGAGCGAAGAAAATTTCTGTCGATTACGAGAACAGATTTCTTTGCTGTATGTTTTGTTTTGCAATATCAATGAGTCAATAGAAATACCGCCCATGGCTATTGCTGGGTTGGCGGAGGTGATGTTACAGATGAGGAAGTTGAGTGACGGTTTGGTGGAGTGAAATAGAGCGGCCGATTGGCCGCTTTTGTAGGTTGCTGGTAGGGAACGAACCGCAACATGACCATGTTTTCGCAATCACCGATACTTCATTCGTAGTTCTTTAAGTTATTCACTTTAATAAAACAATGTGCCCTTTGCGGTGGCGAATGTTGCGGTTCGTTCCTCACCGGCAACCTACGTCTCAGGTCTTATTTGATAATTTTTACACTTTCAAAAAACTCCATAAGCTCTTGTTCGTCTGCTACCAGCTCAGGAAAATCCATGCTCCATTCCCTTTGGAATTCGATGGATGTGCTGTTTATCATACCTTCAAGAAGGTTTCTTTTTTCAGTAAGCCATGTTGTATTCGTAAGTGTGTTTGAAAAGTTAAATTTGTTGTCTTTTGATAAAAGATATGAGGGGATGAAGTTCGCATATCCGTCTATTGAATATCTGATTAAAATATCATATTGCCCAAGTTCTACTTTTATTCTCTGATAAATATCAGGAGATAGAAATTTTGCCTCGTCTGCGAGATTTGATAATTTATGACCACTTTTTCGAATATCATTTTTATATATTTCAACCATGCTTTCTTTCGTGCTAGATAAAAATATATGAGATTTCAATATACATTCAAACCCCATAAGTAGATCAACAAAGCATTTGAATCTCATGGTTTTTGAATATTCTTCGATAAGAAAATCGAATCTTGCTAAAAAATCTGTTGCGTCAGTGTAGTAATGAAATGCTAGCTCGTTCCTAAGGTTTTGGCTTTCTGGCGGCATTTTATTTTCCGTTGCGAAAAGGTTGTTTTATCGACCAACAAAAAACCCGAACCATTTCTGATTCGGGTTTTTATTTTTTCACACCGCGTTTAAAAACTTAAACGTTGTAAGTACTCGATGAAGTGTTGCCGCCGCGACCAGTCCAGTTGGTGTGGAAGAATTCACCGCGTGGTTTGTCGGTGCGCTCGTAAGTGTGCGCACCGAAGTAGTCGCGTTGTGCTTGCAGCAGGTTTGCTGGCAGGCGGGCAGTGCGGTAGCCGTCGAAGTAAGTCAGTGCTGAGGTGATGGTTGGGGCAGGAATGCCGTTCACGATCGCAGCAGCAGCAACACGACGCCAGCCAGCTTGGGCTGCATCAACGGTTTTTGCGAAGTAATCATCCAGCAGCAGGTTTTTCAATTCAGGATTCTTGTCGAATGCTTCTTTGATATTGCCGAGAAATGATGAGCGGATGATACAGCCACCGCGCCACATCAATGCGATGCCGCCGTAGTTCAGGTTCCAGCCGTATTCTTTCGCTGCTTCACGCATCAACAAATAACCTTGTGCGTAGGAAATAATTTTTGAAGCGAATACTGCGTTGCGCAAATCGTCGATGAACGCTTTTTTGTCGCCGGTGAAATTCACCGCAGGGCCTTTGATCACTTTTGCTGCTTCAACACGCTCTGCTTTTTGTGATGACAAGCAACGTGCGAATACCGCTTCAGAAATCAGGGTGAGAGGTACACCCAAATCCAATGCGATTACGCCAGTCCACTTGCCAGTGCCTTTTTGACCAGCGGTGTCGAGGATTTTTTCAACCAGTGGTTCGCCATCGGTATCTTTGTACGCGAGGATGTCGCGGGTGATTTCGATCAGGTAAGAATCGAGTTCGCCTTTGTTCCACTCGGCAAATACTTCGTGCATTTCGTCAGCGGTCAGGCCAACAACTTCTTTGAGCAATTGGTAGGCTTCGCAAATTAATTGCATATCGCCGTATTCGATGCCGTTGTGAACCATTTTCACAAAGTGACCCGCACCGTTCTCGCCAACCCAATCGCAGCATGGGCTGCCATCGTCAACTTTAGCGGAGATACTTTGGAAAATTTCTTTAACGTAAGGCCAGGCTTCCGGTGAGCCGCCGGGCATGATGGATGGGCCGGTCAAGGCGCCTTCTTCACCACCGGAAACACCGGTACCGATGAAACGCAAACCTTTGCTGGCAAGGTACGCGGTACGGCGGTCGGTATCAGGGAAATGAGTATTGCCACCGTCGATGATGATGTCGCCGGCTTCCAGGTGAGGAATCAGTTGTTCAATAAAATCGTCTACCGCTTTACCGGCTTTTACCATCAGCATGATTTTGCGTGGCTTGGCCAGTGAAGCGACTAATTCTTCAATAGAGCGCGCGCCACGAATGGTTTTACCCTTGGCACGGCCTTCGATGAAGGCATCTACTTTTTCTACGGAGCGGTTGTATGCGGTAACTGTATAGCCTTTGCTCGCCATATTGAGGATGAGGTTTTCCCCCATCACTGCCAAGCCAACCAAGCCTATATCGGAAAGTGGTTTCATAGTAGTAATAGCCTATCGTTGTGGTTGATGTCCTACCCACGAGAACATTGCAAGGGACAGATTCCAGCGGCCAATTGCCTCCGCAGTACTGCCCCAACGTTCCGGGTGCAGTGATTGACCGATATCTAACCTGTGGTGCAGTTCTTGGTGACAGGGCCAAAAAGCCCGCCTGCCGCACTTTTGAAAGGGTGCGTATTATTCCCGTTTACGCGTCAAAAGGATAGCCGAAGGGTTAAAACTTCTGGCTATTTTAGTGATTGGGCCTGTCAATTGGGCGTGCGAATTTGCTGGATCATGCGTTTACGACGCCGTTCAGGATTTGCCTGTTGTTTTAAGGCCCAATCGATATGTTTTTGCACCAATGGAGTGCTGGTTGTGTGTTTTTTACGGTGAGTTAATGATGTGCTCATCGCTTGATCCCCTGCTAAAGATATAACTTTTTTAAAAATATAAATAATGGCGTTTAAATGTTTAGGTAAGGTTGAGTTCGTTGATAGCGGGGGGGGGGTAACCTT
>DATJLF010000086.1:0-150181 GCA_035490715.1 Cellvibrio sp.
TTTGATAACCATGGTTCTTCTGCATGCGCGCTACCAGCCCCATAAAATCATCCAGGGTAAGGTGCGGCCGCAACTCCGCCATAACCGGATAACAACGAGCAATTTCTTCCATTGAACTGGCGAATCCTGTTTGCATAGCTACCGCTACCTCATGTTAATTTTTTATAAAAAAATTATTTGGCCACGGCTATATACCGCTATTCCATTTCCAGCATAAACGTTACCGGCCCATCGTTCACCAGGCTCACTTGCATATCGGCTGCAAAAATTCCGGTAGCAACTGTTTTATGTTTTGTGCGTAACTGCGCCACAAAATAATCGTATAACTCTTGCGCTTGTGCGGGTGGTGCGGCGGACGAAAAACCGGGGCGCAAACCTTTTTTGGTATCGGCAGCCAATGTAAATTGCGATACCACCAATACACCGCCATCAATTTGCTGCACGCTGCAATTCATCTTGTTATCAGCATCCGCAAAAATACGGTAAGCAAGCATCTTGTCGATGAGTTTATCGGCACTCTCTGTTGAATCTGTTTTCTGGATGCCCAACAGCAGCAATATTCCCTGTTCGATCTCGCCTACAATTTCATTATTTACACTAACGGAAGCGCGTTTAACGCGCTGTATTAAACCTAACATTGAAAATCCTGCTGGTCATTAGCGGGCAACTGCGTGAACTGTTTTACGGTATTCACTGGGAGTCATGCCCGCTTTCTTTTTAAATAAAGTGTTGAATGTGGCCTTACTGTTAAACCCCACATCCAGCATGATGTCGAGCATGGTTTTATCGGCGTAGCTATTATCCGCCAGCATACGTTTGGCTTCTTCTACACGATAGGAATTGATAAATTCAAAAAAATTACAATCGAAGTGTCGATTGATGACATTGGAAAGTAACCGCGGCTGGATTCTTAATTGGCTCGCCAATTTTTCCAGGGTCAATGCCGGCGTTAAATAAGGTTTTTCCGTCGTCATATAGTGACTGATTTGTTCAATCAATTCGGGCCTGATTTTATCTTTTTGCAGTTCCGGTTCCTGCTCATCTTTAACCGGCTCTGGCTCGCTGTGTTGTTTTTGCTCCAATCCTTCAAACACACTGGAGTGTCCCAACCCGAAAAAGATCAGCACGCTGACCAACAGGAAAGTGGTGTAATTGCCCAACAATCCCATGGTTTCAAAATCGGTACTGATACCAAAACCAATCGCAAGAATAATCATGCCAGCGACCAACACAGCCCAAAAGCGGATCACCAAAAATCCAATCACCAGGATTTTTAACCAGGTTAAATCGATTTTATCGATATCCGAAAAATTGGTGCGAATGTGTTGGGTATAACGTTTGATTTCAATCAGGCACATTACGCCTAATGCGACACGAAACACTTCGCGGAAAAGCGTTACGTAATTCATGATTTGTGGCGCAACCGTCAGATCGTATTCTTCCTGGATCACTTTTTTATCGCCAACATCCAGGCTGTAGTAAAACACTAATTGATAACCCACATACAAAATAAATGGCAACAAGTACATCGCATCGGTGAGTTTCAAACGGTAATCCTTGTAAATGAGCGAGCGGGTGTACCACAACAACAACGGACCTTCGAGCCAATATCCAAATCCAAATACATAAAATAAATTGGGCGACCACTCGATCGCGATATGACGGAACTCGGCCCCGAAACTAATCAGAATATCCAGAGGAATTGCCGCTTGTTGCAAGAGAAAAAATGCCAGGAACACATTGCGGATGTAATGTTCACGCTTGATGGTGAGTAGCAGGAGCGCAAACAAAATGCACTGGTAGGCTGTCATTAACAGCACTACATCATGGGTATTAAAAATAACCTCGTACATAGCAGGAGCTCCTGTCAGGCTGTACCACTTATTAGATTTCTAATTCAGCCAAATGCGGTGGTTGTTATTAGACCGCATCATTTCCGGATTATCAGAGGGGAGGGAAGCCTGGACTCCGGTTCCGCAGGATCATACCACCGAAATAAAAAAGCCATAAACAAAAAAATGGGAAAAAAAACGGAGCCAGGTGCTCCGTTTTTTTGTGGGAAATCAGCGCAACGTCAGGCCAATTGGTCGCCGGTGTGTAACAACTTTTTAGCGAGGTCATCCGTCGCACGAATTAATGCATCAACGATACCCGGTTCGCGCGAGGCATGGCCAGCCTCCCGAATAATTTGCAGTTCAGAATCAGGCCAGGCTTTGTGCAGGGCATAGGCGTTGTCGAGTGGGCAAATCACATCGTAACGACCATGCACTATTACACCGGGAATACCAGCCAGTTTATGCGCATTGCGCAGAATCTGGTCAGGCTCCAGGAACACATTGTTAACAAAATAATGCGCTTCTATACGCGCAAGCGACAGGGCGCGATGGGGCTCGGTGAAGGAATCCACCACATCCTGGCAGGGTTTGAGGGTTGCGGTTCGCCCCTCCCAGCCGGCCCAGGTTTTTGCTGCAGACATCTGCTGGATTTGGTTCTCACCAATCAACTGGCGATAGTAGGCTCCAATCATATCGCCACGCTCGGCTTCAGGGATTTGCCCCACAAAATCTTCCCAATAATCCGGGAATAAACGGCTTGCCCCTTCCTGATAAAACCACTGCAAATCCTCGCGACGGCAAAGGAATATGCCGCGCAAAATCAATCCCAATATCCGCTCGGGGTATGTTTGTGCGTACACAAGGCTTAACGTTGACCCCCATGAACCACCAAATAAAACCCATTGATCAATTCCCAGGGTTGTGCGGATAACTTCCATATCCTCCACCAGCTTTTGGGTGGTGTTGTTTTCCAATTCAGCATGGGGACGTGATCGCCCGGCACCGCGTTGATCAAACAAAATAATGCGATAGACCTCGGGGTCAAAAAAACGGCGATCATACTTACCGCAGCCAGCACCTGGCCCGCCATGCACAAATAAAACCGGAATCCCGTTCGGGTTTCCTGATTCATCTACATACAATTCGTGGGGAGGTTCGACGGCAATTTCGTGGCGCTGGTAGGGTTTTATCTCGGGATAAAAAATCTGCATAAACTCGCCTTGTTCGGGTCAATCGCATAGGAGGTGCGGATACAACGTCCACTAAAGGTAGCACAGCGGCACCTTCCAGCACGGTATTTTCGCAGTGAGTGGTTAATTTACGCCACAAATTACGGCGCCAGCCAGTCGCATGCAAAAGGATGCGCCAAAAAAAATCTTCGCCTACACTCATCCTGCCATAAACTGTCAGTTAAACGACTTAGCATGCCTGCAACCAGCCCGCTAAAGGAGTCACTATGCATCGCGCTGAACGCCTTTTCCAACTCACCACCCTACTGCGCAACCGGCGTACCGTACTTACCGCCAAACAACTCAGTGATCATTTGCGGGTTTCCGAGCGCACAATTTACCGTGACATTCAATCGCTAAGCTTGTCCGGTGTACCCATTGAAGGTGAAGCGGGGGTTGGTTACCGCCTGTCCCATCGCTACCAATTGCCGCCACTCATGTTTGATCGCGAGGAAGTTGAAGCCTTATTGCTGGGTGCGCGAATGGTGAGCAGTTGGGGCGATACAGATATGGCCATCCATGCCAACCAGGCGATTCAGAAAATCCTCGCCGTTTTACCTGACCATCTACGCCACAGCGATGAAACCTTGCCGTTGCTGGTTCCCAATATGGAAGAGGTGCAAAAGTATTACACCGCACACAGCCAACCCATGCGCGAAGCCATTCGCTTGCACCGCTGCGTAATCATTGATTACGTGCGTGCAGATGAAGAACACAGTTCGCGTACCATTGAGCCACTCGGTTTGATTTTCTGGGGCAAAGTCTGGACATTAGTGGCCTGGTGCCAATTGCGCAATGATTACCGAACCTTCCGTCTGGACCGCATCCAGGCAACAGAACTCACTGAACACAGCTTTACAACTCATGATCAAAAAAGCCTTAAACATTTTTTGAATTTAATGAAAGAACGTTGTGAGAAAGAACCCGTCATCACCGAAGCCGAATTCGCCTGATAAGGAATTAGCATGACACTTGTTAACAAAAACCGTTGCAGCTGGTGTGGTGACGACACTTTATATTGTGATTATCACGATAACGAATGGGGGATTCCCTTATACGATGAGCGCAAGCTGTTTGAATTCCTGCTACTGGAAGGCGCACAAGCAGGTTTGTCATGGATCACGGTATTACGCAAGCGCGAAAATTATCGCAACGCATTTGATAATTTCGATCCCGAAAAAATTGCACGTTATACGCCGGCAAAAATTGAAAAATTAATGCAAAACGAAGGCATCATCCGCAACCGTTTAAAAATCGAAAGTGCCATTAAAAATGCAAAAGCATTTTTGGCCATGAAGAAAAATGGTGAAAGCTTCAGTGATTTCGTATGGAGCTTTGTTAACCACCAGCCGATTCAGAATAAATTGCGTAACATGCAGGATGCTGTTGCCAGCACGCCGGAATCCGATGCGATGAGCAAAGCGCTAAAGAAAAAAGGGTTCAATTTTGTTGGAACCACCATTTGCTATGCCTATATGCAGGCCTGTGGAATGGTAAATGATCATTTTGTAAATTGTCATCGCCATAAAGAATGCGCAGATGCGGCCAAACAATAAACCGCTTTGTTCATGATCCCCGCATCGCTTAACACTCCTTGAATTGCCTGCCACAAGCAGGCTTGTTAACCTGCCCGCATAACGAAAACCAGCCGCTCCCGGCTGGGCACACCTGGCAAAAAGCACATCCCGACCAGGATTATTTTTAACTGATTGGAGTTTAACAATGAGATATTCACTGCTGGGTGCCACCTTATGTTTTGCCCTCGCATTTCCCATGGCCCAGGCCAAACCATTGGATATTCAAACTGAAACGGGGAAAATTCGTGTTACCACCATTGCAGAAGGATTGGAGAACATCTGGAGTCTCGCCTTCCTGCCTGATGGCAACATGTTGATCACCGAAAAACCGGGTCGCATGCGTATAGTGACTGCCGCTGGAAAAGTTGGCGAACCCTTACAGGGCCTGCCCAAAATTTATAATCAAGGCCAGGCCGGTTTGCTTGATGTTGTGCTAGCACCAGATTTTGCCAGTAGTAAAAAAATCTATTTCAGTTACTCGGAGCCGGGTGAAAAAGGCAGAAACAGCACCGCCGTGAGTCATGCAATTCTTAACGGTAATCAACTGGAAAAAGTGACGCGGATATTTAGCCAGCAACCCAAAGTGGACTCCAACAATCACTACGGTTCCCGGTTGGTATGGGGCGACGATGGAACCCTGTTCGTTACCCTGGGCGAACGCTACAGCGAAAAAGATAAATCACAAACCCTGGATAACCATCAAGGTAAAGTGGTACGTATTAATGCCGATGGTTCAGTACCTGCCGACAATCCTTTCGTTAAAACTCCCGGCGCACTGCCAGAAATTTGGTCTTATGGACATCGCAACGTACAAGGTGCCGCCATACACCCACAAACCAGGAAGTTGTGGACCGGCGAACACGGCCCGCAAGGTGGAGACGAATTAAATATTGATGAAGCCGGTAAAAATTACGGCTGGCCAGTGATTACCTATGGTGAAAATTATGGCGGCGGAAAAATTGGGGAAGGCACCCATAAACAAGGTATGGAACAACCCGTTTACAAATGGGTTCCATCCATTGCCACCGCAGGATTTATTTTTTATACCGGCAACCAATTTTCCCACTGGA
This sequence comes from Cellvibrio sp., assembly GCA_035490715.1. Taxonomy (GTDB): domain Bacteria; phylum Pseudomonadota; class Gammaproteobacteria; order Pseudomonadales; family Cellvibrionaceae; genus Cellvibrio. The sequence goes on from DATJLF010000086.1 coordinate 5,712, forward strand.
AAAATAATATTTTGCTCGCCAGTTTGAAAGAGCAAACACTGGTTCGCCTGGTAGTAGAGGGCAATAAAATTATCAAAGAAGAACGGCTGCTGAAAAATGAACTGGGGCAGCGCTATCGCTCCGTTATTCAAGGACCGGATGGTTTACTTTATTTAGTAACCGATGAAAGCAAAGCAAAAATATTGCAATTGTCTCCACAATAATCTAGAAAATAAAAATTCCCGCCCGGCGGGAATTTTTTTGTGCATGTTATGAATTCAGATTTATTATTTGTCTACGGTACCCTGCGACGCACCTGTACCACAGGCGCTCATGCAAAATATTTGCGCGATGCAGTATTTATCGGTGCGGGAAAAATATCAGGCAAACTGTACCAGGTAAGTTATTACCCGGCATTAACACTTGAGGGACAGAATCCCACTTGGGTTATCGGTGAAATTTATCGCCTGGACGACCCGCAACAACTGCTTCGGCTGGATGCTTATGAAGAATGTTCGCATCCCCCGCAACCGGGGCAGGAATACCACCGGCGTCGTGTTCAAGTAGCGGGTGATGATGGTGTGATTTTCACCGCCTGGACGTACGTGTATCAATTGCCAACGGATCACTTGTCACTCATCGCGTCTGGCGACTTTCTAAACCCCTGAATTCGCGGTCCTGCCTAATCGTAAAATAATTATTTCCAGCGGCCATCAACACGGATTGCGGATATACTTGGCCGCCTGATGACATCGTTGATACTTTAAACACCGGAGCCTTTCATGAACCGTTTCACTGCATTGAATTACGACATAGACCCGGTATTTCATGCGGCGAATCGACCCACTCCACGTATCGGCGTTTTGCTCGCCAACCTCGGCACACCGGATGCACCCACAGCACCGGCATTACGCCGCTATCTGGCAGAATTTTTATCCGATTCGCGCGTCATCGAAATTCCAAAGATCGTATGGAAACTGGTATTACACGGAATTATTTTGCGCACTCGCCCGAAAAAATCGGCAGCGTTGTACCAAGGTATTTGGACCAGCGAAGGTTCGCCACTATTAACTATCAGTAAACAACAACAAGCTGCGATTCAGCAACAGCTGGGTGATGCCTACAGCGTAAAGCTGGGAATGCGCTACGGCACTCCATCCATCGCCAGTGCATTGCGTGAATTGCAAGCCGAAGGCGTGCGCAAAATTATTGTGTTGCCGTTGTATCCGCAGTATGCAGGGCCGACAACCGGCTCTACCTTTGATGCAGTGTCCAATGAATTGAAAACATGGCGCTGGGTGCCGGAATTGCATTTTATCAATAATTATTGTGATTCCCCCTTATACGTAGAGGCACTTGCCAATTCAGTACGCGAACACATTGAAAAAAATGGCAAGCCGCAAAAAATTATTTTTTCTTATCACGGCACACCCAAACGCAATCTGGATTTAGGTGATCCTTACTATTGCTTTTGTATTAAAACCACTCGCCTGGTCGCAGAAAAACTAAACCTGGACAAAAATGATTACATCGCCTGTTTCCAATCCCGGTTTGGTTACGCGGAATGGCTGAAACCCTATACCGATGAAACATTGAAAAAACTACCTGCCGAGGGTGTAAAAAATATTGCGATCCTGTCACCGGCGTTCAGCGCAGACTGCCTTGAGACACTGGAAGAATTGGCGGTAGAAAATCGTCATACATTTTTAAGTGCCGGCGGTGAAAAATACGACTATATACCCGCCTTGAATGCACGCGAAGATCACATTTCCGCGCTCTCGCAGTTAATAAGACAACATTCATGATTTAAATTTAAAATTATTTTGTTACAGTCAACACCGATCTATTCATTCCACAAGGAGTCAACCATGAAAAAATATCTTTCGTCTTTAATCGCCGCGAGTGTTATTGCTCTGCCAACAGTCGCTTGGGCAGGCGATGAAAGCGGTTTGTATTTCGGCGGCAGTGTTGGTCAATCTGCTATTGATGCCAATGTCGATGATATTGGTTTTGATGAAGATGCAACGGGCTACAAAGTGTTATTCGGTTACAACTTTGGTTTAATTCCACTGATTGACCTGGCTGTAGAAGCAGACTATCGCGACTTCGGCAGCTTTGAAAATGGTCGCTACGGCGTTAAATCTGACGTCACGTCTGTTGATGTATACGGCCTTGCCGGTGTGAACCTCGGCCCATTGGGACTTTTCGCTAAATTGGGTTATGCGGATACAGACGTGGACACCACTGTTGGTCGGGTTAAAGTAGCGACTTCTGAAAGCAGCAATACTTTTGGGGTAGGTGCGCGCATTCAACTGGGTTCATTCGCTGTGCGTGCAGAATACGAAGAGTTTGATATAGATGATATCGAAGATTTGTCGATGTGGTCTGTTGGTGCAACCGTCACCTTCTAATTACCCGACTATCAGTTTTTAATTACCACTGCGTTACAACCCGCAACTGTTTTAAAAAAGTTGCGGGCTTGGTCAAACCTCCCCCGCGTAAAAAATACCGACAGCTGATTTTAATGTTTAGCTCTCCTACAATGCAGTCCGCGCAAAAGGACTTATGTTTTTCTTTTTGTGTTTATCGATTTTCAAATTAATCCAAAGGACAAGTTTATGAAGATTAAATCTGCTCTCGCAAAACTCTCAACAGTTTGCGCAGGCCTGGTGTTGGGCGCTAGCGCCATGCAAGCCAGTGCTGTTCCATTTAATGTCGATATTACTGTTGATAACTCTTACGCGCTTTTCTACGGCACCGAAACAGCCGCCACTAACTTTGTTGGTAGCGATGGCATTTGGGAAACCACTGAAAGCTACAATTTTGATTTGCCTGTCGATCATTTTATTTATGTAGTCACCCAATCCGATCTTTCAGTAGCGCAAGGTTTTCTGGCGCAATTCACCAATCTGAAAAAAAACTATCGCTTCTACAGTCAAGACCCTCAATGGGAAGTTACCGCTACCGGTAACTACGGCCACGCGCCTTACGATGGTACCCCTGCCAGCTTCGCTGAATTAAATCAGCAATTGACATTCGCTAATGCAGGCAATAATCCATCAAATGGCTGGGTTGGAACCACGGCGGGCAACGCAAACGGTGCATCACCCTGGGGAACTCGCCCTGAGATTGATGCCGCAGCACGTTGGGTTTGGTATAGCAGCAACGGCGCTGTAAACCCGACCGAACCAGGCTTCGATCATGACGAATACCTGATTTTCCGAATCGCTGTAAACTCCTCAACTGTACCGGAGCCTGCTAGCCTGGCGCTGTTAGGACTGGGTTTACTGGGCCTCGGCCTGGCGAGAAAGCGTAACGTTTAATTATTGTTTCGATTGCACCTGATGGTGCAATCGATCCCCCGCAAATTTCCCCAATCGTCCAACCCTGTGCACAGCTAAACCCCATACCTCTCATCAACCTGGGTACGTTTAAAACTATCTTATTTGGAGTGACTCCCATACCATGTAGACTCAGCAAAATTACTGAATTTAACGCCATCTGGTCGAGTCATGAAATCGCTAGCAATCGCAAAAACTCCCTCCGAATCAAACCTTCGTCATCGATTGCGTGAAGAGACCGCAGATATTCACCACGCATTGCACCGAAATGTTGGTTTACAAACACTTGCCAGTGATGAATGCTCAAAAACCAATTACCTCAACTCACTCAATCTCTTCTTCATCTTTTACACCGCCAGCGATAACCAATTTAATTTCATTACTGAACAGCAACGTTTTATCCATGAAGCAAACCCACTAAGCTGGTTAAAAAAAGATTATTCCGCATTGAACCAACCCATACCCGATAGGTCATTTTCTTTTCTTACAGATCTCCTGAATCATTCATTTCAACCGACATTTGAAAATTACATCGGCTATTTATATGTGAAGCAGGGTTCTACGCTGGGCGGGCAAACCATCAGTAAGCAACTAAAAAAAACGCTATCGCTTGAACCCGGTGTAAACCAGTTTTTCTTCTACGGTTTCGGTGAAGAGACAGGTAATTATTGGAAGCAATTTCTCAATTACTTGTCGCACTATGAAGACGATCTCGATGCAGATCAGGTGATAAAAAGCGCGCGCGACTATTTTTCCGCTCTTGATCAATTTTCTACACGTTATTTTTCCCAAGGGGGATTGCATGGCCAATGATAATTTTTTCGTCCCGAGGGAACAGCTTAGTGAAGAAGAGTTGGAGGCAGCATTACAGCAATGCGCCAAAGAGCCGATTCATACACCCAATTGCATTCAGCCGCACGGTTTAATGCTGGTTACACTGGATACATCCGACGAGATTGTGCAGGCCAGTGAAAATATCATCCAGCATCTGGGTATTAGCGCGCAGGACTGCATTGGCAAAAACCTCAACGACGTCATTGGCGGAGACAACCTTGCTATTATCAGTAAGGCGATCAGGGAAGCAGACCTTGCGCCTTATAAATTTACATCCGTGATGCTGGCGAACAAACCCTATGATGCGGTTGTGCATTTTTCTCGCCATTACAAAGTGATTGAGTTCGAACCCAAAAACGTAGTTGCCGATAAAGATTCCCTGCAACAAATCTATGAAGATTTACGCAACTATTCCATTGAAGCACAGCAAGCCCATGAAATTGAATCGTTATTCAATTTAATCGTAACCCACGTGCGCAACATCACCGGTTTTGATCGCGTCAAACTGTATAGATTTGATGAATCGTGGAATGGTTCTGTTGTGGCGGAAAGTCGCGAAAATTATATGCCCAGTTATTTGGGGCTGCATTTTCCCGCCAGTGATATTCCTGAACAGGCGCGTCGTCTTTACAGCATCAATTACCTGCGCTTGATTCCAGATATTCGCTACAAACCATCACCGCTATACCCGGCGTTTGCTGACGGCGCGCGCAAACCGCTCGATATGAGCTATTCCATATTGCGCAGCGTCTCACCGGTGCACATACAATATTTGGAAAATATTTGCGTCGAAGCTTCAATGTCTATCTCCATTATGCAAGACAACAAATTATGGGGATTGATCGCCTGCCACCACCAAACCAGCCTGCACCTGTCCCATAGCATTCGCGTTCTCTGTGAAATCATTGCGCATATTTTTTCGGCAAAGCTGACCACAATGCGTCGATCGCTGGACAATCAGCGTCATGAATTGCGCAAATTGCTCATTGAAAAACTGTCGCTTTCCTCAAGTATGGATACGTTTGAAAGTACTATTGCACGCAACAGTGACGCAGCACTGCAAGCGATGGATGCCGATGGCATTGCCATTTTTGCCGACGGAAAATTTTGGTATTTTGGTGAGACTTATGAGCAGGAATGCATCGAAAAACTTGCCAGTTGGTATCGAAAATTCGGCAATAAATCCGTAGTTCACACGAGCTTTGTAGGTGATTATTTTAAACACGATGCGTTGCTCAAAGACCTCACCGGCGGTGCTTTGTTTGTACCCATAGGAATGTACAGCGATGATATTGCTATCTGGTTCCGTAAAGCGCGCATTAAAAGCGTTAATTGGGCCGGCAATCCTGAAAAGCCAATTGAGCAAACCAAAGCCGGCTATCGCCTGACACCGCGTAGCTCATTTAATTTGTGGCAGACAACTGTAAAAGGGCACAGTAAAAACTGGTCATTCACTGACATTGAAACAGCTGAATCGATTGCGCAAATTATTTTGGAAAATAGCAAAATCCAGGCAGACATTGCCAATCGTGCCAAAACTGATTTCTTATCACACATGTCCCACGAATTGCGTACGCCGCTCGGCGCAATCATTTCCATCATCCAGGTACTGAACCGCGATAAGACACTCTCCAGTGACCAGAAAAAACTGATCTCCAACCTGGAAATAAGTTCTGAATCGCTTTTTAATTTGATTAATGATTTGTTGGATATCAGCAAAATTGAAGCGAACGAATTTTCTCTGGAAATTGTGCCATTCAAAATTGCAGAACTGGTTGAAGACGTGCGCAGCATTATGTCGGTTAAGGCCGCGGAAAAAAATCTTCAGCTGGGTATTAATTACCAGGCCGCAAAAGATTATGAATTCCAGGGTGATAAAACAAAAATAAAACAGGTTTTATTTAACCTGGTTAATAATGCGATCAAATTTACCGAGCGCGGTTTCGTGAACCTTTTTGCCAGCATTAGCGATAGCATGCACCCGGAAATCAAAATACTTAACCTGGAAATCATTGATTCGGGTATCGGCATCGAAGAAAACAAATTGGATGCAATTTTTGGAAAGTTTATCCAAGCCGACAGTAGCACAGCGCGTATTTATGGCGGGACAGGTTTGGGCTTGTCCATTTGCAAAAGCATCGTTGATTTAATTGGCGGCGATATTGTAGTGACCAGCAAAGTGGGATTGGGCAGCAATTTTAGAGTATCCCTGCCGTTACCCTGCAAGCAATCCAAAACAGGTAATACCGAATTAAGTAATGAGTATTCAGTCACTGATAATCTGGAGAGTGTTGACAGTATCAATAATAAAGATCGCCTGAAGGTGTTGGTCGCAGAGGATTACGAGGGCAACATTATTGCCGTACTGGATTTCTTGCAAGGCGAAGGGTGCGAAGTCGTTGTGGCTAAAAACGGCGAGATAGCGGTGAAATATTATCAATCATCCAGCTTCGATATTATTCTGATGGATGTGCAAATGCCGCGCATGGATGGTTTAACCGCTACCCGTCTGATTAAGGAAATGGAAGTGAAGCAAAATAAACGCCCGACCCCTATTCTGGGTATGACGGCAAATGCCATGAAAGAAGATCGGGAGCGTTGCCTGGCAGCAGGTATGGATGATTACATCAGCAAGCCAATGCGCCTTGATGAACTTTCAAGCAAAATAAAACAATTGGTAGAAAAAAATCGCAGTGCGCAGGCATCGCTTACCGACTAAATTAAGTGCCGGGCGGATAAAGAGGGACTGCAATCTAGCGCCGGCTTAATACAGCAACTAACAGTACCCAAAAACATAAGACCAGGTTAAATAACGGTATTTGTAATTCTGCTGGCATGGCATAGACAACACACACGGCTGGAATCCATACCAGCCAATTGGACAAAATAACGGTGGGAATTTTTACGCAGAAAAATTCCCTGTCCATTGCTTCTCGCCAACGCGAAATATTCCAGCCAGATTCCATCCATAAATAGATAATGGTAATTCCAGGCGCAGCCCAAAGTGCACTATAGAGAAATTGATCTACGGCCATTTTGGTGAGGACGGTTTGCCAATCACCTCCATGACCAAACCAATCCGCCTGGAAACGATAGAATAAATCGACTTCCATACCCTTTATTCCCCAAAACAATACGTAAAACATTAACAAGCCAAACAGGCTCCGATTCACAAATGCCTTGTTCCACCAAAGATATAAAAAAGGGATGAGCCCGCCAAATAATGCCGTTGCAAAAAATGAATAAGCGTAACCGTATTGTGCCTTTAAGGTACCAAACCATGTAAATACCGGTTGAGACGCAGGCACAAAAAAATAGACGAGCAAAATCAGCAGCGCAAACGCCTGCAAAACCAATCCGGGTTTTATATTTTTTCCAAGCGCCGCAATAATCGAGTGATGAATGCCTGTCATTAATGATGACCAAAAATGGTGTAGAGCATCTGCAAAGATAGTGAGATCAACAACAGTGCGAATAATTTTTTCAGCAATGGGATGGGCAATCGATGCGCAAGTCTTGCGCCTAACGGTGCTGTCAAAAAACTCATCGCTGCCATTCCCAACACTGCGGGCCAATATACATAACCCAGTGAATAGGCCGGCAAACCAATTTGATTCCAGCCATTCAGGATATACCCCAGTGCACCAGAAAATGCGATGGGTAAACCGACTGCAGCAGATGTTCCAATTGCCACAGGCAAACTAACGTTACACCACACCAAAAAAGGCACCGTTAATGTACCCCCACCAATTGCGACCAACGCAGAAATAACGCCGATTCCGGTACCCGCGGAACTCAAACCGATAACACCCGGTAATCGCCGGGACGGTTGAGGCTTGTGATTAATCACCATTTGCAGCGCAACAAATGCCATAAAGCAGGAGAAAAAAATCGCAAGCGGTTCTGCCGATAAATAACTTGCCAGAAATGTTCCGGCAAAGGTGCCCAATAAAATTCCCGGCGCAATTTTTATTACTACTGGCCAAATCACCGCATTATGTTTGTGATGCGCACGCAAGCTGGCTATTGCTGTGGGAACTATCGCTGCCATCGATGTTGCCAACGCCATATGCAAAATATGTTCAGAAGGGAATTGTTGCTGCACAAATAAAAACGTGAGCACTGGCACCATAATCCCACCGCCGCCAATACCAAAAAGCCCGGCAAACAATCCCGTTACAGCACCCAATACCAAATAGGAAAATAACCAAAAATCCATACGCCCAACTACCAGGTGTTTCGTGTTATTTAATGAAACCTTTCAAGCGCGCCAAATTATACGCATTAACACTGGTTGCATCTTTAATCGTGCCCACGCAAATCATTTGCTCAAACTCTGCCAACGAAAAAGGTTTTGCAATTAGTCCTTCTTCTTCCTGATCCAACGAGCCATGCTCTTGCTGCAAATCGGTTGCCAGATAAATATGGTAACCCTGGTTGGAATAACCGTAAGCCAGAAATTGGTGACCCACGTACAGCATTTGGCCCGCACGCAAACCAGTTTCCTCCTGCAATTCTCCTGCAGCAATTAACGCGTGATCGGCATCCGGATTCTCCTCCCAGCTGCCTTGAGGCAACTCCCAATATCGCCCCTGTACGGGATAACGGTATTGCTCCACCAAATGGATGTAACCATCAGTGATTGGGATAATCACCACAAAGTCCGGTTTTTCTACCACACCGAAAATTCCTTCCGCACCACTCGAGCGCTGGATTTTATCTTCACGCACACGCATCCATTTATTTTGGTAAACCGTTTTGCTAGCAAGCATTTTAATTTCAGTCATCACATAACTCCTTGAGAAACTGTAACCAAAAAAAATCCCCTTTGTTTACACGCAGGGGATTTTTTATTTCACACAACAATCACGAATTACTTGTTCGCGCGCTTGCGCTCGTTTTCAGTGAGCAGCTTTTTACGCAGGCGAATAGATTGTGGCGTTACTTCTACCAGCTCGTCATCTTCAATAAATTCCAGCGCTTGTTCCAGGGTGTGACGGATTGGCGGTGACAGGGTCAGCGCATCGTCGGTACCGGACGCACGAACGTTGGTTAATTGTTTCGCTTTGGTCGGGTTTACCACCAGGTCATTAGAGCGCGAGTGGATACCCACGATCTGGCCTTCGTATACTTCTACACCGGCGCCAAGGAACAAACGGCCGCGGTCTTGCAGCGGGTGCAAACCGTACGCGAGGGTTTTTCCCTTGACCATGGACACCAGCACACCATTTTGACGGCTTGCCACTTCACCCTCTTTGACTGGACCGTAGTGATCAAAAATACTGGTCATGATGCCGGAACCGGAGGTCATGGTCAGGAACTGGCCACGGAAACCGATCAAACCGCGCGATGGACACAAGAATTCAAGCTTGATACGACCCTTGCCATCCGGCTCCATGTTGGTCAACTCGCCTTTGCGCAGGCCGAGTTCTTCCATCACTTTACCCTGGTGCTCTTCTTCAACGTCGATCACCACTTGTTCGAACGGCTCATGCACCTCGCCATTCACAATTTTCTTCACTACTTCAGGACGTGAAACGCCCAGCTCGTAACCTTCACGGCGCATGTTTTCGATCAATACCGACAGGTGCAATTCACCGCGACCGGAGACGATAAATTTATCCGGTGAATCACCTTGTTGAACACGCAGTGCAACGTTGGCGATCAGCTCTTGTTCAAGGCGGTCTTTAATATTACGGCTGGTCACGTACTTACCTTCTTTACCGGCAAACGGTGAATCGTTTACCTGGAAGGTCATACTCACGGTTGGCTCGTCGATAGACAATGCCGGCAGGGCCTCTACTTGATCAGGGCTGCACAGGGTGTCGGAGATACCGAGCTTGTCCACACCCGTGATACAGACGATGTCGCCCGCGTAAGCTTTGTCTGTCTCGATACGTTGCAAACCGTGGTAGCCCATCACTTGCAAGACCTTCGCTTTACGCTGGTTGCCTTCGTGGTCAACAACAACAACTTGCTGGTTCGGTGACAGGCTGCCGCGGGTGATACGGCCAATGCCGATAACACCTACGTAGCTGCTGTAATCCAGCGCAGAAATTTGCATCTGGAAGGGGCCGTCGAGGTCAACTTGCGGCGGCTTCACTTTGTCCACGATCATCTGGAACAGCGGGGTCATGTCTTCCGCGATATTGTCCACGTCGAGACCCGCAACACCATTCAATGCCGACGCATACACAACCGGGAAATCCAACTGCTCATCGGTCGCGCCAAGGCGGTCAAACAAATCAAATACCTGATCAATCACCCACTCAGGACGTGCACCCGGACGGTCTATCTTGTTGATAACAACGATTGGATTCAAACCCTGTTCGAAGGCTTTGGAGGTTACGAAACGGGTTTGTGGCATGGGGCCGCCAACGGCGTCCACAATCAGCAACACCGAATCAACCATCGACAGAACACGCTCTACTTCACCGCCGAAGTCGGCGTGGCCGGGGGTATCCACGATATTAATACGGTAGTCATTCCACTTGATGGCGGTGTTTTTCGCCAGGATGGTAATACCGCGCTCGCGTTCCTGGTCATTGCTATCCATGATCAGGTCACCGGTGTCATCACGACGATCCAGGGTCCCTGATTGGCGCAACAACTGGTCAACCATAGAGGTTTTACCGTGGTCAACGTGGGCGATAATGGCAATATTGCGCAGTTTTTCGATTGCTGATTGATCTGTCACTGTGGGATTTCTCTTGGGTATAAGCCTGTAAAAGGCAAAGGGGATGCGTAAAAAGGCGCGCATTATACCTATCTACGCATGGCGGGGATATGACAAATCAACGCGATTTGATGAATTTTTAATCTAACAATAATGAGCCCTGGCCTTTACCCTACTCATATCTTTAGGCATATTTGCGCGCCTTTCCATCGGGATGAGCCACTACATGGGGTGCCATATGCGTCAGCTGTTTTTGTTATTGAATATTTTCAGCGTTCTTTGTCTCGTCTCGTGCGGTGGAGGCGGCGGCGGCGGTGGAGGTAGCAACGGATTTAACAGCTCTGCTGCGGCATCATCCTCTCAAGCGTATATGGATCAGTCGGTTTCTTTTTTCTCCTACGACGTAACCATGACAGCAAGGGATACAATCTGGCTTACAGCCTCCGCGCAAGGTACCGGCAAAATAACATACAGCTCTGGCGACACGAGTATTGCAACGGTTGCAGAAAACGGACAGGTGACAGGAATTGCTGCCGGAACCACTGTTATTACTGCGACTGTAGCGGCAGATTCTGTTTATAAAAGTGCAACAGGAAGTTACAAACTCACCGTAAAAAAATTGCTCGATCAAATTGTCGCCTTTGCTCAACCCGGTCCAATTTCCCTAAAGGAGGATGATGTATTGCTTAATCCCGCAACAGGACTTGGTACGGGAACGCTGAAATACACCTCGAGTAATACAGACGTGGCTATAGTCAACAACGAAGGTTCGATTACCGCATTGCAAGCAGGTACTGCGGTTATTTCTGCGTTCAAATATCGCGACAAGGAATACTATGAAGGAGAGGCTTCATTGGTCGTCAATGTAGCGCCTGCGAATAAATCCAAATTAACCGCCTGGGTCGGCGCGAAAGATACTTTGCTCTCCATTTCAAGTGCTGAAGGGGCATCCTTATACAGCAGCGAAACCTACAACTGCGACATCATAAATTATGCATCTTGCATTAACAGTTCGATGACTATTTTGAATGGTGAGGCACTACTGACAACTGCAGCAACCCTCTCTAAAGCTGGCCATTTTATTCTTAGGAAAGATTCGAAAGAGGCCGCGCTAATTTTAAACACACAACAGCCACCTGGCCGGTCAAGCGCCCAGCTCGTCAGCTTTAAAGGGCGAATATTTTTGTTTGGTGGCTACGGTGACAACTATGCTCCCCTTAATGATATTTGGTCGTCTCCTGACGGAAGGTTATGGTATTTGCACGCGCAAAATGCTCATCTGGATTCGTTGGGGGATCATAAAATAGTTGCTTTCAACAACAAACTCTGGGCGATTGGCGGTGCTCGGAAAAATTATTCGGACATTTGGTCTTCAATCGACGGCGTAAATTGGAATCTGGAAGTCGCTGAAGCGCCTTTTTCAGCTCGCCATTGGCAGCAAATCATTACGTTCAATAATAAATTATGGTTAGTGGGTGGCTATGACGGAAATAATTTTAAAAATGATATTTGGTCATCCTCCGATGGTATCAATTGGTCTTTGGAGAAAGCTTCCGCTGCATTCGTCGCTGATCGAACAACCATTACGGGAAATGGATTTGGGTCGATACTCCGTCCAGATCAAATTTTTTCGCTTGATAATAAATTGTGGTTATTTAGAGCGTGGATGAATGTGAACACGCCGGAAGAACTTTGGTCATCGAACGATGGTGCAAATTGGGAGAAGTACGACTGGAATCGGCAAACTGCTTCAGACGCCCTCAAAAATGTCGTTGGCTTCAATGTGGTTACGCACAACAATCAACTTATATACGCTAACGAGGACTCACGGTGGCGGATGAGTTTTTCGTCGTTGGTGGGCGGTTTAAAGCGAAATCTGCTAACTCCTTACGCTGAATTTTCGGCCCGGGGATCACTTCAGGCTGTAAGTTTTAATAACAATCTTTGGGTGATCGGCGGTGCGTATGAAAATGATGTTTGGTCATCTGTCGACGGTACAGCCTGGAAAGAACGTATCAGCAATGAGCGATTCCCCGATTTTTGGCAGTCAGCCTCAATAATTACGTTTAAAAATAACGTTTGGCTTATTGGTCGATCAGAAATTTGGTCGTCAACTGATGGGAACTCATGGAAACAGGAACAAGAAAATACCGGTTTTCCAAGCAGAGATAACCAGCAAGTTGTCGAGCATAATAGCCAATTGTGGCTCTACGGCGGATGGGGTGACTCCACATTATTAAATGATATTTGGAGCTCTTCCGACGGTATTAACTGGTCACGCAAAATTGAAAATGCTCCTTTCCCTCCTCGCATCGGGTCATCGCTAGTTTCTTATAAGAATCGCTTATGGTTAATTGGTGGCCGCGGTTACGGTGAAATTTATAATGACGTATGGTCGTCATCAGATGGCATTAATTGGGTTCAGGAAACAGCAAATGCCGGGTTTTCTCCGCGCGAATCAGCTTCCGTCTTCAATGTTAATAATCAGCTATTTTTAACGGCAGGCTATGACGGCTCGCTCCGGAATGACGTATGGAGTTCTGTCGATGGCGTTCATTGGGAATTACAAACAGAGAACGCAGCCTTTGATCCACGCATGGGGCAGAAAATTGTGGCTCATAACAATAAACTTTTTCTTCTAGGTGGATTGGTCAACCCAGTCGAAGGTGCAACTGCGTTTCATATAAATGATGTTTGGTCATCAACAAATGGTATTGATTGGCGACTTGGCACTTACGAGTGGTTCAAATTTCCTGAATAGTTTTTTATTGGCTAAAAAAATGAGCCCAGGTGGCTCATTTTTTTCAGTGTTGATGCAATAAAGCCATCATCAATTCACCAATACGATCGACCTCATATCGTGCAAGCACTCTTCGGCTCAGGACGATACACTCCCACATTCAAATGCCCCGCATCTTTTAAATTGGCAGCGTGTAATTGGCTCATCACACCTTTCTGGCAATACAAATAATATTGCTTATCCGCATCCAGATTCGGGAACTGATTATTGAGTGAATAGAAGGGAATAGTTTTTATTTCAACGCCCTCCAATCGCAATGGATTATTTTCCTGTTCATCAGGATGGCGAATATCGATAACAATTTGACCGGGGTTGAGATCAGCAACAACGGGCACGGATAAATCCGCATCCAGTTCATCAACAATTTCATCAATATTTTGCGCTCGACGTTCGGCAATTGCTTTTTCGAGAACTGCAAAATCAAAATTGTTTTCTTCACGTTCAACCTTGTGCATGCGCGCTTTGGTTGTCGGGTTTACGGAAATAACACCGCAATATTCCGGCATACTCGCTGCAAAACTTTCGGTGCCGATTTTGCGTGAGATATCGATAATGTCGCCTTTGTCCATGGTTGCAAGCGGCCGCAGAACCAATGTGTCAATCACGCGATCAATCGCGCCCAAATTAATTAATGTTTGGCTGGAAACCTGGGCCACACTTTCACCGGTCACCAATGCAGGAATCTCTAGTGATTCAGCCACTTTTTCGGCAGCGCGTAGCATCATGCGTTTTAGGATCACGCCCATGTAGGAGTTGTCTACTTTTTCGAGAATTTCTTTTACGACGTCCTCGAACGGTACCGTCACAAATTTTACGCGATGGCTTGCGCCGTATTTATTCCACAAATAGTACGCCACTTCTTTTACACCGATTTCATGTGCGCGTCCGCCGAGATTAAAAAAACAGTAATGCGCACGCAGGCCACGCTTGATGCACAAATAGGTCGAAACCGTGGAATCAAAACCACCGGAGATTAATGAGAGTACCGGGTCTTGCGCGCCTAACGGGAAACCGCCGAGACCCCGGGTTTTGCTGGTGAGTACCCAAAGGCGACCATCTTTAATTTCCAGTGGGACAATAACATCGGGCTTGTGCAGACTCACCCCTTTAGCCTCGGAATTGTGGAGCAAACCACCACCAACATATTGCTCTACCTGCACAGAACTGAATTCGTGCTTACCTACACGTTTGGCACGAACGCAAAATGTTTTACCAGCGAGTTGATCGCGCCAGTGACGCAAGGTGTTCTGAAAAATGGAATCGAGATCACCTAACGGATAATCATGAATCAACGCAAAGTTGGCAATGCCAGGTGTCCGTGCCAGGACATCAGCAACCTGAGCGGTCACTTGCGTATCCGCCTCCGGGCAACGGATTTCGATTTTTTCCCAATCTCTCTGCACATCAACATCCACCCCGACATTGGCAAGCAATACACGTAAGTTGTCGCGCAGTTGTTTAATAAATTTTTTCCGGACTGGCGGACTTTTGATGATGATCTCGGGGAAAACTTTGACGATGAAATGCATAGCTGATGTGCCTGGTGATGTGCTGCGGAACTTATCCGGTGAAAAGGCGGCGATTATAGAGCAAGCGGGTTAATAAAAGTGTGTCATCGAATGCTGCATTAAGGATTACTGACAGGTCAATAACTAGCACAGCCACTTCGCTTATGCCGATTTTGGTCAATACTTGAAAAACACCACTAACCGTCGGCATAGCCGGCCGTATTGGTCTCACATAAATATACAGGGGAATAAACATGCTGCTTCGGACTATCAATATCGGCCCCCGATTGACCATCGCATTCGGTTTGTTAGCACTCATTATTACGTTTGTCGGCGTTTTTTCATTGGAAAAAATGTCGGACATGCAGACCGCAAGCAAAGAGATAACTGAAGAATGGATGCCCTCGCTGGATAGCATAGGCAAACTCGAAATCGCTTTTATGCGCTACCGCATCTTAGCGCTGCGAACCCTGGTTGATACATCACCGGAAGCCTTGGCCAAAAATAACGCCCGAATGGTTGCCGCAAGCGAGAATATTGAGCAGGCACAGCGAGCTTATGAGGCGCAAATCACGCAGGATGAAGAACGGCGCATTTACGCGGAGTTGACCAAGGCAAAAGCAGCTTACCTCGCCAGCGTAGAGAAGATGAAAAGCCTGGTTAATGCAGGCAACATAGATGGCGCAAAAAATCACATTGATACCGATCAGGTTCCATTGGCAGAAGCAGTGGGTGAACATTTACTCGCCCTCGATAAGATCAACACGCAGGGCGCTGTAGCAGCAGCTGATGATTCCTCTAATACCTATGACAGCAGTCGCCGCCTGGTTACGGGTTGTGTTGTTATTGCCTTGCTCGTGACCGGATTTTTGGCCTACGTCATCACCGGCACTATCACTACACCATTGCGGCAGGCAGTCGGTGCGACAGAACTGGTGGCGAACGGAAACCTCACCAACCGCATCGAAACCCTGGGACAGGACGAACCAGCCCGCCTACTCAGCGCGCTTGCGCGAATGCAAGAGAGCCTGCGTAGCGCCATCACTCAAATTTCCGATTCCGCCACTCAATTAGCCGCCGCCACCGAGCAATTGCACGCTGTTGCAGAGGAGTCCTCCAATAACTTGCAAAACCAGAACGGCGAAGTACAACAGGCCGCCTCGGCAATCACCGAAATGAGCGCAGCAGTGGACGAAGTGGCACGCAATGCCAGTGGCACGGCGGAAGATTCCAACGTGTCATCGCGCCTTGCGCATGAAGGGCGAGAGAAGGTTCAGCATACAATTAGCTCTATCGAAAACATGACCGTCGAGTTTGCCAAAACCTCCCAGCAAATTGAGGGGTTGGCGGTGGAGTCCCAGGACATTGGCAAGGTACTGGATGTGATTCGCAGTATCGCCGAGCAAACGAACTTGCTGGCGTTGAACGCCGCGATTGAAGCGGCGCGAGCAGGTGAGGCGGGACGCGGGTTTGCCGTAGTAGCTGACGAAGTTCGCGCGCTCGCACACCGCACCCAGGTTTCCACCCGCGAAATCGAAGGCATGATCTCAAGGGTGCAAAGCGGAACACAAACGACCGTTGAATCCATGCGCGACAGTGCTGAACACGCCCGCCAAACACTTGAGGTTGCCGAGCAAGCGGGCACGGCACTCGAACAAATCTACCAGCAGGTCGGCAAAATCAGCGAACGTAATCTGCTGATTGCCAGCGCATCGGAAGAACAAGCGGCAGTAGCGCGGGAAGTGGACCGTAACATTGTGAACATCAGCGGATTTGCTACTCAATCGGCAGCCGGCGCTAACCAGACCAGCACCTCGGCCAGGGAGCTCGCGCGGCTCGCTGCGAATCTGAACAGTCTGGTTACACGATTTGTAGTGTGATCAAGAAAAGAAGCGGCAAACAATGTGGGGTCGCCTCTTTTTCGCCCTCCCCCAGAGAGCGATTTCATCAAGGCTCGTAACGGTTCAAAAACTATCAACGATAAGCACAGTGCTCGACAGATAAATAATAAACTTCGCGCAATTAACGTTTGTCACAAAAAATGATGCAATTTGGAGCAAGCAACTGGCAAACTGTGCGCCGCTAAAACGCTATAAGCCCATAAGAAAACATAAACGCCACAAAAAGAACCAAAATGGTGCATTTGCCATTTTTTTTGGTTTTTTTTGGTGCAAATATGGCACTTCCTAGCTCACCATATTGCTCACAGGCCTTATTTCCTGCGGCTTATTGCTATTTTCCCCGAATGGCATATATTTTGCCCCGTTTCTGCCACCCTTACCTGGCGGATTCACCGAAATGAGTCGCATCCGGTTGTTCCGGGAAAAAGTTTCCGGCCGGCTTTCATAAGAGAGCAAGCCAACGCACTGCAATAACAACGTTTCATTATCGTAGCCTTCGGGCTATTACAACTTGGAGGCATTCAATGTCTAAGACTTTAGACCTGATTAAAGAACACGAAGCCCGCTGGATCGACCTGCGCTTCACCGATACCAAAGGCAAAGAACAACACGTTACTTTCCCATCAAACGTTGTGAATGACAGCTTTTTCACCGATGGCAAAATGTTTGACGGTTCTTCTATTGCTGGCTGGAAAGGCATTAACGACTCAGACATGATCCTGATGCCAGACGATTCAACTGCTGTTCTGGATCCGTTCTACGACGAAGCCACCATTATTGTTCGCTGCAACATCGTTGAACCAGCAACCATGCAAGGTTACGACCGTGACCCACGCTCTATCGGCCTGCGCGCTGAAGAGTACTTGAAGTCTACTGGCTTGGGTGATATCGCCCTGTTTGGTCCAGAGCCAGAATTCTTCATCTTCGACAGCGTTCACTTCCACTCAGGTATGGGCGGCGCTTTCTACAAGATCAAATCTGAAGAAGCTGCATGGCAATCAGGTGATGACATTGAAGGTAAACACGGCCACGCTCCACGCGTAAAAGGCGGTTACTTCCCGGTTGCTCCAATCGACTCCCTGCACGACATCCGTGGCGCTATGTGTAACGCGATGGAAGCCATGGGCCTGGAAATCGAAATCCATCACCACGAAGTGGCTAACGCTGGCCAATGTGAAATCGGCGTAGGCGCTAACACTCTGGTTAAGAAAGCGGACGAAGTACAGATCCTCAAGTACTGCGTACACAACGTTGCTCACCAATACGGTAAAACCGCTACCTTTATGCCGAAGCCTCTGATCGGTGATAACGGTTCAGGTATGCACGTTCACCAGTCTTTCTCCAAGAACGGCAAAAACCAATTCGCTGGCGACGCTTACGCTGGTTTGTCTGAAACTGCCCTGTACTACGTTGGCGGTATCATCAAGCACGCTAAAGCATTGAACGCTTTCTGTAACGCTTCTACCAACTCCTACAAGCGTTTGGTTCCAGGCTTTGAAGCGCCAGTAATGCTGGCTTACTCTGCACGTAACCGTTCAGCGTCTATCCGTATTCCTTACACTGTTGGTGAGAAAGCCAAGCGTATCGAAACCCGTTTCCCGGACCCAACTGCTAACCCATACCTGTGCTTCGCGGCATTGTTAATGGCAGGTATCGACGGCGTTCAGAACAAGATCCATCCGGGCGAGCCAGCAACCAAAGACTTGTACGACCTGGAACCGGAAGAAGAAGCACTGATCCCAACCGTTTGCGCTTCTCTGGAAGAAGCACTGCAATCACTGGAAGCAGACCATGACTTCCTGTTGGCTGGCGGTGTATTCAGCAAAGACTTCATCGAAGCTTATGTTGAACTGAAACGCGCTGATATCCAACGCGTTGACATGACTCCGCACCCTGTAGAATTCGAACTTTACTACAGCGTGTAATGAGTCAGGTTTTGTAGGCCAACCGACAAAACCGTGAAACACTCCAGAAAAGCCCGTGCTGGAAACAGTGCGGGCTTTTTCTTTGGAAGCAGTAAGGCTACTCTTGGGCAATGCCCCTTGAGGAAAAAATCATGCGCTTTTTGATTATCGCTATCGTGTTACTGGCCCCGCTAGTGGTCGCAGCGGATGTTTACAAGACCGTAGATAAAAATGGCAATGTCATCTATACCGATAACCCCAAAGATGAAAAAGCCAAGAAAGTTGAGCTGCGCGATATCAATACAGTTCCCGGCGCACAACCCATCCCACAATCAACACCTGTTGATTCCTTTGAGTCCCAGCAAGCTGAATTGAGTTACAACATTGAAATCATTAGCCCTCGCAATGATGTCAGCATACCGTCGGGCCAACGGGATCTCGCGATAGCCGTAACGGTAGAACCGGCATTGGAAGAAGGTCATTTGCTGGTCTTTTTCATGAACGGTGAATTGTTAGAAGAAACCGCTATGAGCAATATCATTGTTAAAGATGTTCCGCGGGGCACTCACACACTTGTTGTAGAAGCAATTGACGCCAATGGTCAATCATTGGGCACATCTGCTCCGGTTATTGTGAACGTTATTCGCCCAGTCATTAAAAAAGCTGCTCCGCCAAAGCCCACGCCAAAATAGCCGCACCAATTTGGTGCTATGATTTTCCTGAAAATCCCTATTCTGGGCAGCTTTATCGGCTAAATCTGCTTAATCGGGCCACTTTTCCACTTGGTTTGGTTTTTGCAGTAAGCCCTATGCCCGTTGACGAGGCGTTCAGGAGAGCAGAACCCGGTGAGCCCGCGCGATATCTACAAACCTATACTCGATAGCCTGAGTACTGCCATTGTTCTGGTGGACACCGATTTACTGCTATGCCATATGAATCCCGCTGCTGAAGCCCTATTGGCAATGAGCTGCGAAAGCAACACCGGCGAGCCAATCACCTATTTTTTCTATGAATCCGACGAAACTGATCGCCAGCTTAAAATGGCAGCTGCGCAAGCCAATCACTACACCAAGCGTCATGCGGAATGGCGGCTGCTCAGCGGCGGCAACCTCACCGTTGATTACACGGTAACGCCTTTTGGCGATCACGAAGGCCTGATTATCGAAATCCAGCCCATTGATCGGCTACTTCGCATAAGCCGCGAGGAGATGCTTACTACTTCCCATGAAACAACCCGCACACTGGTGCGCGGTATGGCCCATGAAATCAAAAACCCTTTAGGCGGGATTCGCGGAGCGGCCCAATTACTGGCGCGCGAGCTGCCCAATTCCAACCTCGCCGAATACACCAATATCATCATTGATGAAGCTGATCGCCTGCGTAATCTGGTTGATCGGATGCTGGGGCCAAACCAATTGCCCAAATGGCAATCACTTAACATCCACGAAGCTATTGAGCGTGTTGCCAATATCATCAAAGCGGAAAGTAACGATGCGATCCGTATAGTGCGCGATTACGACCCCAGCATTCCCAATATGCAGGGCGATAAAGAAATGTTGATCCAGGCACTCCTCAACATAGTGCGCAATGCTATGCAGGCCTTGTTAGAGGCCAATGTAGTCAACGGCGTTATCCAGCTCCGGACGCGCATCCAACGCCAATACACCATTGGCCGGAAACATCATGCATTGGTTTGTCGGGTGGATATTATCGATAACGGCCCCGGCATTCCGCCTGACATGATTGAAAATATTTTTTATCCAATGATCACCGGCCGTGCTGAAGGCACAGGTTTGGGCCTGACCATCTCACAACACCTTATCCACCAACATCACGGCCTCATCGAGTGCCAAAGCGAACCGGGCAAAACCCGTTTCTCGCTCTACTTACCAATGGAAGCGCAACATGCAGAAGTCTAATAAAGTCTGGATCATTGATGATGATCGCTCGATCCGCTGGGTGCTGGAAAAGGCCTTGCAACAAGCCAATATAGAAACCCGGGTATTTGACTCAGGCGACAGCGCGATGAACCAACTCAATCGGGACACCCCCGATGCGATCATCAGCGATATACGCATGCCGGGTACGGATGGTCTGACCCTGCTGGGAAATTTGCACAATACCCATCCGCAAATTCCGATCATCATCATGACTGCGCATTCAGACCTGGACAGTGCCGTCGCCGCCTATCAAGGTGGTGCATTTGAATACCTGCCCAAACCTTTTGATGTGGATGATGCAGTCGCCGTCACCCAGCGCGCCCTCGCCCATGCGCAAGAGCAAAAGAGTGAACATGCGCCGGACAACAATGTGGAAACCAATACCGAAATTATCGGTGAGGCACCGGCAATGCAGGAGGTGTTCCGCGCGATTGGCCGCTTGTCCCAATCTAATATTACCGTGTTGATCAACGGGCAGTCGGGCACAGGAAAAGAGCTGGTTGCACGGGCGTTGCACCGCCATAGCCCGCGCCGTAATGAGCCTTTTATCGCCCTCAATATGGCTGCAATTCCCAAAGACTTAATGGAATCAGAACTCTTCGGCCATGAGAAAGGAGCATTTACCGGTGCTGCAGCCCAGCGGCAGGGACGTTTTGAACAAGCCAATGGTGGATCATTATTCCTTGATGAAATTGGTGATATGCCAGCAGAAACCCAAACCCGTTTACTGCGCGTCCTAGCCGATGGCGAGTTCTATCGGGTAGGCGGCCATACGCCGGTCAAAGTAGATGTGCGCATCATCGCGGCTACCCATCAAAACCTGGAAACCCTGGTAGCAGAAAACCGCTTCCGGGAAGACCTGTTCCACCGGTTGAACGTCATTCGTATCCATATACCCAAGCTGGCCAACCGCCGTGAAGATATCCCGAAACTGGCACGCTTCTTCCTGCACAAAGCGGCCACTGAGCTGAATGTCGACCCGAAAGTATTGTTGCCGGAAACGGAGGAGTATTTCTGTTCATTGCAATGGCCGGGCAACGTCCGCCAGCTGGAGAATACCTGTCGCTGGATTACAGTGATGGCATCAGGCCGCGAAGTCCATATCGAAGACCTTCCGCCAGAACTACTGGAAAGCAAAGATACCAGTACCCCGGCAGATGATTGGGAAAAGGCGTTGCGTCATTGGGCCGATCAAGCGCTCACCCGCGGTCAACACCAGCTGCTTAGCGAGGCGGTTCCCACATTTGAGCGCGCGCTCATAGAAACAGCACTGAAATATACGGCTGGTCGCAAACGCGATGCTGCCAACTTGCTGGGCTGGGGCCGCAATACACTGACCCGCAAACTCAAGGAACTTGGCATGGCTGGCGGTAATGACGGCGATAATGATTCCGACGAGTAGCTAATCCTTGCGGACGGGCTTTATGAAACCCGTCCGAATTTAATTGACTTCCCTCCTCACCTCTACCCTCATCCTTCCGAATTTCAATCGATTTGGCGCATTAAACTTCTTTACGCAACTTTTTCGTTCCTTTCGGCACTATTGGAAAGCTGTGTCTATACTCAGCTAACCGGTCAATAAACAAGCTTTTAGGCATGAAGCAATAGTTTATGACTTCGCCCAAGGGGCGATGGCAGGCGATAACGCGCAACAGACTCAAGAAAACGTTGCACCCGCCGCCAATAACAATTGACGCAACAAAATACTGAATGCCGGATGGTTTCGGGGGAAACATGGTACAAAAATCTTTACTCACCAAATTAATGATGGTGCTAACCATAGCAATGGTCGCCATTGCAGTGCTGGTGGCTTTCACCAATTACAAAATCGCCTCCACCGATCTGGAAAAAGAATTGGAGACAGAAACCTCCGCAATGATTGAATTAACGAATAGCTCAATTCTGGAAGCGGTATTCGCCTACGACTTCCAGCAAATAGAGGCTATTGCTAAATCGTTAGTGAATACCTCTCTCGTAACCTCTGTCAGTGTGGTGGATCATCGCGGTCAATCGCTGGCAAAAGCATCGGATGATGATCGCAGTGAAAATCAAGTCACCCGCGCCGCCATTCCTATCGTATATAACGGCAGTACCATCGGCAGTTATGACATCAGCTTTTCTACGCATGAAATGAGTGAAACCCTTGCAGGGCAAATTCAAACCAACGTGCTGACTGTACTGGCACTACTTGCCGCCAGCTTAATCACTGTTTACGTTCTGATTCGCAGCCTGGTTCTGGCACCGGTGGATGAGGTAACGCGTTCGCTTGCCTCAATTGCCGATGGTGGAGGTGACCTCACTCGCCGCTTGCCAACTCACAGTCAAAATGAAATCGCCGCCCTTGCACATAACTTTAACCGGGTGATGGAACACATTGCCGATATCATCCGCAATGTCATCCAGGTAAATGACAAAGTGCGCACCAATGTGAACACGATGGGTAACGCCACCGAAAGCACTGTGCGCTCAACCTCACAACAATTGCGCGAAATTGAATTGGTAGCCACTGCGGTGGAAGAATTATCAGCATCTGCTACAGAAATTGCTCGTCATGCCGGCGATACCGCCGAGCGCACGAATGCCACGAGCATTCTTGCTGAAGAAGGAAACACCATCGTTAATTTATCATTGGAGAATGTAAATCGCCTGACAGGACAAATAGAATCCACCGCACAAAAAATCCAGGTTTTGAAAAACAATTCGGTCAATATAGGTTCCGTAATGGAAGTGATTAGAACCATTGCGGAACAAACAAACCTGCTTGCGTTGAACGCGGCCATTGAAGCCGCACGAGCAGGGGAACAAGGACGAGGCTTCGCCGTGGTTGCAGATGAAGTTCGTTCACTCGCACAGAAAACCCGTTCATCCACTGAAGAAATTGAATCAATTATTGTGCAGTTGCAACGGGCCGCCGATGAAGCGCATCAAGCCATGAGCACCAGTACAGCATCCGCTCGTGAAACCATTGATACCGCCTCCAAAGTAGGCAGCGCACTCGATAAAATTCGTGCGAACATAGGCATCATCAATGATATGAATCACCAAATTGCCACGGCGTCGCATGAACAAAGTTCAGTCGCGAATGAAGTCAGCAAAAATATAACGGCGATTCACGGTTTATCAGAATCAGTAGCAGAGAACGCTCAAGTTGTTAACCACAGCGGTAGTCAATTGATTAACGAAACGACTGAACTGAAAAAACAAATTGATAATTTCAAAGTGTAATTTCCGCATCAAATCTAAATGTGATTATTAATAAAAATTTCTCCAGCGCATGCTGGAGAAATTTTCTGCTTTAACACCTTACTAAACTCATCTAACTATTTTTCAAAACCATTTTGCGCCGAACAAACAATAACGCCACACCAAACATCATTAAAATATAAGCTGATGGTTCAGGTACATTTGCCAATTCAAAGGTCAAGCGGTCTAAAGTTACTGGCTCACTATTGCCACCAATAATGACTTTACCAATATTTTCCCCGCTCCATTCAAACTTTAAATAACTCCAATGAGTTTCATAATCAATGGATTGGGAAACAACGCCCAGCTCAACCTCATTTCCAGTCCAAATAACATCTGGTTGTGCAATTAAATTATTATTTTTATCAAAAATTGATATCCAGGTCGGGTCATCGCCCGGTGCGGCATCATAAAAAAGTTCTGCGATTAAAATAGAAAACGAAGAAACGGCTGCATGAAAAGTAATTTCCATCGATACGTAATCCATCATCCACTCATCATCGATATAGCTTTCACTGGGGCCAGGGGTATGGCTAAATATTTTATTACCCAAGTCAAGGGAATCATTGCCTTCCGCAGCATTGGGACTGAGTGATTTGGCATATACACTGTCCACACCATTTGCCGTAAGCGTGACAAAGCGAGAGATATTAGTCAGATCGGTGCCTTCTGCATAATTATCAGGGTCAATTACAACAGCACCAGCAATACTGGCCTGAGCAGCAAGAGCAAAAAATAACGCAATTAGTTTTTTCATAATTAAATCCTATTAAAATATGGGACGAAGAGGTTATGGGAACATCTCAACAGTGGAGTTTAATAACTCGCCCGCCTTGTTTCGACATCATGTTCCCCGCCTGGATTATACGTTTGCGTTTATGACGTTGCCAATCTTGCTATTGAAGCACTTCAGAATAGAAACCTAACAGCCTTGTTGAATGGAGTTGAAAATAAAAAAGCCGCGAATTGCGGCTTTTTTGTGGCATTTTATTACTTTATCAAACTTCGTTACTTGGCTTGCCAATGGTTGCCAAAATCCCTCCGTCAACATACACAATTTGACCAGTTACAAAATCACTCGCTTTGGAAGCCAGAAATATTGTTGCACCTTGCAAGTCATCAGGATCACCCCATTTAGCGGCTGGCGTTCTATTGATAATAAATTCATTGAACGGATGACCGTCGACACGAATCGGTGCAGTTTGACTGGTAGCGAAATAACCGGGGCCAATGCCATTCACTTGCACGTTATATTTAGCCCATTCAGTTGCCATATTTTTAGTGAGCATTTTCAAACCGCCTTTTGCTGCTGCGTAAGCGCCCACAGAATTGCGCCCCAGCTCACTCATCATCGAACAAATATTGATGATTTTCCCTTGGCGACGCTCAACCATTTTGCGAGCAACCGGACGAGTCATAGTGAACACACCAGTCAGGTCAATTTTGATTACTTCTTCAAAATCTTCCAGTGACATCTCCAATAATGGTGTGCGTTTGATAATACCCGCATTGTTAATCAGAATATCAATTTGGCCGTGATCTTTTTCAATTTGCTCAACAGCAGCGGTAACCTGATCTTCATCGGTTACATTAAATTTATAACCGAATGCCTGAAAACCTTTTTGGCGATATTCATTGACGGCGTTATCAATTTTTTCCTGGGATGAGTTTCCATTAATAATTAATTTTGCACCGGCACTGGCTAACCCAGATGCCATAGCCATACCCAAACCATGGGTTGCACCTGTTACCAGCGCAACTTTTCCGGTCAAGTCAAAAAGAGGATGAGTCATAGGGTGATCCCTTCAGAATATGTCTAGATTGGTAAGCGGTGAATCCCCGCAAAAAAATTACGGGGATGCTGGAAGATTTATTTCAATTCGCTTGGCTTGTGGAAATCCATATCGGTGTAATCGTGGTTTTCACCCGCCATACCCCAGATGAACGTATAGTTAGCGGTGCCTACGCCTGAGTGCATTGACCACGGCGGAGATACTACTGCTTGCTCATTACCAATCCAGATATGGCGCGTTTCATCTGCAGGCCCCATGAAGTGACATACAGCATGATCCTGGGGAATATTAAAATAAAAATAGGCTTCCATACGACGGCTATGGGTATGCATCGGCATGGTGTTCCAGATACTACCGGGCTTTAATTCAGTCATGCCCATTTGCAATTGGCAAGTATCCAGTACAGTGCTGATCATGAGTTGGTAAATATCACGCTCATTACAAGTATCGCCAGCCCCCATGTGCAACACTTTGCTATTTTCTTTATTTAATTTTTTTGTCGGGAATGTTTGATGCGCAGGAGTGGAATTCAAATAAAATTTAGCGGGATTACTCGCATCAACACTACTAAAAATAACTTCTTTAGCACCGCGACCTATGTATAGTGCTTCTTTAGTATTGATGTCAAAAACCTCACCATCAACAGACACTTTTCCTGCGCCACCAATATTGATTGCACCTAATTCGCGACGCTGCAAGAAAAAGTCAGATTTCAGTTGGTCATAAGTTTCCAGCGTAACCGGTTTGCTTACTGGAAATGCGCCGCCAACCATCAAACGTTCATAGTGAGTATAAGTAAACAAAACTTCATCTTTTTCAAAAATACTTTCCACTAAAAAATGTTTGCGTAGCTTTTGGGTGTCATAGTGTTTGAAATCATCAATATGAACGGCAAAACGCTCTTCCAATACTTTCATAATAAAACCTTCTTAATACTCGGCGGGTTACCGCCTGCATTTATTCATGCAGGCGCAATACGGTTGGTTGCTACAGGCAACTAAAAAATACAAGTCAGGTTTACTTAAACCCGACTGAAAAGATTATTGTTGTTTGAGTAATTTGTGGATTTCCAAACTGGCTACAATGAATGGGCTGTTACCCTTTGCATCGTTGGAAAAAATACGCTCGGTCATATAGTAATCGTAACTACCATCACGACCAAACCCCAAACCTGCTACCAAACACTGATCATTCATACTGACCTTGCCATCTTTGTGCACAGTCATGAATTCATTAATAATTCCCTGATAACTTTTTATTGCAGCAGAACGATAAGAATCTGGCAGATATCCTTTATTAATTGATTTCGCCAGGAAATAAGTAAACATGGCGCTGGCCGAGGATTCGCGATAATTACCAATTTCACCAGGCTTATCGGTAATCTGCCACCAGGTACCCGTTGCTTCATCCTGGTAACGCAGAATGTCCGGAGCTAACTCAACAATAATATCGATCATTGTTTTGCGTAATTCAGTTTCTGATTCAGGTAAGAAATCCAGCACATCGACCAGCGCCATGGCATACCAACCCATACCACGCGACCAGAATTGCGGGGCGCGACCGGTTTCTTTGTCAGCCCAATCTGCTTTTTTGGATTCATCCCACGCGTGGTAATAAAGGCCGGTTTTCGGATCGCGCAAATGATCACGCGCAATCGTAAACTCATGCACAGCTTCTTTAAAACTTTCATGTTGTTGTGCACCGGTTTCATAGGTGGCCGCGTAACGTGCGAGAAATGGCATCCCCATATAAACGCCATCCAGCCACAATTGATCCGGATAAGTCGCGCGATGCCAAAAAGCACCTTCGCTAGTGCGTGGATGGCGTTTTAAATTCTCACGCAGAAAATCTGCCGCTTTACGATATTTTTCCTGCTTGGTGCGCTGCTCCAACAGAATCACCATTTCACCTGGCTTGGTTAAATCAATACTGAACAAATCCGGTTCAAACGTTTCAATATGACCGTCATTGCGAATGTAGCTGCCGGTTACGGTTTCCAGTGCTTTACGATAAGCAGGGTTGGGGCTGATAGCATCAATTTCCTGCAGTGCCGCGATTTGCATTCCCACCACGTCATATTCAAATTTCCCGGGACGTTTGCGGTACTCATCCCACCCCTGGTAGTGATAATTCAATGTTTTACGATCCAGCTCGGAATCAGCCAATTTCTTGGCCCAATCCAATGCAGCATCTGCATCCACCGGATTTTTTTTCGCTTCCGCACTTAATGATGATTCGAAACGAACACGCGGTGTTTTGGTTAGCCGCTGAATTTCACGATCAAGATACGCTTTAAAATCTGCTTCTGTCTTAATACCGTCAAGTTCATGTTCCCACGCAGCAAGGAAATAATATTCCAGCTCACCACCTTTATCTTTCATCACAGAAACATACGATGTTTCATCACTGGTTTGCTGGGCGCGGTCATCTCGACGGAAAATCACCGCCATTCCCAAATGATCATTTTCGCCACTCAGACTTTGTTTGCCCCAACTCGCTACATAGGTCCACGCATAACCGCTAATATTTTGCGGGCCTTCGATAAAGGTAGTCCCGGGATGTTTTACCAAACCAATTGCCAGGTTGGGTAACTGCTGGCTGGCTTGCAGTTTGACATTTACCAGACGGCTTCCGGCATTCATGGTCAAGTGAGCAGTTAAATCGAGTTTTTGATTGTTAATTTGCCAACCGTTGTAGTTAATTTTAAATCCGGAATAGAGATCGCCATTATTGGTGATGATCGCATCACGCGTGTCTACCAGCGAAACCAGATCCACACTTTTTCCATTCCAGAATCCGTAACCGCCCATACCAAGCGACTTACCTACTTTTAGAACATCCACACCCCAGTCAGCATTCAGGTGGTAGGAATCGTAACCATCCTGCCCTACATTTTGCAGCACTACGTCATTAACGCGTTTGCCGAATATATCGAAGCCATTACGCCAGTCGAGGTAAACACGATATGCGACTTTGTCAGATTCAATACCTGGCCCTTCATAACGAATCCAGAACGAGTGATCTGTATATTGTGCTGGTGGAGTCACTTTATCGACATTTTTAAAAGCGCCGCCCACATATTCTTTTCCTTTCCACTCGCCACCTTCCTTGATAGAAATTTCAGCTTGGGTCAGTTTTTTCAACGCGGGTTTTTGAATAGTTGGATCGCTTGAGATGACAAACGATTTGATTTCTGCTGCAGCAAAATCACTCACTAATAACAAACTATCCAATGCACCATCGCCATCAGTGTCAACTGTTTGCGAAGGTTGCACGCTGCCGTTGGCAGAAATGCTTAAATGTTTTGTTGCCTCATCGGTTGGCTCAATTCCCAGATCATAAAATGAAAAATAAATAGGCTCTTTTTGTATTGCGAAACCATTGGCATTGGTAATTTCAGCAGTAGCAATTTGATGATTAACCGGAGCAGGTTGCTCAACTGGTGTTGTCGCTGTGGTTTGTTGTTCACTGGTTTTTTCCGGTGAGCAACCTGAAATCGCTGCCAGAAAAATACCGCCATAAATAGCCTTGAGGGGCGTTTTGCTTTTCAACAATAAACTCACGCTCTTCACCTTTCTCTTTTCATTTTTAAATAGATACTGCTCTAAATTCAGCAGAAATACAGGTCTTAAATATCAAACAGGGATGCCAGCGAACTGGCATCCCTTTTGATTTCACTCTTAATGCAACAAACGTACAAACATTAGGTATTAATATTTGTATTGAACACCCAAGTTAAATTGACGACCAGTGGCGTGATAGTAAGACAATCGTTGCTCACTCTCGGAACCAACCCATTGATCATCAACTTCGTCAGTCAAATTAAGCGCTTCCAATGTAACTTTGATTTGATCCGTAACTTGATATCCAAAGGAAGCATCAACGTTAAGTGTTTCGTTGGTTCCTTCTTCATCATTGCCATTACGTCCTATGGGAGTAGTCAGGTAACCACTACGACTTGCCAGAGAAACACGACCGTTGAAGACCTCATTTTCCCAATAGATAGTGGCACTGTAAGTTTCATCAGATAGGTTAACCAATGGTTTTGTAGCTTGAACAACCAGATTCCCAGTGCTTAAGTCGGATGTTGCAGCCAAGTAATCCATATCAGAATCAACACTTGTATACGCACCAATAAATCCGAAGTTGCTCCAGAAACCAGGTAAGAAAGTGAATGGCTGTTGGTAACTTATTTCGTAACCATCCAAGTCGCCACCAGGGCCATTTGCCGGAGCAGAGAAATTCCATGGAATATCTTCGTTACAACTTGGACCATATCCACCCAAAGCCGCACCTTGTGTTGTACAAGCATTCACAGCTGCTTCAATAGGTAAACCTGTATCTCTGTAAATCGGAGTCGATCTTAAAGTTTGGATATGGCTCTCAATCTCTTTTTTGAATACTGTGAGGGCAACAACACCACCTTCAGCAAAATACCATTCCGCGCCCAAGTCATAACTTTTTGCTTTGGTAGGCTCCAAGGTTGGATTCGCGCCGGCAATAGTCAAGTTACTACCTGCAACCCCCACATTCACAGCAGGAACAATCTGACCCAAGCCAGCGCGCGATATACCTTCAGAGTAGGCGGCACGAACAATGAAATCCTCTATTGGCTCAATGCTAACGTTTAATGCAGGTAATGTATCCGAGTAATTGTGCTCCACAGTTTCATAAGATCTGGTAGCAAGCGTGCTATTCAACCATCCACTTGACGTTTGATCAGTTTCAAATCGACGCACGCCGATATCGCCTCGTACAGGCATTGAACCTAAGTCAAATTTAAAATCTAATTGAGCGAATACTCCAAGAGTTTCTTCCCCAACTTCATAAGTACTTCCGTAATTAGGGGTAAGAGCTAAATCGAATAAATTATATTGCTCCATAATCAAACTACGATTCGGAATTAACCACGCCTTCCCATCACCCAAGCCGGATTTAAATTCTCTAATAAAATCAGGATTAGATTGAATGTTAACTCCATTAGCGCCCTCTGATGCATATGCATATTGATCAGTACCGAAAGTGAAGTCCTTGTAATCAGTTCCTAATTTAAAAGTCATACTTTCACTGAAATCGAATTCAATCGCTAACGATGCAGAGTCATTTTCGTTAATGGTTGTTTGTGGACGCTGACGAACGCCAGTTGCGGTCCATGACGCCTTATTGTATGCAGCTGCACCAAAGGTGAGTAATGGATCCTCATAATCACGGTAGTCATATGTAAATCTTTGGTTATCTGCTTGCATCAGCAGAGTATTTTGAATTGGGTTGTCATAATCTGATTTGGTGGTGCCAATCATGGCATTCAAACGAAGAGTATCGGTGAAGTCTTGTTTCAGCGTTACAGTGGTCTGTGAAAAGTCAGTTGACATTTCATCGTAACGATTTTCGGAAAGTAACCGCGCACCATCAATATCAGCATAAACTAACGTGTTGCCTTCTATCGCATAATCAAGCACGTTAGAGTTATTTACCCAAGCACCATTTAAAGCCCCTTGCATAAATGTTTCTTCACGATTTGCATCAAATTTTGCCCAAAGGCTATCAACACTTATTTCAGTTGTGTCGGTAGGGCGGAATTGCAGCGACAAACTTGATCCAATACGTTCCATTTCATGCTGATAGGAATCATAACGGGGAATACGAGGACGGAATGCAGTGTTTATCGGACTTGCCGCAGTGATTGCAGCACCTTGATATCTGCCAAAGCGCTGAGCTGATGTGTTATCCCAACGTACTGTACTGGAACCTTCATCCTGAACATTGCGCTCTGAGTAGGAAAAAGAAAATAACGCACCAAACTTTCCGTCTGCGAAAGTGTTACTTACCAAGAACGAGGCGCCTGGATCATTTTCTTCTGACAAATCGTTGTAACCCAGCTGCCCTGCTGCAGTTAAAACAAAACCATCATAATCAAAAGGTTGGGCAGCTTTTAAATCTACAGTAGCGCCTAACGAACCTTCTTGTACTTCCGCAGAATTAGTTTTGCGAACTTTCAACGAACTAAATAGATCGGAAGAAAAAGTATTGAAGTCGAAACCACGGCCGCGATTGTTACCACCAACGGCATCTGTTCCACCTGTGGTAGAAATAGTTTCCATCCCATTCAAACGAACCGTAGTAAAACCAGGGCCCAAACCACGTACAGTGATGTTACGACCTTCACCACCTGCACGTGAAATAGCAACGCCAGGGATACGCTGTAAAGATTCAGCAAGATTGTTATCAGGGAACTCGGCAATGTCAGATGCAACAATTGCATCAACAAAACCTGTTTCATTCTTTTTAATACTTGCAGCATTCGCCAAACTATCACGGAAGCTACCCGTTACCAGTACTTCCTCAACAGTGCTGTCGCCGCTTTGATTGTCTTGCGCGTACACACCCATTGGCATTGCTGCCGCAGCTACCGCGAGTACGAGCGGGTTAAGTGCAAACTTTCTCATAGCTATTCCCCATCTTTTATTGTGATTAAATCATTGAGCTAATAGAGTTTGTGCTTTTGCTGATGTAAATGCAGCACTTCGCACGGTTTTCACAAACTCGTGAGCCATACGACTCACGTTAATTTGCAATCTGTTTGTTATAAACGCCTTCAGCCTAGACGATGTTTGGATATTTTTCCTTTTTTGATACTAACTGTGGCGCTATTCAAAACTTTTATATTTCAATTTGCTGTATTAAATTTTATTTACAGATACTTTTGATGCAGATGTTTTACCTGTATCAAACTTTGAATTCAATACCCCGGATTTTTACGTTAGTAGCAGCAAACTGATCCAACTCTTCTAACACACCAACTTCTTTCACGGTTTTAAAATCGCAATTGGTCAGGTGGAGATTCTGGATTGGTGAACGTTTGTAACCGCGCACTTGAAAAACTTGTTGGGCGTTTTCGCATTGCAAATTACGAATATCAATATTACGAACCGTGGGTGTGTATGCTCCGGCATCACCTTCTTCGTAGTGGAAGTCGATCACAATAGCCGTTTTAACTTCACCGATGGTGATGTCGCGAATGTAGAAATTTTCGATCATACCGCCGCGCACCGAATTGGTTTTGATGCGAATACCGCGATCCAGCTCGGGGCTGCTCATTGCGCAATTTTCGACAAACACATTGCGCACACCGCCAGAAATTTCGCTGCCAATTACCACGCCGCCGTGGCCATTACGCATTTGGCAATTACTGATCAGAATATTTTCAGAGGGAATATTTAATCTGCGACCATCTGCATTGCGGCCAGATTTAATGGCGATGCAATCGTCCCCCGTATCAAACAGGCAATTTTTAATAACAACGTTTTTACAAGATTCCGGATCGCAGCCATCGGAATTAGGGCCGAGGCTAACGAGTTTTACGCCATCAACCGTGACGTTTTCACACAACACCGGATTCAATAACCAGAAGGGCGCATTGGTGATAGTAACGCCTTCAATTAATACATTTTTGCATGCATAAGGTTGAACAAAGGGTGGACGCAAATAGGAGCCATCGGCATACAGACGCTGGGCGACCGGTACGTTATTTTCCATGTCTTGCATCAGCTTATTACGTGCAGCTTCCTGGGTTGGTACTCCGGGCATTCCCCAATCAACGCTGCTGAAGTTGCCACCTTTCCATGGCCACCAGGTAGTACGATTGGCCTGTCCATCGAGGGTGCCTTTCCCCGTTACAGCTATATTGGTTTGCTCGTAGGCATAAATGAGGGGGGAGTACCCCATTATTTCCATACCCTCCCAGCGGGTGAATACCGCAGGGAGGTAGGCTTTAGGGTCAGTAATAAATGCGATAGTTGCCCCGGCATCTACGTGCAAATTTACGTTGGAGCGCAGGTGAATGGGGCCACTCAGGTATTTACCGCCGGTTACCAGTACTTTACCGCCACCGGCGTTGTGACAAGCAAGAATCGCGGCCGCAATAGCTTGGCTATTGTCATAGCCGGCTTTCGGTTGGGCGCCATATTGGCGGATATCAAAAACGCGGTCAGGAAACTCCGGAGGGCGAACTTCCTGGCGAATTTGCTCGGCCAGTGCCCAGGTATCAAGGTCAATAGAAGAGGGATTCGATGTTTGAGCACAACTCGCCAGCATCGCCAATGTCGAACAGCCGGCGACTGAGGCAAGGCTCTGTTGGATAAAGGCACGACGGCCTGCTTGTTCCAGGTAAAACTTGGTCACTGCATGTTCTCTCGTGTGTCGCACTAATCGGCTATTTGTTCTTGTTGTTATGCGGTCTTTGAATTCTGATATCACAGTTGCGCCAACCATTTATCAAAAACTAATCACTCAAACAGTTTTAGCAGATGATTTGGTTAACGACTGGCAGGCATTCAATGAACCAATTCTCATAAAGAAGATACTTATCCTCCTATCGAGTGAAAATCATTCTGTATGTCACGTTTGAGATTTGCAAGCCAATAGCGCAAAAAATTTCCCCTTCAAGTCATTTTTTAGGGAATTTGACGCCATATTTGTCATGAATACGTTTACATCTATTTCATTATTAAAATGTAAACGTATTCACATCATTTTGTATAGAAAAATTTTAAAAAATATTTAACTTTTCTTAAAGTTTATTCATCCCAAAATTAATTATTTTTTAGGATAAATTTAACATAGCTATATTTTCATTTTTATGTAACAGGCTAAAGAATTGTTTTGCGCCATTTGAAACCGGTTACATTCCTCATTTTGTTCGATTTTGAGTAGTTGCTAGACGAAAAAATCGGGCGTAGATTTGATCCCGGTATTGACCGAATACCATTGCCGATTTTGAGGCGCCGCAAGGCGCCTTTTTTTTGAGATCGAATTTCCCGGCTCAATCGCACACACAAAAATCCAACCCAATGAAAGGGATTAGTCATGGGGAGTTCAAGGCAAGCTACACTTATGGTGATCACAGAGGCATTCATCATCCTCGGTTATTTATTCCTCGATTCACTACTTCGAATGCATCGAAAGAGAGACACGCGTGAGCAGCAGTATTATTGTTTTGCATGACAGAGATAATGTTGGTATTTGTAAAGTTGCCCTGCCTGCAGGGGTTCTGTATGCAGAAAAAGATGTCACGCTCCAGCGCGACATCCCCGCCTTGCACAAGTTTGCGATCCGCCCTATTGCCAAAGGCGAAGCAATTTTGAAATATGGCCAAACGATTGGCTTCGCAAGCCAGGACATTCCTGCTGGTGAACATGTGCATGTACACAATTGCGTCATGGGGCAGTTGGAAAAAGATTATGGCTTTTGTGAGGAGGCCAAACCCACCGGGTTTATACCCACCGAAAAGCGCGCGACCTTTCAAGGTTATAAGCGCCTGAACGGTAAAGTAGGCACACGCAATTACGTGGGCATCATTACTACTGTTAATTGCTCCGCGACTGTGGCAAAAGCCATCGCGCAGCATTTCACATTCTCTGGCGAGTTGGAGAAATATCCTAATATTGATGGCGTAGTAGCCATGACCCACGATAGCGGATGCGGAATGCGTTCCGATGGTGAGGGTTATGAGACATTACGCCGCACGTTTAATGGTTATGCGCGCCACCCTAATTTTGGTGGAGTAATGATGGTGGGCTTGGGTTGCGAAACCATGCAGATCCAGCGCGTAATGGAAGAATGCGGTCTCGCCAATTCAAAAACCTTTACCGCGTACACGATCCAAGATGTAGGTGGTACACGCATCGCGATTGAAAAAGGCATTGAAACTTTACGCGCGATGTTGCCGCTGGTGAATGAATTCCATCGCGAAACAGTTCCCGCCAGTGAATTGATTATCGGTTTGCAATGCGGCGGCTCCGATGCGCTGTCTGGTGTAACAGCCAATCCTGCATTAGGCATCGCTGGTGATATCCTGGTTCGCCACGGCGGCACTGTGATTTTGTCCGAGACGCCGGAAATCTTTGGTGCAGAACATTTATTAACGCGCCGCGCAGAAAATCCAGCCATCGCCCAAAAATTACTGGATCGTATTAGCTGGTGGGAGGATTACACCGCGCGCAATGATTTTGAATTGAATAACAACCCATCACCTGGCAACAAAGCCGGTGGATTGACGACCATTATTGAAAAATCCCTCGGTGCACAAGCAAAAAGCGGCTCTACTAATTTGACGGATGTTTACCTGTACGGTGAAGACATTACCACCAAAGGTTTTGTTTTTATGGACAGCCCCGGTTATGACCCTGTATCTGCCACCGGGCAAGTTGCCTCCGGCGCACAAATTTTATGTTTCACTACCGGCCGCGGTTCTGCATTTGGTTGCAAACCGGCGCCCAGTATTAAACTTGCCACCAACAGTAAAATCTTTGCCCATATGAATGAGGACATGGATCTGAATTGTGGCAAAGTATTGGATGGCGAGGTCACGTTGGAACAAAATGGCCAGGAAATTTTTGAAGAAATTCTGGCAGTCGCTTCCGGTAAAAAAACAAAAAGTGAATTACTTGGCTACGGTGATAATGAATTTATTCCGTGGAAAATTGGTGCGGTTGTTTAATTGATTGGCTTGGCTCTCGTGGAGTCGAGCCCATCAATCTTTTAAAAAAGAAATAGGCTTTTCCTGAAAGATGGAATCATGCCTTAGCCGCCCGTTCAAAATGCTTCACCATTTTTAATTTCCTAACGACGCGTTTCAAAGGGTGAACAAACAAATCAAGAAATATTTGTTGCACGCAATTTTTTAAAATCGTTTCACAAAACAATAACCAGCAAATAGCTGGATCTACTAGAAAGCAAATTACGGCAGTTCCATCGGTCACATCATTCAATGTTCTTAAGGTTGGACATTACATGGGTGTGATTTTGTATTGCCTAAATTTGCCATTCAGAGAGGGCGACAACAATGAAAATAGCAATCACCAAAGAGCGGCGTGCACATGAGCGTCGGGTAGCAGCCACACCGGATACCGTAAAAAAATTTATTGCACTCGGTTTTACTGTTGTTATTGAACAGGGTGCCGGGGTAGCCAGCCGCATTCCGGATACAGATTTCATCACCGCCGGCGCCAGTATCGAAACTAATCCAGAAATCTTATTACGCGATGCGGACATCGTTTTAAAAGTTCAACGCCCGCTGCTCGACGGCGAAGGTGAGATCAATGAACTTGCGTTAATAAAACGCGGCGCATTATTAATTGCCATGCTTTCTCCTTACTCACATCCCGCCGCTATTCATGCATATGCACAGGCAGGTATCGCGGCAATGACCTTGGAGTTTGTGCCGCGCATTACACGCGCACAATCCATGGATGTGTTGAGTTCACAATCCAACCTCGCGGGTTACCGTGCGGTGCTGGAAGCTATCAATATTTATGATCGTGCTATGCCAATGATGATGACCGCCGCCGGCACAATTGCACCTGCACGTGTAATGGTATTGGGCGCGGGTGTTGCAGGGTTACAAGCGATTGCTACCGCAAAACGCCTGGGCGCCATCGTGTCAGCAACTGATGTGCGCGCCGCCTCCAAAGAACAAGTAGAAAGCCTCGGCGGAAAATTCGTCATGGTAGAAAGCGACGAAGTTAAAAACGCTGAAACCGCCGGCGGTTACGCCAAAGAGATGAGCGATGATTACAAACGTCGCCAGGCCGAATTGGTGGCCGAGACATTAAAGAAGCAAGATATCGCTATTTGCACCGCACTCATTCCTGGCCGTAAAGCACCGACATTAATTAACGACGACATGGTTTACTCCATGCGCCCTGGCTCAGTGATTGTCGATCTCGCGGCCGAACAAGGCGGTAATTGCACACTCACCAGGCCGGGTGAAATTGTGGAAGTGAATGGGGTTAGCATTATCGGTCTGCTGAATATTCCGAGCCGGTTATCAGCAGATGCAAGTGCGCTCTACGCGAAAAATTTATTGAATTTTATTACCCCCATGGTGAATGCCGATCAACAGCTCGCTGTTAATTGGCAAGATGAAATTATCGCCGCAACCGTGCTCACGCGCGATGGAGAGATAGTTCATCCCAACTTTAAACCTGCAACAGCGGCGTAAGGGGAATTCATTATGGAAACCAGTTTTGTTTCGCAATTATCGATTTTTGTGCTGGCGATTTTTGTCGGCTACTACGTCGTCTGGAGTGTAACGCCCGCATTGCACACGCCATTGATGGCCGTGACCAACGCTATATCGAGCGTCATTATTGTCGGTGCAATCATTGCGGTTGGCCCGGAAGAGATGAGCCTTTCAAAAACACTCGGGTTCGTCGCAATGGTGTTAGCCGCGATTAATATTTTTGGCGGTTTTACCGTAACCCAACGCATGCTCGCCATGTACAGAAAGAAAGATAAAGCGGGAGGCAAATAATCATGACCAGCCTTCACGTTAATCTGACCGCTTTTGCTTATCTGGTTGCCGCCGTTTTATTTATTCTTGCGCTGCGAGGATTGTCCTCACCCGAATCATCTCGCCGTGGTAATACGCTGGGTATGATCGGAATGGCAATTGCGATTATTACTACAATCCTGAGCCCGGAAATTACTTCTTATGGCTGGATTTTTTCAGCACTCGCGATTGGAGCAGTAATTGGTATTGTTATCGCGCGAAAAATTGCGATGACTGCAATGCCGCAATTAGTGGCCGCATTTCACAGTTTGGTCGGTATGGCCGCTGTGCTGGTTGCCGGCGCCGCATTTAGCAATCCGTTAGCGTTTGGTATCGCAGATACGGCAGGCGAAATTTTTATTGCCAGTCGCATTGAAATGGGTTTGGGTGTGGTCATTGGCGCAATCACATTTTCCGGTTCTGTAATCGCATTTACCAAATTACAGGGGTTGGTTTCCGGCAAACCCATTGTGTTTGGCGGGCAACATTTTTTAAACGCATTGATTGGTTTGCTCATTGTTGGATTGATTGTTTATTTCTGTATAGATCAATCACCCTGGATATTCTGGAGCATGACCGCCCTCGCATTTTTAATAGGTGTTTTGCTGATTATTCCCATCGGCGGTGCTGACATGCCCGTAGTGGTTTCCATGCTCAACTCCTATTCCGGTTGGGCGGCGGCTGGCATCGGTTTTACACTGCATAACAATGCACTGATTGTGACTGGTGCACTAGTCGGCTCGTCGGGTGCCATTCTTTCCTATATCATGTGCAAAGGCATGAACCGCTCATTTTTCAATGTCATTCTGGGCGGATTTGGCGCAGACACCTCAGCAATAACCAGCGCGGGTGGTGATGATCGCCCGGTCAAGCAAGGTAGCGCAGAGGATGCTGCGTTTATTATGAAAAATGCCGGCTCGGTCATCATCGTTCCAGGATATGGAATGGCAGTAGCGCAAGCACAACATGCACTACGCGAAATGGCCGATGAATTAAAACACGCCGGTGTAAAAGTCAGCTATGCCATTCATCCAGTTGCCGGACGTATGCCTGGCCATATGAATGTGTTGCTCGCTGAAGCAAACGTACCCTACGACGAAGTATTTGAACTGGAAGATATCAACAATGAATTCCAGACCGCTGATGTTGCCTTTGTGATCGGCGCTAACGATGTGACCAATCCGGCGGCAAAAACCAATCCGCAAAGTCCTATTTTCGGAATGCCAATTTTGGAAGTAGAAAAAGCGCGCACCGTATTATTTGTGAAGCGCTCTATGGCATCCGGCTATTCCGGTGTTGAGAACGAATTATTCCATCGCGATAACACTATGATGTTATTTGGCGATGCGAAAAAAATGGTTGAAGCCATTGTGAAGAATATTGCGTGATCATCACGTAGGGAAAAGTTTTTTCATGGAGCTTAATTGAGTGTCGCTCTGTATGGGCACTCATTTTTTTGCTTCTGGATTTTTAATCTGGACAAGGTGAGTTAATCCCTTATGAAAATTGAACACTTTGCAGTAAATGTTGCCGACCCGATTGCGATGGCTGAATGGTACGTGGCCAATATGGGATTGCGTGTAGTGCGAAAACAGGAAGGGGGCGCCAATACCCATTTTCTGGCCGATGACTCCGGTGATGTAATGATTGAGATTTATAACAATCCACCGGATCAGGTTCCGGATTATAAAAATATGAATCCGTTACTGTTACATCTGGCATTTGTGTGTGAAAACACAGAGCAAAAACGTGCAGAGCTGGAAGCAGCAGGAGCAACGTTTGCGGAAGAAGTTCATATTAAAGATGGCTCACATCTGGTGATGATGCGCGACCCCTGGGGTTTGGCAATCCAGCTATGCAAACGCGGAAATAAAATGCTGAAGTTCCAGCAGTAATTTTCTTATGGCAATATATTTATGTATGTAATGCCGATTGCGCGTGCAACACGCGCAATCGTAACCGGCCTAGACGCCAAGTTCTTTATCAAAAACAGCTTTATCGATAATTGCACCGCGATGACGAATGATAATGCCTGCGCAACGAATACCTTGTTTGGCAGAATCTTCAATCGATTTTTTAGCCAGGCGGCCCGCAAGGTAACCGGCATTAAATGTATCACCTGCACCCGTGGTATCAACAACACCTTGTACCGGTGGAACAGGCACACGAATCTCGGCATCCTGCGTGATAATCACGGCATCATCAGCACCGCGCTTTAATACCAGTTCGCTGAGGTTGTAGGAGGCGTAACGATGCTTGCAGCCTTCAATGGTGTCGTCACCCCACAGCAATTGTTCATCATCCAATGTGAGCAAGGCGATGTCGGTGTATTGCATGATAGCGAGCATAGCCTGTTGCGCTTCTGCTTTATCGCGCCACAAACGAGGGCGATAGTTGCTATCGAACGCAACAATCACATCTTGCTGGCGCAGTTTGTGAAGGGCGTTGTACAAATACTCACGGGATTTTTCGCCAATAATCGCCAGCGTGATACCGCTCAGGTAAACGCAGTTGCAATTCACGAGTTTCTGGCACAACTGGTCGGCAGCATCCTGCGAGTTAAATAATTCACGCGCCGGAGCTTCCTTACGCCAGTAAAAAAATTCACGCTCACCATCGGGGCGGTTGCGAATAATATAAAGGCCCGGTGAACGCCCCGGAATTTGTTTAATCATGCCGGTGCCAATATTTTCATTGGCCATGCGCTGCATAATTTGCGCACTGTAAGGATCATCACCCAATTGGGTAACGTAATCGGTTTTCAAACCCAAACGCGCCATGTAAACGGACGTATTATAAGTATCGCCAGCGAATGATAAGGCCATAATTTCGCGGCCATTGCTGTCGGCGGTCGGGAAAGGAGAAAGCTCCACCATGACTTCGCCAATTGCTGCTATGTGTGCCATGTTAATTATCCACGGATGTGCTGATTGAGAATTTTGTTGTGGGGTTGTGCAAAAATATAAACCTCGCAACTATATCATTTGTTATTTATCAACCCTAGGAATTTGTGCGATTAAGATGAAGTTGTTTTAGTATTTTTAAAATTATTTTTAATTTTCCTGATATAAAAATTCAGGAATTATTTTATTGGTTAACACAACATTTTTATTTACTTAGCTACCAACCTTGCTGGATTTTATAATGAATCGTTTAAACAAAAGTTTGCTGTCACAATTACCGAAAGATGTAGCCCTTCCCCAGTATAACCGTGAGCAATTGGTGCCCGGAATCGTGCATCTCGGCATAGGTGCATTTCATCGTGCGCATCAGGCATTTTATACCGAAGCAGTGTTAAACCAGTTTGGCGGGGATTGGGGGATTATCGGCAGCAGCTTGCGTTCGGCCAGCGTACGCGATCAACTCGTACCACAAGATTGTTTGTACACACTGGTAGAACGTTCTGGCGACGGTGAAAACTTACAAGTTATTGGTGCAGTGACTGACACCCTCGTTGGCCCGGAAAATCCCGCGGCATTGGTAAGTGCAATGGCACAACCATCCATTAAAATTGTTTCACTGACTGTGACCGAAAAAGGCTATTGCCATGACCCTGCAACAGGCAATTTGAATGAAAGCCATGCGGATATAATTCACGATTTGAAAAACCTTGATAAACCGGTTTCAGCAATTGGTTTTATTGTTGCTGCCCTCCAGCAACGTTTCGAAAAAAACCAAAAAGCCTTTACCGTACTGAGCTGTGACAACTTGCCAAATAACGGCGAGGTGCTGGAAAAAGTTGTATTGCAATTTGCACAAAAAATTTCTCCTGCCCTGGCTGACTGGATCAAAGCCAATGCCACTTTCCCCAGCACCATGATCGACCGGATCGTGCCGGCCACTTCCGATGATGATCGTCGTGAAATAGAAACACGCCTTGGAGTAAGGGACGAAGGCATGGTGGTATGCGAGCCGTTTTCACAATGGGTCGTTGAAGATAAATTTGCCGACGGCCGGCCCGAATGGGAAAAAGTGGGCGTACTCCTGGTAAAAGATGTTCGCGTTTTTGAAAAAATAAAATTGCGCTTATTAAATGGTGCGCACTCCACCATGGCCTATACCGGTTATCTTTCCGGTTTCCAATACATTAGTGAAGTGATGGAACAACCGGCATTCGTAAACCTGGTTAAAACTTACATGGCTCGCGAAGCAGGTGAAACTGTTGTTGCACCGGAAGGATTTGATATTGAAGCTTACAAACAACAATTGCGCGACCGTTTCTCTAATAAAGCACTCAAACATCGTACCTGGCAAATCGCGATGGACGGCTCACAAAAATTGCCCCAACGCTTACTGGAAACGTTACGCGAACAATTAAAAGGAAAAGGCAATATCGATATATTGTGCCTGGGTGTTGCGGCCTGGATTCGCTATGTATCCGGTGTTGATGAAAAAGGTGCTGCGATTGATGTTTCTGACCCGCTCGCCAAAGAATTGCGTGCAGCCTGTGATGCCAATCAGGGAAACCCCGCAGGTATGGTGAAAGCCATTGTTAGTATTCAAAAAGTTTTTGGTACAGATCTCATTGATGAACCGCGTTTTATTCAAACCACTACACAGTGGTTAGAGCGTTTTTACAGCAAAGGGGTGTTGGCCTCAGTCCAGGAAACGTTCCAGTAATCGTGATACACAGGCTACCGTTTTCTGTTTAACAGTACTTTTTGTTTTATATCCGGGCACAAAAACGCCAGGGCACAATTCATTGCGTCCTGGCTTGATAGCCAGCTCATTTTTATTCCGGGAGAAAACGAGTGATCTTCCACCGTGCCAATTTCATCATTGCAACTATTGTTTCGTTGATATTTTTCTCAGGCTGCGCAGTTCAATCCACATCAACGTACGATGCGCTGGTTAGCAGTTCCGCAACGCCCTCCGCCAAAAAATTTCCCAGCCTGCAAGCCGCATTGGATGCAGCGCCCAGCACTGCCACCAAACCCTACCGGATTTATATCGCCCCCGGTAACTATTATGAAAAACTGATTCTCGCCAAACCAAATATTTATTTAATCGGCGCAGATAAAAATACCACGCGTATTTTTTACGATGCTTATGCCGGCCAGCAATCCACCGATCCCGGCGCAACGAAAGGACAAATATGGGGAACTCCCGGTTCAGCAACATTAATTATTCGCGCGGCCAACGTTCATGTGGAAAATATCACTATAGAAAACAGTTTTGATTTCATCGCCAATGATGCATTGGCAAATGATGACCCCAAACGGAT
This sequence comes from Cellvibrio sp., assembly GCA_035490715.1. Lineage (GTDB taxonomy): Bacteria > Pseudomonadota > Gammaproteobacteria > Pseudomonadales > Cellvibrionaceae > Cellvibrio. Next base: position 49,186 of record DATJLF010000086.1, read on the forward strand.
TGCCAATACCCAAGCCGTTGCGTTGCATTTGGATACAGGCAGCGATAGATTCCTGGCGCGTAATATTCGCTTATTGGGCTTTCAAGACACTTTATTTGTGAATGCCGGTAGCAGTTGGTTTGATAAAAGTTTTATCGCCGGAAATGTGGATTTTATTTTTGGCAAAGGCAATGCGCTCTTTACCAATTCCGAAATTAAAACGCTCGGCCGGGGTAAACCAAACACACCCCATGCTTATGTGGTAGCGCCCTCAACACAAATTACCAGCGAATATGGTTTGACATTTATCGATTGCATTTTAACGCGGGCAAAATCAGTGCCGGATAATTCCACGCCGCTTGGTCGCCCCTGGCACCCTACCACCCAATTTGCTGATGGCCGCTACGCCGACCCTAATGCAATTGGAAAAGCTGTTTTTATTAATAGCTGGATGGATGCCCACATCACTCATGATGGATGGTATTCCATGAGTGGTACAGCCAAAGACGGTAGCAAAATTCCATTCCTGCCAGAAGATGCGCGCTTCTTTGAGCACAACAGTAAAGGGCCTGGCGCTGCTATTAATGACAAACGCAGGCAATTATCGGAAGCAGAAGTGAACCGTTATTCGCGCGACAAAATTTTCGGTGATTGGTATCCTGAGTAATTTCCGAATACAGCAAAAAAGCCCCTGTTGCCAGGGGAATCCCCAAACGCATGGGAACCTTGAATCATCTTTAGTGCATCAAATCATGCAGCTCACCGCGGAAGCGTGACTTGTATTGCGCATACCGGGCGCTGCTGCTTCCGCCTGACTTTCTAACACCTAGCCGTCTAACACCTGGCCGGCTAACTCCCGCATTAATCGCTCATAATAAAAGCAGACACGCGCCTGAAAGGCGCTTAAATAGGGCTAAAAACACACATCATGTGATTTTTTCACACTTTTGCGCCGGAATATTTCATTGTTTTGTAACAGTCCCCTATCAATAATGAGCGCCAGATGTTTGGTTTCTTGCGCAGGAAATTTGCACTGTTGCAAACGCAAGCTGACGAAAACTTGCATCAAGTTGGTTCATGTATTGTTTGGTTTAGAACAGTAGAACGGTTTTACATAATTTCACAATTTGCAAAATAGGGAATTGGTATTATGTAAACACTTGAAACCAATGATGTTTTATAAAAGCTTCAAGCGAAATAAAAATTGGCACTACACTTGCCTTTCAGTTGATGCGATTGTTGTTTTGGATGTGTTCAATGTGGATTGTTCAAATAGTTGCGCGACTGATGAAGTAAAAATTGTCCGCTAGGGATACAGCGAGATAAAGGTGTTGGAAATTTTTCCAGGATGATCTGCTCTATGCGTTCTCCTTCCTCCCTATCACGCCTGCACTATCCCCGCGCAATTTTTCATTTGAACGCTGTATTGACACTGTGAATTAATATCGTCCGATACGATTTTTTTTGCAGTGTTTGAACGGGATTTTTAATCATCTTTATGCAGGGTGAATACTATGGAAATGTATATCAGTGGCTTGGGTGGTCTCGGTTTGATTAACCTGACCAAAAAAGTTTGTTTTTTGCTTGGTCAAAAATATCCACGCGTTCTTTCATCCGAAAGCCGTGGGATTGCCCAGCGACGCGGCAGCGTGTCCGCGTGTGTGCGTGCAGGCGAAAACGTATTCACCCCACAACTCTATGCGAATCAGGCCGATGTTATCGTTGCGCTTGAAGCCCTCGAAGCATTACGCCAACCCAAATTAATTAAATCCGGTACTGTTTGTATCGTCTCCGATATGTGCGTAAACAATTTGGGCGGAGCACAAGGCGCGTTGCGTTATCCCGATTTCAAAGAAATTGTTTATACCATTAGCCGTTTGGGCGGAAAAGTATTGGTAATTCCCTACGCCGCTATGATGCAAAAAGACGCCCTGTTAAAAGTGCATATTTCTTCGGTTTGTCTCGCGGTAACCGCGCGCCTGTTAGGTTTTTCCTTGCAAGAGCTGCAAACATTTTTCCCTGAATTATTTACGGATGCAAAAAATGCGTTGGCCATGCACCAGGGCTACGAATTATTTAGTTTTGAAATGGCTGTAGAAGCTGAAAGGCAAGTTGCTTGATGTTTTATTTGTTGTTCCTTCCTGAATTAAGGACACGATAAAAAAGGACTTATCAAAACTACGACGCGGGCACAGGTGTGTGCCACTCCTGAACACCAACGTATTTTTTGCGTTGCAGGAATCTTTTTGCCTGCATTTCGTAAATTTTTGTGAGTTCGCTGTAGCAGGTAGTCGTTCACTGACAAGAACAGTTGATACAACGAGAAATAGTTATGAAACAAGCCATTATGTTTCCAGGGTTGGGAGCAGATTACCCCGAGATGGTTGCGACCTTTTGCCAGCATCATCCGGAGGCCATTAACGCTATTGAGTTGACCATTGAGCAAGGTTTGCAATTGGCAACCGCGTTTGGTTTGCACGATGTGCAAGCGCGCCGTTTTTTGCACACCCAACTCAGCATCCACGCCCTTAACCTTGCCTGGTTTGCATTGCAAAAAAATAATTTATCGCCACAAGCTTCTTGCGGGCATAGCTTGGGTTTCTATGCCGCTGCGGTAACTGCAAAAGCAATTAGCCCAACAGACGCATTAAAAATTCTGGTTGCGGCATTTGCGAATGCATGGAACCAGTTCTCTGGTAATGAGAAAAAAGTCGCCGTAGTAACCGGCTTTGTACCATTGCTGGAAACACCACTAACCCATTACGCCATTGAAGTTCTGTCGGTCAATAATCCAACCCAATGGTTGTTGTACGGTACACGCAGCGAATTCGATGCATACATCGAACAAGCCGGTGACCGGGTAATGCGTATTGATTATTTCGCAACTGCGTTGCCATTTCACTCTGCCGAGATGAACGACATTTGCCAACACATGGAACAGGAATTTAGTGCAATGGAATTTTGCGACCCCCATTGGCCGTTGATTTCACACATCGGCAAAACCGAATTAATTACTACCGCAGACCAGGTACGTTGGCATTTGATCAACCAGTTGCGCATGCCTATCAATTGGCCGCAGCTGGTTGCACAACTGAAAACGCTGGAGCTTGATCCAATTCTGGAGATTGGTCCCAACCGGATTCTTACACAAATGATTCGCTGGGTTGATAAACGTATCAATGCCAAATGCGTGGATATTTATCGCGTTAAAGAAACGACTCATGCCGTAGTCAATTCATCATCAAATACAACGGCAAAGGTGGCTTTAGCATGAGCAGTTTCATGTCAGGATGTGAAGCTATTGCGCGTGGTGCCTGGGAAGGCGGCGTTGATGTCGTAACGTCTTATCCCGGTTCACCGGTCACCGACATTGTCGGTGCCGCAAAACGTTTTAAGGAAATTCGTTGCCAATGGGCGGTGAATGAAAAAGTGGCCATGGAAATGGCGGCCGGTGTTGCCCATGGGGGCGGCCGTGTTTTAACAGTCATGAAACACGTTGGTTTGAATGTGGCGGCCGATCCATTTTTTAATTTGGCCTACACCGGTGTTGAAGGCGGGTTAGTTGTGGTGGTGGGTGATGACCCCGGCGCACGCAGTTCGCAAAACGAACAGGATTCACGCCTGCTTGCTATCGCGGCAAATATTCCTGTACTGGAACCGGCCAGTTTGCAAGAAGCTTATCTGTTCACCAAGTTAGCATTTGAAATCAGCGAAGCGTTTGATGTTCCGGTCATCGTGCGCGTTACTGCCCAGCATTGCTATAGCAGTGATCGCGTTGTTACTGGCACACGTCAGAAAAAAAATCGCCGCCTGGGTTTCGCTGGCCCGATCCAAAAATATTTATTGTTGCCCGATTTCGTCGTAAATCGTCACCAGCAATTGGTGAACAATTTGAAACTGCTGGCGAGCAGCGACTGGAACCGTTGGTTGGTGGATGTTTCCGAGCACCCGTGCGATACCGGGAACAAATTTCCCTACGGCATTATTTGCAGCGGTTACATCTATAACATGGTGTGCGAAGTTGTTGGAGGCCTGAATGTTCCTGTTATGAAATTGGGGATGGCGTTTCCCATTCACGATGAAGCGGTGCGCGAATTTGCCGACTGCTGTGAAAAAGTGTTGGTGCTGGAAGAATCATCACGCGCGATTGAACAACAAGTACGTCAGCTGGGTATTAATACCGCTGGCCGCGCGCACTTTGATGGTGTAGGTGAATTGCAACTGAACGATTTGCTGAGCGATGACATTCCTGCCTGGAATCAATTGGTACATAACCAAAATAAAAAGCGCAGCGCACCGGAATTATTTATTCCGGTGCAATACATCGAAGCCGTGGATGAGTGTTCGTTAACCGCACAAATTTCCGTACCGAAGCGCCCTGCCGGATTTTGCGCCGGTTGTTCACACTCACCTATTTTCCATCAATTGGGGTTGCGCAAAATTTATGTGGTGGGTGACATCGGTTGTTACACCCTCGGCGCTACCGAACCTTTCAGTGCACTGCATGCAAATTTGTGCATGGGCGCGAGCATTGGAATCCTGCAAGGTTACCTGGCGATTATGGATGCCGATGCGCGCAAAAAAGCCGTGGCGGTCATTGGTGATTCCACATTTTTCCATTCGGGTATTCCACCACTGTTGACCGCCATTAATTCCGGCGTCGCCGCCACAATTTTAATTCTGGATAACAGCCGCAGTGCAATGACCGGTTACCAGGATACTTACCCGTCTTATAGCCGCGATGAATGGCTGAAATTGCTGGAAGGTTTCCGTGTACCGGAATTTGCGGTAGTGGATGCATTGGATGTTGCTGCACTTTCCATCCAACTGGATACGTTTTTGAATTCCGAAAAATTGTCCGTGATGGTAGTGAAAGGGGATTGTGTGCAGGGTATGCCGCGCAAGGGGCCAACCAATTATCGCTATACCATTCGCGAAGATATGTGCACCTCCTGCGGTAAATGTATCGAAACCGATTGCCCCAGTATTGTGAAAAATTTGTTGGATGGTAAAGCCAGTTTTGAAATTACCAATGAATGTATCGGCTGCGGATTTTGCTCACAGACATGTCCGGAAAACGCAATTATCCCGATGTCGGTTAATTTCGAGTCGCCACTCGTTACTAAAACCCTGGCGAAAGTGCCCTGGCATAGAGTGATTAAATTTTTGCGTTCAAAACCGGCGATGCGCGGCATCCTGGAACGATTTGAGCGCGAGCAGTATTAAATTTGTTTCACCCATTTTTTATGCGTTTGTTTTACCCGTTTGTTTTTTTAAAAGTTTTTTCTAACCCACAAGGAGCTAATCATGGAACTTAATCAAATCAAAGCACAACTGCGTGACATCCTCAAAAACCGTCTTGACCTGGTAATTGATGGCCCGGAGCCAGATGACGATGGCAATTTGTTTAACGAGTGGGGTATCGACTCGGTGGACGTATTGGATCTGGTATTGGCGATTGAGCAAGAGTTTGGTGTGAAAATCAAACAAGGCGATGACAATGTCAACGCCCATTTTGAAAACATTACCAAACTGGCCACTTACATCGACAGCCGTTTGGCCGTACCAGCCTAAGCAGCCATTGTTGTTAATTGGAGTGGAATTAATTTTGCGCAACAAAATTAATTCGCTCCCGATTTTTTACTCGCGCACCGCGCGATTGGTTTAACGCTAAAGCAGGGGAGCAGTTATCGTGAACAGACGAGTAGCGATTACAGGCTTGGGAGTTGTTTGTCCTATCGGTAACAATATCGCGCAATTTGAAGCGGGATTGATTGCCGGAAAAAACGGTATTTCCGTGAATAATTTTCAGGATACTACCGGCTATCGCAGCCGCTTGTTGGGACAAGTTAAAAACTTCAAGCCAAGGGATGCGCTGAAAAAGAAATACAGCAGGGCATCTGCTGTTGAGCAATATACATTGGAAGCTGCACTGCAAGCCTGGGAGCAAGCAGAACTGACTCCAACCGATGCGGATCTGGATCGTATTGGTACGGTGTTGGGTAGCGGCGGTTGTATTCGCAGTACCGAAGAATTTTTTATGGATACCATTCGCGAGCAGCCTTCAAAGCCATCGCGTTTATTAAATTTCAGCCCGGATGCTGCCGGTACATTTGTCGCCAACCATTTTGGTTTACGCGGCCCCAAGAGCAGCATTATGACCGCATGTTCTTCCGGTGCGACGGCAGTCGGTTTTGCAGCGGATCTGATTCGTTCGGGATTTGCCGATGTGATGGTCACCGGCGGCGTTGAAGCCTTATCCACCGTGACACTCTCCGGATTCAATTCCCTGTCTGCACTGTCAACGGGTGATATCAAACCCTTTGATGCAAAACGCGAAGGCATTGTGTTGGGCGAAGGCGCAGGTATTTTAATTCTTGAGAATTATGATAAAGCCGTTGCACGCGGTGCAAAAATCCTCGCGGAATTTAGCGGCTACGGCTTTACCTCCGATGCACACCACATCACCGCACCGCATCCGACCGGTGCCGGTATGGTGAAAGCGATGGAGCAAGCACTTACCGAAGCCGGTATTGCGCGCGAGCAAATCAAATACATCAATGCCCACGGTACTGGCACCGAGTTGAATGACAAATCGGAAACCGCCGGTATCAAACGCGTATTTGGCGAACACTCCAAAGATTTATGCATTTCCTCCACCAAATCCATGATCGGTCATACGCTCAGTGCCGCCGGTGCGATTGAAGCGGTGGCGACGGTGTTGGCGTTGTTGGGCCAATTTGCACCGCCCACCATCAATTACGAAACGCCCGACCCCGAGTGTGATCTGGATGTGGTGCCCAACCAAAGCCGCAATCTGAAAATGGAATACGCCATGTCCAATTCACTCGCGTTTGGCGGTAATAACACATCACTGATTTTTAAACGGGAAGCGGCGTATGTCTGAGCAAGCAATTAACCCTGCACAAACGGCAGCGCCAAAAAAAGTGGCGCTGGTGACCGGTGCATCACGCGGGATTGGTCGTGCGATTGCCATGCAATTGGCGGCCGATGGTTACGCCGTTGCAGTGAACTACTGCAGTAGCGATGACAAAGCGATTGCCGTGTGTGCGGATATTTACGAAAACGGTGGTGTTGCAAAACATTTCAAAGCGGATGTCGCCGACGCGCAACAGGTTGAAGCGATGTTTGAACAAATCAATGCACAGCTTGGCCCCGTCGCCGTGTTGGTTAACAACGCCGGTGTTTTGCAAGACAACTATTTGATGATGATGTCGGAAAACCAATGGGACAAAGTACTCGATACCAATCTCAAAGGCACGTTCCTGGTGTCGCAAATTGCGGTGAAAAATATGATCCGCGCGCGCGCGGGCAGCATCGTCAATATGGTGTCCATCAGCGGTTTGGTCGGCACTGAAGGGCAAGCCAATTACGCGGCCTCCAAAGGCGGTGTGATTGCGATGACTCGCAGCATGGCGCGCGAGCTGGGCCGTTACAACATCCAGGTCAATGCGATTGCGCCCGGTTTTATCAGCACCGAAATGATTGGCGAGATGAACGAGAAGCAAATGGATGAGCACAAGAAGCGCATCCCGCTCAAACGCATTGGTGAGCCGGAAGAAATCGGCCATCTGGTGAGCTTTGTGGTATCGGGCAAAAATCGCTACATGACCGGCCAAACCCTGGTGGTCGATGGTGGATTAAGTGTCTAGCGCACGCGTCTACCCGCTCAATAAGGGCGACGGTATGACCCTGACCGCCAGTGCGGCGGTGGTGGTCGATGACGATGCCGTCACCCTGGTGGATCCGGGTAGCGTTGGCGAGTTGGACCAGCTCGCCCGGGTAGTGGAGAGCCGCGGCCTGCCGTGGGAATCCATCACCCAGGTGTTTTACACCCATTTGCACTTTGACCATTACGACCTGTGCCATTGGCCCGCGTTTATCGAGCGCGTGCTGGTACCGGCACGGGAAGTGGATTACATCCGCCAGTTGATGGGTTTTCGCGAGTACCCCGAGCAGTACCGGGATTATTTGCAAACGACCCATGAACGGATTGCCCGACCGTTCCTGCGCCAGTTTGTCCATTACCGCCACGACCATCGCTACAGCGATGAAGCCCTGGCCGCCAATGAAAAACTGGTGCATTACGACGGCGAAGCCCGCATCAGCAAGCACACATACAGCTTGCCGTTGCCCGGTCACTGCGTCGGGTTACACGGCCTGGTGGTTGATGGCTCAGTAACAGGGATGGGCAGCGGCAAGGGGATTATCGCCAGCGACGCCGTGCTTTCTGAAAGCGATTGGCGCGCGAACGATATCAACCTCCATATGATTTTGAACGATAGCAAGGCCTGGTTTGCCACGCGGGAATTACTGAAACAGTTTGACTGGATATTACCCGGACATGGCGATGCGTTTATGTCCGGAAACCGTACTGCGCAAAGCGCGCGTACTGACAGCGATACATTGGTTACAACACCGATGACAACACTAATTGCAACACACTGATTAATGGCATTTTGAAACAGAGGGAATCTCATCATGTTTACAGAAAAAATCGTGGTTACCGGTATGGGCATGGTTAGCCCTCTGGGTTCCGACATCACCAAAGCGGTTGAGCGTTTGCAGCAAGGCGAATCCGGGGTGCAGCCAGCCGCTGAAAACCCCTACAGCCCATTCCTCGCCAGCGTGCAGGATTACGACGCAACCCGTTTTGTGCCGCGCAGCAAGTTGCGCCGCATGGAATCCCTGAACCATTACGCCATTAACGCCGCCGGCGATGCATTGTCCATGGCCGGCTTGCTGCAACGCAATGAACAGGGCGAGCCAGTGCCACTGGAAGACGTGGGTGTACTGGTCGGCACCGGTTACGCAGGAATCGAGAGCGTGATCAAACACCAGAAAAGCCTGTTCGATGAAGGCATCGAAAAGCTGCGTCCGGTGCATTTCCCTACCACGGTATACAACGCAACAGCAGGTATGATCGCGATTGAGCATCAACTGCGCGGCATAAACTCCACCCTCACCGGACTGGATATGCCGGGCGAATATGCGCTGCTGTATGCCTGCATCCTGTTGCAAAAACAGCCGGAGAGCAAAATCCTGGTGATTGGTGCGGACTCTTATAACGACCGTTTACAACAAGGTTTGTACAGCCTGGGGTTACTTACCCAGGCCAAGGGCGATAAACCGCACCGCGCTTTCGAGCATGGCACCGACGGCATAGTGATGGGTGAAGGTGCTGGCGCATTGCTGCTGGAAACCGAATCTTCCGCCCGCGCCCGCGGCGCTGAAATCCTGGCGGAAATTGCCGGTGTATTCCAAAGCTCCTCGGCCGACCAGCCTTATGGTTATGGACAAACACCGGAAGCCCCTAACAAGGCACTGGCGCAACTGACCCGCGCCAGTGGTAAATCCATACAGGATTACGACCTGATCAACCTCTCCGCGAACGGTATTCCGCTGCTGGATAAACTCGAATCCAGTTTGCTGGAGCAATTGGAAGCGGGCACAACCCCTTGTCGCACGCTGAGCGATTACATCGGGATCTTCCCCGGTGCTGGCATGGTGCGTTTGCTGTTGGCTATCGCCAGCTTCAGACAACGCCAGCAAATCCGCTCCCTGCAAAATGGCAAAACCCTGGCGAGTGTAGAACCCGCGCTGCACAAGCCATTGGAAAACTTCGATAGCTTCATCCACCTGGCCAACGGGCTGGGCGGCAACGCCATGGCGATTGATGTACGGATGGTGCACTGATGATGTACTCACAGGAAAAAATTGAAACTGTCCTGCCGCACCGCGCGCCGTTTTTGTTCGCGCGGGAAGTGGAAGTCATCGAAGCAGGCAAGCTGGGGCGCGCCACCGTGCAGTTAACCGCTGTGGACAACTATTGGCAGGGCGAGGCCGGTTTGGCACCGCAACAAAGCGCCGATGTACTGTTACTGGAATCTGCTGCACAGGTGTTCGGGGTGATCCTCGCCAGTGGTGTTGAAGCCGAGTTGGCAGCCAGCGGGAAAAAACCGGCAGACGGCAAGCACCTGCTACTGGGGTTTGATAACTGTGATATCGCCGGCGACCTGTATGCGCAACCCGAACTGCAATTGGATGTGGCGCTGGATGGGGTTTTTGGTTCTATGTTCAAAGGCTCATTTATAGCGACCACCGGCGAACGGCTGCTGGCGCGTGGCGAGCTGATTGTTATGCAAGGAGAAGCGTAATGGGCGCTGTTGAACAAACCACATCGCGTGAAAAAGACGTATTAGGGGGTAAAGCCTCATCGCTGGAAAAATCCTGGTATATCGACCCGCAACAACCGGTATTTACAGGCCATTTTCCGGGTAACCCGATTATGCCGGGCGTGCTGGTACTGGGCTTATTAAAAAGCCTGATCAGCGAACATGTGGGCAAGCCGGTACAAATCGCAGCCATCAAGCGACAAAAATTCATGCGCCCGGTATTGCCCACCAATACCCTCACGATAACGGTGGGCAAATTGGAAATGGATGGGGATTTTATCGACCTGCAATACCAGGCCAGCGTTGCCGAAGGCCCGGTAGCAAAGGGCAGTATCAGTGTTAAACAGCCCAGTAGTATCGAGCAGAGCAATAGCCTTGAGCAGAGCAATAGCCTCGAACAGAACAGTCGCTTTAAACAAACAGACAGCCACTAAACAGGAATGGCCGTTACCATGGATCGACGTCAATTTATCAAACATGCCTCCACCGCCAGTTTGGCCGCCGGGTTCCTCGGCGCCTTTTCGGTGGCGCAGGGCAAATTGAGCAAGCCGCTACCCTTGCCGCAGGCTTTCGACACCATCGATGATTTTTCGGTGATGCACCAAATGCGCGATGGCAAGGTGTTTACCGGCACCAAACCATCGTTGCATAAATCCCTGGTGGTGGTGGGCGGCGGCATTTCCGGCCTGACCGCACTCTCGCGCCTTGGGGATGTGGACGCACTATTGCTGGATAAGGAACCACAACTGGGTGGCAATTCCCGTCGCCGCCAGGCGCATGGCATCCAGTACCCATTGGGTGCTCTGGTAAGCCAGGGCGCTGAAGCACCATTTACCGATTTCCTTAACGAGCTGGCGATTCCATTCCAGCGCATTGCCGAACCCGAACAGGCTTATTTTGCCGGGAATCGCCTGGTGCGCCGCCCGTTGGATGAGGGCGCGGCCGAGCTACCTTACAGCGCCAAAGTACGCCAGCAGTTCGCCGGGTTGCGCGCGCATTTCAGCGAATACCTCGCACCGCAAACCGGTATTTTCTTCCCGATTGAAGACAATACCCCGGCCCGCAAGGCACTGGATAAACAAACCCTGCAACACTATTTCGACAAGGCCGGTTTTTACCCGGAAGTACAACATTTCCTGAACCTGGTGATCAGTTCACGCCTGGGTACCACCGCCAACGAAGTGTCTGCCTGGATGGGTTTATACATACTCTCGCGTTTTGTCGGCCCCAATTTCACCTTACCCGGCGGTCACGGTGCGATCAGCGAAGCGCTGGTTAAGCAAATCGAACAGCACAGCACAAATCGCCTGATGCCCGGTATGGCGACCGTCAGCGTGGAGCACCAGGCCGATGGCAAAACCTGGGTTACCTGCGTAAACCCGAAGGGCGAGCCGGTCACTATCTCGGCCGATGCGGTCATCATGGCCACCCCCAAACTGATCAGTAAACATCTGGTAAAAGGCTTGCCACAAGCACAAGTGGCCGCCATGGCGCAGTATCGCTATTCGGCGTATCTGGTCGCGCAAGTGCAGTTGAAACACGTTGTAGCGCCCGTGTTTGAAACCATAACGGAAAACCTGTTTAGCCGTTTTATGGTGCGGGCGGACTGGCCGGAAGGAAACCACAACCCCGAGGGTCGCAGCCACCTGACGGTGTACACGCCATTTCCCGGCCCCCCGGGACGGGTGCAGCTCTACAGCGCCAACGCAGCCGATTTTGCCCAGCGTATTGTGGATGACATCGAGCGTGTTTACCCCGGTGCACGCCATGCTATCGACAAGATTGAATTGCACCGCTGGGGCCACCCCATGGTGATGCCCGAGCCGAATATCAGCGCGCGCCTGGCAGAAGCCACTCAACCGTTTAACAACATCTTTTTCGCCCATAGCGACAACATGGGTATTTCCGGTCTTTATTCCGCCATCTGGTCGGGAATGGACGCCTACACCAGTGCGCTGCTGCATCTGGAAGAACAATCTTTTGCGGAGTCATAACGATGAAAACAATCACTATCAACAGCTTGTTATTGGGCGCCTTATTGAGCCTCACCCAGGGAACATTGGCCGAGGCCGTGTTTGACCTGCGTGGAGACGCCGCCCAATCCCGCCTCAATGAATTGCGCGCGACCCTCAAGGCCGATGCCAATAACACCCAGGCACTTAAAGATGCAGGGATCATCCTGCACCAGCTCAACCGTGGTGCCCCTGACAAGAAGTTAGTGGAAGAGGGTGAAAAATACCTGAAACTCGCCGTGCGCAATGCGGCGGACGATGTGGAAACCCTGGCCTGGCTCGGCAGTATCACCACCATGAAGGCGCAGTTTGATACCGACCCCGGCCGCCAGACGTTTTTCGTAAAAAGCGGCAGCCAGAAAATGGATTCCGCCGTGCGCAAGGCGCCGGATAATCAGGTCGTCCGCTTGACCCGCGCCTACAACAGCCTGGAAATTCCGCCGTTCCTGAAACGCACCCGTTTTGCTGTGGAAGATTTCCAGCACTACCTCAAGCTGTGCGAACAACAAACCTGCGCCGACAAAGATGTTGCCGCTGCCAAACAGGGTTTGGAACAAGCCCAAAAAATCGTTGCCGGCAACCAATAAAGGGGAATCATGGTGTTGAAGGATCACAATCTCCCACTGACTGGCCAACGGGTGCTGGTTACCGGCGCCAGCGGCTACCTCGGTTCCCACATGGCCCGCGCACTCTATGACGCGGGCGCACGGGTAATCTTGCATGGCCGCAATGCCGAAAAACTGGATCAGGTACGTGCCGAATTATTTGGCGATGTCGCCGGCAGCGGACGCTTGATCTGCCTGCCCGGCGATTTAAACAGCCGCGAATCCGCGCAGGCGTATTTGCATAACCTGATCACCGCTACAGCCGTACCGGACATTCTGGTGAATTGCATGGGCCATGCAGAGGACAAACCTTTTGTATTCCATCAACCGGGCGACAGCAGGGCAAGCTTTGCGGCCAATCTGCACCCGTTTGTGCATATCAGTGAGGCGCTGCTGCCCCACTGGCAAGCGCGCGCCAATGGCAACCTGATCAATATGGCTTCCATCACCGGGCTGGTCGGCCAGCCGATGCGCAGCCTGTATGGCGCGGCCAAAGGTGCGGTCATCGCCTACTGTAAAACCCTGGCACGCCGCCATGCAGTGGACAATATCCGCGTCAACTGCATTGCCCCGCAGGTGGTCACCGGTGGTTTGGCGGACAAGATGAATCCCAAAATCAAAGCCTTGTTACAAGCCACAACGCCCATCCAGCGCGACTGCGTTGCCGCAGACCTGGTCGCGCCGTTACTGATGCTCGCCACCCAAAGCCAGGGGTTTATGACCGGCGAAGTCGTGAATGTCACCGGAGGGCTGATCACATGGTAAGCAGCCAACCGCAACTGTTACTGGTTCATGCCGGGCTAACCCCGGAAGCGCAGGGCCAACTGGCACAATCCTTCGCGCTAGTCGAGCTGGATCTACGCCAATGGCCGGAACCGGCGCAACTCGCCGCGCAATTGGATTTGATGGGTGAACAATTATCCCATGTGCAGATAGTGGTTATTGCCGTACCGATGGCGTCTATCGCTGCGGAACAGCAATTGGATACCCTCTGGTTTGAAGCGTGTTTTGAACAGATTTTTGCCACTTGCAAGTTCGCCGCGCAACGATTGATGAACCTGGAGCACCCCACCCAACTGGTCTTGTTGCAATCAGTCATGGGTGAAGTGGGGCATCCCGCTGCCGTCTCTACCAGCGTATTGGCTGGCGCAACACTCGGTCTGGTGAAAAGCCTGGCCAAGGAAGTTGCGCGTTACCAGGTGACGGTAAATGCCGTCGCGTTGGGTAACGCCCCCTCGCTGGGTTACCAACTGTATCTGGATGACGACTATGCGCGCCTGTTCAAAATGACCGGGCTGGGCAGTGAAGTAACCGCGCAGCAGGTTAATGCGGCGCTGGTATTTTTGCAGCAAGGCGGCATGGCCATGACCGGTCAATTGCTACGGCTGGATAGCGGCATGGTTATTTAACTGCTTACTCATTTCTTTTCGCTGATTTCTTTTTACCGATTTTCTTTTTACTGCATAGGCAAGGAACTGTTATGAATCCCATTGTTCGAGTTTCCGCATTAGGCAAGCGCTACCGCCTGGGCGAAACAGAAGTGAATGCCCTGGATGGCGTCACCCTGGATATTTACCCCGGCGAGTCTGTGATTTTGAGTGGCCCGTCCGGTAGCGGTAAATCCACCCTGTTGCAACTGATTGGTTGTCTGGATACACCCTCCACCGGCACCGTAAAAGTGTTGGATCTGGACACCCAAACCCAGAGCGATAACGCGCTGTCCGAGTTCCGCGCGCGCCATATGGGCTTTGTGTTCCAGACCTTTAACCTGATCCCTGTGCTCAGTGTGTATGAGAATGTGGAATACCCTTTGTTGCTCAACAAAGAGCCGGCCCGTAAGGAAAAAATCCTGTCCATCCTGCAAAAAGTCGGGCTGGAAAAACACGCGCACCAATACCCCAATGCGCTCTCCGGTGGCCAGCGCCAACGGGTAGCTATCGCCCGTGCGTTGGTGCACCAGCCCAAATTGCTGATTGCCGACGAACCTACCGCCAACCTGGATCGCAAAACCGGTGACCAGGTGCTGGAACTGATGTTCGACCTAGCCAATACCAGTAAAACTGCCGTGGTGGTGTCCAGCCACGACCCTAAAATCATCGCCGAAACGGACAAGCGCCAGATCCATCTGGTGGACGGCGTAGTCATTAGTGACAAGCCCGTTAGCCACCTGAAAGTCGCTGGACTGTAGGAGACAAGGACATGTTGGAAATCAAACTCGCTTTTCGCAATATCCTGCGCCACAAGCGCCGCTCGTTAATGACGCTGTTAGCGATCATGACCGGCGTTATTGGCATCGTCATTTTTGGCGGCTTCGTAGAAGCCAACTATTCCGGTCTGCGCGAATCGGTAATCCGCAGCCAGTACGGCCATGTGCAACTTTATGCTCCCGGTTACCTGCAAAACCATCGCAAAGACCCGGCCGGCCACCGCCTGTCACCGGATCGGGTCGATGAGTATTTGCAGTTGCTCGAAAGCGACGAACGCGTATTGGTTACTACCCGACGCCTGGAGTTCACAGGGCTGCTGGGCAATGCCGGCACCAGCCAAGCCGCGATGATCCGCGGTGTGGACCCGGACAGTGAATCCATGATCAATTCGGCCCTGACGATTCTCGAGGGTAACGAACTGACCTCCGACGATGAAGCCGGTGTATTGCTGGGTGAAGGCCTGGCGCAATCACTGGATGCCAAGGTGGGCGATGAACTCACCCTGCTGGCTGCCAATGATGACGGCGTAATGAACGCCGTAGATGTACAAATCAGCGGCATTTTCCGCAGCTTCGCCAAGGAATACGACGACCGCGCGATGATGATGAATATCCAGCGCGCACAGGAATTACTGGGCATCGACGACATTGACCAGCTGGTGGTACTACTGAATTACACCAGTGATCTGCCCGCCTTTATGGGCGCACTGCAAGCCGGTGCCAATGAGCACCAGTTGCCGTTGGAATTCCAGACCTGGGATCAAATGGCCACGTTCTATCACAAGGTGGTGGATCTTTATGACGGCCTGTTTGTGTTTATCAATATCGTGATCATCGCCATCGTGATGCTCTCCATCATCAACACCACCATGGTGACCGTGATGGAACGCACCCAGGAGATAGGCACCATCCGCGCGCTGGGCACCCGCCGCTTTTCAGTCACGCGCCAGTTCCTGATTGAATGCGGCTTGCTGGCCATGATCAGTGCGCTGGCTGGAGTGGTAGTGGGTATCGCGCTGTCGCTGTACATCACCTCATTGGAGATTATGATGCCCGCCCCGCCGGGGTCATCGCAGGGCTTCCCGCTGCGTATTGAACTGGTGCCCGAAACCTGGTTATTCAGTGTGGTTGGCGTGGTGCTGGTGGCGGTGCTGTCTGCCTATTTCCCGGCGGCATCCGCCGCGCGGCGCAATATTGTGGACGCCCTTCGCCACGTTTAAGGCGTTGGGCTGACTGGATTTATTGGTAGCAATTTACAAGGAACAGAACATGAAACTGATCAAACAACCCTGCCGTTTACTGAAACAACTCGGCTTGTCACTGCTGCTGTGCTGCGCGGCCTTCGCCACCCAGGCGGCTGACCTGCGGTCGCTGTCTGCCACCGACTTGCTGGCCAAGGTGGATGAATACCGCAACTTCAAGGACACCGCCTTTTCCTTCGACCTGGAGCTGGTCAGTGAAGAGAAAAACAAGGAACCAAAAACCTTTGGCCTGCACGCCAAAATCCTCAACTCCCATACCTCGCTGGTGGTGTACCGCGAACCGGTGCGCGAGCAGGGCAAAGCGCTGTTAATGAACGGCCAGCACCTGTGGTTTTTCAGCAAGATGGCCAAGAAACCCATTCGCATCACCCCGCAACAGCGTTTGTTGGGCGAAGCCTCCAATGGCGATGTGGCGTCCACCGATTTTTCCGGCGATTACCTTCCGCAATTGGCCAACGATGCCAAGGCTGAGGCCAGTGAAATAGTGTTGCAGCTGGATGCCAAACCCGATGCCCTGGCGGCTTACCACAAGATCCTGCTGTGGGTAGATGCAGGTACCGCCCAACCGAAAAAAGCCGAGTTCTACACCGAATCCGGCAAGCATTTGAAAACCGCTTACTACACCCGCTTTGAAGCACTGGCTGATCAGGGCAACAAGCTGCAACTGGTCGAACTGGAAATCCACAACGCCTTGACCGAGGGCAACGTAACGCGCATGAGTTACCGCAACTTCCGCAGCGAGGATTTACAGGAAAACCAGTTCCGCCCCGAACAAATCTCGCGCCTGATGGCCCAGCGTTGATCGAGCAATTGGCATGACTAAAGCGATTTCTCTCTCTACCCTGGCTGGTCTCAGCCTGCTCTGCATCAACCTGCAAACGCTGGCGTTTTCCCATGACACCAGCCTTGAACTGGGATGCAGCGCCGGTGAATTGCGCGGTGCAACCCTTATCAATCCCGTCAACCTTCCACTGGAAGACGTGTACGGAGATACCTGCCAACTGGCGTTGGGAGGCGACCTGCTTGCCACGCGTGGCAACTGGGAATTGCAAGTATCCGGCTGGGCCGAACAGTGGTACGGCGAGGATGCAGCCGGCAAAGACTACGAGGATTTGCGCTGGCGCTGGCAATCCAGCCATCTGCGCTGGAGCGGCGACCAACTGCAATTGAGCCTGGGTGTCAGCAATTACGAACAGGGGCCGGGCTACGCCTGGAACCCAATCAATCCGTTTTTTGATATTCGCCTGAACGAGCGCGATGCCGCTATTCCCTATCGCCGCGACGCCGATCCCATGGCGAGTGCAAGCTGGTCAGACGACCATGGGCTCTGGCGTTTTATCGCCATGGACCACGAAGTATTTCCACGCGACTATGTGGATCATGGCAGCGACCGCTACAGCTACCTGCTCACGCGCGAACAGCTTTTTGCCAGCAGCCAGCTCACCGTCAACATCGCCAGCCTGGAAGGTAAACCCTTTGCAGGATTGGCCTATGAATGGACGGCGAGTGATGCACTGGAACTGCACGCGGAAGTGTCCTGGCGCGAGGGCCGCAAAATTCCCGGTTTCACCAGCATTGAGGTCATGCCCGGCGCCTGGTTGGCCAATTACGACATAGCGCGCGATGACGAGTATTACCTGAACGGGCTGGTCGGTTTGCAGTACAGCTTCAGCAACAACATCAACCTGATTGTGGAGTACTACTACCAGGACGATGCTTACTCTGAATCCGACTGGAATCACCTGACTACCCAATTGCAGCAACAACATCACCAATGGCAATACGGGTTGCTGCCCGACGCCTCGCTCGGCTTCCTGTTGACCACCCACCAATGGTTGCGGCTGCTGCATCGCGATTACGCGTTCGCACGTCTGGCTATTCCAGATGTGTGGAACGATGGCGAGCTGTCCCTGTTTGCCCGCCACGATCTGGTGGATTCCAGCCTGATTGCCGGGGCTTTGTTCAATAAACCGCTGGGTGACCGGATCGACCTGAAACTGTCCTTCCAGATCGCCGATGGCGCCGAGGTTTCCGAAGGCTACTGGATTCCCCGTGAACACGAATTTACCGCTGCATTGCAGTATCACTTTTAAACCGATTTTATCTCTCAACACTGATACCTAAGGAGCGAATCATGACCCCAGTTCTACGTAAATCCTTGCTTACCCTTTTGTGTGGCTCCAGCCTGCTGTTGACCGGCTGCATGAAAGATTTTCCGGAAATGAGTTACAACCAGGCTGACGCGGATTACGCCAAACTGTTGCAGGAAGAAATCAAATCCGACAACAGTTATGCCGCACGTTTGCAGCTGGCACGTTTGCAGTTCGAGCACAACCAATTGGAGCAGGCCGACCAATTGCTGGAGCAACTGGTGCAAGAGGATGCTAACGATATGGAAGCACTCGCCTGGTACGGCGCCAACGAATGCAAACTCGTGGGTGAGGCCTTTCCCTGGTTGATGGGTATCGATAAATACCAGGGCGCAAAGCGCTGCCTGGGCAAGGTGAAAACCGCGCTCGATAAAGCGCCGGATAATTTCACCGTACAACTGATTGCCATCAATACCGGCAGCGCAGTGAACCTGGGTGACTCGCTGGATTGGGCCACCAGTACCCGCGAAAGCCTGGAAAAATCCATCACCCAAAATACGCAAAATTACCCCGCGGAAGTGGTGGATTATTTCTACCTGGCCGCCGCCGAAAATGACCTGGCGCGCGAAAAAGTGGATAGCGGAAAAGGTTACCTGAACAAAGTCGTGACTGAAAAACGCAATGACCGTTTAGTCGCCATGGCTAACAATCGCCTCGCGACTATCCAGTAACACCCGAAAGCCCGGCAAACCTGATAGCCCATTAGCCGGGCAACCATTTTCCAATCGCACAAAACCCGCGTGAAGCTGCGGGTTTTGTGCTCAATATCATCCATTTGGCACCAGCTTTTACATACGCCATTCGGTATCATGGCCGCTCGCGGTTATGGACTGACATGGAACACGCCTGATGCATTACCTCTCGCCCGAATTCGGGATTTTATTTGTTATTTTCCTGTGGCTTTACTGGTGGCTGGGTTCCGCTTTTGGCGTAAAAGCACAAAACCAATCGCTACTCATTGCCAGCTATCTTTTCTACGCCACGTTCGACTGGCGCTTTGCCCTGTTGCTCTTTAATTTCTCGCTGGTCATTTTATTGCTGGCGCAAGCCATACAGGCGCCCGACGGCAGCCGACGCCGCTGGCCCATGGTGTTCGGGGTGGTAATCGCCCTGCTGAACCTGGGCATTTTCAAGTACTACAATTTTTTCCGCGAAGAAGCCATGGCGTTGCTTTCGCCGGTGTTCACCGACGCCAGCTTGCCCGTGCTGGAACTGGTGCTTCCGGTAGGTATTTCGTTTTACACCTTCCAGGGAATCGCCTACCTCGTCAGCGTTGGACGGGGTGAATACAAAGCGGCGCAACTGATCGATGGGTTATTGCACCTTTCGTTTTTCCCCACATTGCTCGCCGGGCCAATATGTCGGCCAACCGAATTGCTCGCGCAAATTGAATCACCCGCGCGCCGCGTTATCGCCGCACCCGAGTGGGCGATTTTATTGATCATCTCCGCGCTGGTTAAAAAAATCTGGCTCGCGGCATGGCTGGCGGAAGAATGGGCCAATCCGGTATTTGCGAGCCCCGAGAGCTACCACGCCGTCGAACTTGCTGGCGGCTTGATGGCCTACGCGTGGCAATTATTTTTTGATTTTTCGGGCTATACCGATGTAGTTACCGCACTCGCACTCCTGCTCGGTTTTACCTTGCCAGTCAATTTTCGCCAACCCTACCTCGCCACCAACCTCAGTGATTTCTGGAGGCGCTGGCATATCACCCTGTCACGCTGGATTCGGGATTATGTGTACATCCCGCTGGGCGGCAATCGAGACGGTTTCGGGCGCACGCAATTGAACCTGGTGGTCGCCATGACGCTCTCCGGTTTCTGGCACGGCGCGAGTATTACCTTTGTGGTCTGGGGCCTGTGGCATGGCATCGGGCTGGTGTTCCAGAACCTGTGGCACAGGGTCTCTGAATGGCGAATACCCGACTTACCGGCACAGATCATCACTTTTATTTTTGTATGCCTGGGCTGGTTGTTGTTTCGTGCTGAGGACCGGGATTCCGCCTCAACATTCCTGAGAGGGTTTGCGGAATGGGATCTGGTGCCCAGCCTGAACTGGCTCGGTTTATACCTGGCCATAGGAATATTTTTTGTACTGGCCAGACAGGCGGAAAATATCATGCAAAAATCAGCGGCAGTATTGCGCCAGTTGCCGTGGTGGGGGCAAAGCCTGTGCCTGTTTTTAAGCGCATTGGTAATTATGGGTTTGGCACCGGCAGGTATGCCGGGGTTTATCTATTTCGGTTTTTGAGTTAACGGTTTTGATCAAGCGATTTTTTAATTAAGCAATAGTGTTAATTACGGGTTTTAACGGACAAAACACCCCATGCAGTTACAGCAACAACCATTTTTAGCGATAGAAGAGGAATCCCGTCACCACCATGCACTGGCGGCGATTAGTCTCGCCTGCCTGTTACTGGTAATCGCCAAAGGCAGTTCCTTGCTTCCCTACTGGCAGCAGACGCACCATATTTTGATGGAAGTAAACAGCCCACCCAATATCGGCAAGCTGGTTCCCGGCAACCAACAGTTCTCACGCTGGGTGGTAGATACCAACCGCTGGCTGGACGAGCGCAGTGACCGCATGTTGCTCGCCGGGCAATTGTTACTCGCGGGCGATGCAGCGTTACCTGAACCGGAGTTGCCCGTGGTGGAAATACCTAAATGCCCGGCCCCGGTAGCACCGAAAGCCCCCGTATGCCCACCCATAGCAGTTGCGCCGGCACCGCCTACTAACGCTTCACCAAACACACAGCCCGAAACACCGATGGTTGCGAACATCAGCATTGCATCAGAGCATCCTGCCACTGCAAGCCCAGTGAACACCACCGGTGAAGCGACAACAACCGCTGACGTACCCCACCCAATTGTGGATCTAACCACTTTACCCGAGCCTACCGAGGAAGAATTGGCAGCCGCCAGCGCGCCCATCGGCCTGCAATCAGGTGACCGGATCTTGCTGGTAGGCGACTCATTGATGCAAGGTGTTGCGCCCCATTTGATTACCGCGCTTAAGCGCAACTACAAAGTCGAATCCATGGACCTCAGTCGCCATAGCACGGGGCTGACTTATCCCGCCTTTTTCGACTGGCCAGCAACGGTGAAAGCCGCATTCGAACTGGAGCAATACCAGGTCGTTATTGTCTTCCTCGGCGCGAATGATCCCTGGGACATGAATATGCAAGGCAAGTATGTGCGCTTTGGTTCGGAGCGCTGGAAAGAAGTGTACAGCACGCGCGTGAAGCAGATTATCCAGACCGCCGCCGAACACAATGCTCGATTGGTCTGGCTCGGCGCACCACCGATGGGACGCGAAGATCTCATTGGCAAGGAACCCTTATTAAACGAAATCTATGCAAGCGAAACCGCCAAATACCCTCTGTTTGCGCGTTTTGTTGCCACCGCTCCCAGCCTCACACAGGACGGTAGCAACTTCACCAAATTCATGGAGCTACCCGAGCGCGGCAGCGTTATGGTGCGCACGGACGACGGTGTTCATTTCACTATCCAAGGCCAAAAACTGCTAGCCAAGCTAACCCTGAAGCAATTCACTAAAGTGGCCCGACAAACCCTGCCTGTAGAGACGCAGCCAACAACCGAGCCGGCGGCGCCAACAGAAACCCACCCCACCGCATCACCAGCCCCAACCGGGGAACCACCACCCAACACCCAGCAAGACCCGGCGATCAGTCAACGATGAGATATTTTTGTTTTTGTGTGTTTTTCCTGCTGGCGAGCCAAACCCTCGCCAATCAATTTACGCCAGTACACGATTACGGCGACCGCAAAGCGCCCGCGCTTTGGGAGGGCCTCCAGCAGCTTGAGCAAGGCATTCGCACCCAACCACTGCGCATCATCCAACTCGGTGATTCCCATACCGCCGGTGACTATTTCACCGGCCAATTGCGCCAGCGCTTGCAACGCCAATTCGGCAATGCCGGTATCGGCTGGCTTACTCCCGGTTACATCACCAACCAGCGTTCCCAGCAAGCGTTGCTGCGCAACATGGGTAAATGGACCCTGAGCGATAGCAAGATCGCCAAACACAGTGGCATTTTTCCACTCGGTGGTTTCATCAATACTTCTACCGGCAATTCCATCCTGGAAATCAAAATCAAAGATCCGGTTGCTACCGGTCAATGGCAAGTCAGTCTCTGGCAACAATCCAGGCAAACGCCCTGGAGTATGGCGTTATCGGGAGGAAAGGTTTCCAAACTCCCGGTGCAAGGTGACCCCCAAGCCAGCTGGAAATTGAGCAGCCAGGTCATTGATGCCAACAAAGTTGATCGCTTGCGCCTGCTGGCCCCCAATGGCGGCAAGCTGGGAGGAGTGATACTGGACCGCCAGGCGCCCGGAGTTACATTGGACGCTATCGGTATTAACGGCGCCGTAGCCAATGTCATCAATCGTTGGGATGAGCCGAGCATGCGCCAGCAACTGCAATGGCGCGACCCGGAACTAATCATCCTCGCCTACGGCACCAATGAAGCGTTCGGCAGGGATTTGGTACCTACCACTTACGAAACCGAACTGCGCCAGGCCATTCGCCGCTTGCGCGCGTCCGCTCCCAAAGCGGCCATCTTACTGGTTGGCGCTCCCAGCTCAGCCAAAAGCAAACCACCCCACACCAACGGTGGTTGCCGTTTGCCGTTACCTCCATCGCTGGTAAAAGTACAAAACAGCCAGCGACGCATTGCCCGCCAAGAAAAAACCCTCTATTGGGATTGGGGAGCGATGATGGGCGGCAACTGTGGCGCCCAGGTCTGGCTGAAACAAAAAGTGCCATTTATGCGTCCGGATCTGGTGCATATGAGCCCTGAAGGCTACATCGCCAGCGCGGACGCACTCTATATGGCCCTGCTGCGGGAAATGGATGCCGGGCTTAAACGCGAACAATTCAGAAAGGAAAAATCACAATGAGCAATCCGGTTGCATTAATTACTGGAGGTAGTACGGGCATAGGTGCCGCCACAGCGTTACTTGCTGCCGAGCGCGGTTACGACATTGCCTTTACTTACCTAAGCCAGCAGCAACATGCTGAAACAATTGCAGGAAAAATTTCTGCATTCGGACGCAAGGTTATCTACACGCAAGTGGATGTCAGCAAAGAAGCGGATATCCTGCGTTGGTTTAACACCATTGATCAAACGTTTGGGCGGGTTGATTTGCTGGTTAACAACGCCGCTATCTTGCGACAAAAATTATTTCGCGATATTGACGCTAGCGAAATGCAGCAACTGTTTTCCGTCAACGTCATCGGTAGTTTTTTGTGCGCGCGCGAAGCAATCAAACGTATGAGCGTTGCACAGGGTGGCAATGGTGGCTCAATTGTAAATGTATCCTCTTCAGCATCACGCGTCGGCTCACCCTTTGAATATATCGACTACGCCGCGAGTAAAGGCGCCATTGATACCTTTACTATCGGGCTCGCCAAAGAAGTTATCAGTGAAGGCATTCGCGTCAACGCCGTGCGCCCCGGCATTACCAATACAGACTTGCATGCAAAAGGTGGCGAACCCGGCCGCATACAACGCATTTCACCACTCATCCCCATGCAACGCGCAGGCGAACCCGAAGAAATTGCCAATGCCATTTTATGGCTTGCGAGCGATGAGTCTTCTTACATTACCGGCGTATTACTGGATGTGAGCGGTGGGCGCTGATTAATTCGATCAATATAAAATCCCGGTCTATCAACGTTGGCTCAATATAGTTTTTTATTGGGTGAAACTATTTAGTAGAAAAAAGTCCTTTACCATGAATTGAAATGCCTACAGCTAATGATGTAGGTTTTTCAATAAATTTCGCTCTATTCTTCCGAAAAACCGTTATAACCCACACAATTCCACGTTGGCATCCAGTTTGCAAATTCCATTTCGCTACGGAATTTCCTCATCCCCGCGCTATTTGGCAAACAATATAAAGCGCAAAAGTTATGAGGAAACTGCACAAAAAGAAAATGGACTTTTATTAATTCCATAATCGAGGTGAATATCATGAACAAAGATATCGTTGAAGGTAAGTGGAAACAAATGAAAGGCGCTGTCCAAAAAAAATGGGGCGACATTACTGATGACGATTTTGATCGTATCGCCGGTAATCGCGAACGTTTTGTCGGCGTATTGCAAGAAAGATACGGTAAGCAAAAAGAAGAAGCAGAAAAAGAAGTGGATGTTTATTTAAAATCGCTCCACTAATTATTTCTGCGGCACATACAGCACGCAACGCTACTGTGCAAAAGGCGGCAATAAGCCGCCTTCGTTTTTATATGTCGCACTAAATACTCGCAGCAACATCTATTAGAAACACGTTGGGAAATCGATTACCTGAAAAAAGAAAAATTAATCGAATCCATTAAAATAAAAATCCGTCTTTAAATATGAAGCTAGATTTTTCCTGCATACCAAGCTTTGCCTCGTAACCGTGCCACACCCAATAATCCAATGCCACTTAGCAATAAAATGGCGCTGGCAGGTTCTGGAACCTGGACTGCATCATAACTCCATTGATCAGGTGAAGTGTCGCCCCCGTAGCCCAAGCTGTTAAATGCCGCAAGCCCCCACGATAATTGCCGAGGTGTATAAAGTTGATAATCAATCGAATAGAAATGGCAATTACAGGTATCAATACCATACGAGGACTCGATTCTCCACACAGTGTGTTCAGGTGGCGTTTCCATAGGAACACCCTCAGCGATACGAGTATATTCGAGCGCAAAATTCCAGGCAGCAATGCTTCCATCTTTATTAAAACTAATACTATTTCCACTGGCCGGAATTGAAGTGAATTGAACTGCACGATAGCTATCGGTGGTTACATCCGCAGATAGAAAATCATAGGTCAGTCCATTCTCACGGACGTTAAATACAACGCTAAATTCGGCGGGCGGCGCTACAAAGCCTTCAATACCATGATCATCGTTGTTAATCGTGTACCACCAATGAGTTAATTCCTGACTGGTGTAAGTGAATTGGTAGGCCAAAACAGGTCGACCCCAAAAAACTAGCATCAGCAAAAAGCAGTAAATAAAAGCATTCTTTAAAAAAAGACGGAAAAAATTCTGGAAAATCATAAAAACTCCTTTTGAAATCTGAATGAAATTACACAGTAAGATGCAGAGCGGGAAAAATAAAGACAACGAGGGAGAGGAACAACATTAACGCTATAAAGCATTACAGCTCGTCCATCATGATAGGTAAATACCAAACCAGCAATAACATTGCAGAAAAAATGGCAGCGAAATTTATAAAAAATGATGTCGCAGTGCTTTTAACTTGCAGGTGAGTTCGATTTGAATGATGGCAGGGATGTTTATACCGCAAAAGCCGACGATTGACTTTTTAAGTGAATCAACCGTCGGTATTCCCATTAATAAAAATCAGTTAATGAAAAAATAAGCTAATCAAAAGGAATTCTGATTAGCACGGATAATCGCTCTCCGCACATGCACGCTGTCAGCGCGCTCGTCAGCATTATTGTTGCGAGAGAGTTTTTTCGCATCAGCGGATTGTTGTTGCGAGGAAAATGAATTCGCAACTTCCGGCATATAGAATGGCATTATTTCCTGCTGGCAAACAGTATCAGTCTTGGGCAGCGAACCCTTTAATAAATATTCGAATGAAATATTATCGGCACAGCTTGATAAACCCGGCGTCGTGTGTCCCCAGCCCGCCACAGTTATCAACCGGGAATTTGGCAATAATCGCGCAACTGCCTTGGCACCCGTGTAAGGAGTGGCCGGGTCAAACACTGTACTGGTCACTAACACAGGATTTTTGGTTTTGCTATTGAACGGCCCCATGAAGCGGCCTTTCTTCAAACCAGGCCAGTGTGCACAAAGGCTGGAATTCCATGTCCATAAGCGACTGAAATAACCATTCTGCTTTTCAGATTCCTCTGCCCATAGCGACCAAAATTCCGGATTGGATGGATTATCCGAATCACTGCACAGCACCGCTGAAAATTTAAAGAGCGCGTTGTCGAACGGAATTTCAATCTCTTCAAGGCCGAGTTCACTGCGCAATTGTGAATATTGAAAACCAATTTCTTGTGGCGGAAATTGTGCCTCAATAAATGCAATGAGATCCGCGTACATATACCAGCTCGGGCTGTGATACATCGAGCTCAATGTTGCAGATAACAATAACGTGTGAGTTAGCTCAATAGTGCTTCCATCAGGCAATACAATGGGCTGTGGTTGCACTTTAAGACGTTGAACCAATTGATCAAACCGTGCGGCCGAATTTCCTGCAAAGCTGCAACCTGCGGGCCCGGCAAGATCACAAAGCCTGAAAAATTCATTTAACGTCGCCATGGCATGCTTGTCACTTTCAAGGCGTGTAGTCACCGGCATGAACCAACCACTCAAGTTTCTACCGGTAGACCATGCAATCGGATCAAGCACACCATCCACTATCAACCTGCCCACTTTTTGCGGAAACAAATTCGCGTAGGTAACGCCTAAATAAGAACCGTAAGAATAGCCTACGTAATTCAGTAATTTATCGCCGACTGCTTGCCGTAACAAATCCAGATCGCGGGCAACATTTGCCGTAGCCATATAGTCCATTATTTCATTGCCATTTTTTGCGCAAATTGAGCTCAGGGTTTTATCGGCTTTTATTGCCTGCCTTTCCTCTTCGCGGCTTACCGGAAAAGGAAATTGTGGAACGATTTTAATGACGTCCTCAACCGTTATCCCACAAGTAATAGCGTGACTTAAGTTAATGCCACGGGGATCAAAACCGATTAAATCATAATGGTCACGAACGTCTTGATTGAAAAGATATTCGCCGGCATCCCGCACGAACTCCACACCACTACCACCCGGCCCGCCGGGGTTTAGAAATAAACTGCCCAATGGTTGGGTTGCAGGATTTCGCGCAGGCAATTTAATTAATGCAAGCTGGATAGTCTTTGGATTTTTTTTATTGTTTTGATGATTGAGAGGAACAGCGTATTGCGCGCACAGTAAGTTGGGATTGATTTCTGTATAACACGGTTGCCAATCAATAGCTGCTACCGGCTTTTTTCCTGCCTGCATATCTGCTGCATAATCTGCAAAAGCAAACAGCGGCGTCATCAACGCGCAAGACAAACTCACTTTACAAAACTGCTTGAATATTTTCATGACAATTCCTTTAGTATCAAATGAATGCTCGCCACTTGGCGGATTACCATTATCGTCCTATCAAATTACTGTGAGCCGATATGGCACAGGCAATGTAACAAAAATATTCAGGCAGGATGTAACAATATATTTCCAATCCAGTTTAATTAGTAATTCTTTTGTACAGTTTAAATTGATCTCTGTATGCGTCACCAAATTCGTCAAATAAAAATGTGGAGAAAACATCGTACTGCTATTTTTTCATCGTCACGGCACCAAGCTGTTGCAGAAGCGTGAAATTATCTTCCAGATGCCAATTCTCAATAATTTTTCCGTCAGCGATGCGATAGATATCCACTGCTGAAAAATCCACCTTCTGGCCGTTACCTTGTTGCCCCATAAATTTGCCGGTGAAATGGCCGGTGAAATGTAACCTTCCGATGACACGGTCACTGACAATCATCATTTCCACGACTTCCACCTTCAGATCCGGCACTGCTGCGCGAAAATGTTGCGATGCCTGTAATGGGCCATCAGGGCCTTGCTCACGCCCTTGGGGTAAATTCAAGTCTTTAAAATTGTTTGCCAATGCCGCGCGGGCAAAATCTGCATTGCCTGTATGCCAAAAGGTGTAGTAGCGCCGTGCCGCCAAACTCTGCACGTCGTTTTGTGCGTTACTGATGGACTGATCCCGGAGGATATGAACAGGTTCTACTAATTTTTCTTCCGCTGGTGCCGCATACAAATAGCCGGTACTACTTGCCATGCACATTATTGCTATCACATTTTTCAACAGGTTTTTTAACACTTGAATAGTCATCATCATTCTCCTTACACGAACAGGGTAGGTTCACTATTAACAAAATGGATAATGATTCATTTCCTTAAATTTGAAAATCATCGATTATTGACAAGGTACTTTTCCAAAATAGAAAGGATGAAGACATCATGGTCGAACTGGCAGACATGAAATTATTTGTTGAGGCACTCAATCGCGGCAGTCTGTCAGCAGCAGGTCGCGAATTGGGCATATCGCCAGCTGTTGCCAGCAAAAGGCTGACGCGCATCGAGGCCCATCTGGGTGTGCGTTTGCTGCAACGCAGTTCACGACGCATGGCGTTAACCGAGGAGGGCATACTTTACCTGGAACGTTGCCGCCAGATTTTGGCTGACATCGACGATGCAGAAAACCTCGTTGCAAGTGGTAAACGTAATGTGCGAGGTGCTTTGCATGTGAGTTGTCCGGTTGCCTTGGGCCGTCGCTGGATCGGCCCTGCGCTAGCGGCATTTGCGACAGAATGGCCAGAATTGCGTGTGCGCCTGTCACTCTCTGATGCAGTAGTTGATTTGTTGGACAGTGGTTTTGATTGTGCTATCCGCATTGGTGGCGCAGAAGATTCGCGTCTGGTTGCGCGCAAGCTTGCCGACAATCGCCGCATCATCTGCGCTTCTACTGATTACCTGACGCAGTACGGGATACCCACAACACCTGATGATCTGCAAAATCATCGTGCAATTGTGCTTTCGCCCCACCTTATTGACGCTACAGAGTGGCGACTAACCCATACAACCCATTCAAAAACGCTGGTAGCCCGGATTCCTGTACGTATGGCAACGGACAATGGTGAACAGGCCCATGATTGGGCCTTGGCGGGAATGGGATTGATCCGTCGCTCTATTTGGGATGTGCAGACAAATTTACACAATGGCGAACTTCAACAGGTTTTACCGGAATGGCACAGCGATGACGCGCCCATTCGCATCCTGTTTCCAACGCGACAATTTTTACCCGCACGCACACGTTCATTCATTGATTTCCTGGTCGATTTTTTTGACAAAAATGCCGCACATTAACAACATCAGCTATAAGAAATAACACCGTTTTTATCGATAAAAGCGACTGCGTGTTAATTAAAAATGGCCGCTATTTATTGGGTAAGACTCATACCAAACTGTCGTTTAATGTCATAAAGGGTAAATTTTATTAGCGGTTTTGCCCACAAATGCTATTTTTATAAATACTCCTTTACAATCAACGCATTACTACCCAGCGATAACAACGACATCAATCTTTTCCAGGCATTTCTGAAAAACAGGTCACCAATTATGAATCCCACATTTCCACTACGCTCACTCGTTTCGGGCGCGGTGCTGCTCTCACTACTGGCAGGCTGCGACTCCAAAAAAACTGAAGCACCTGCACCAGCTCCCGCACCTGTGGCTGAAACAACAACAGCACCTGTTGTTGAATGGCCTGCACTCAAAAGCGCAGTGGCCAAAGATCCTGCTGTGGAAAAACGAGTTGATGATCTCCTCGCGAAAATGACACTGGAAGAAAAAGTCGGTCAATTGGTCCAACCGGAAATTCGTTTCCTGACTCCTGAAGATGTAACCAAATATCACGTAGGTTCCGTGCTCAATGGTGGAGGCAGTACGCCGGGCGCGAATAAATATGCAAGTCTGGAAGATTGGGTAAAACTCGCGGACAGTTTTTACAATGCCTCTATCGATAAATCCAACGGCCGTCTCGGCATCCCTATCATGTGGGGCACCGATGCTGTGCACGGTTTGGGGAATGTCGTGGGTGCAACGTTGTTTCCCCACAATATTGGTTTGGGTGCAACCAATAATCCTGAATTGTTAAAACAAATTGGCTGGGCAACTGCGCGTGAAATCGCCGCGACAGGCCTTGATTGGGATTTCTCACCAACCGTTGCCGTTGCACGCGATGATCATTGGGGCCGCACTTATGAATCCTGGTCAGAAGATCCGCGCATTGTCGGTTCTTTCGCGGGCAAAATGGTAGAGGGCCTGCAAGGTACTGGCGGCTCGGATAAATTCCTGACCAACGAACATGTCATCGCTACTTCCAAACATTTCATTGGCGATGGCGGAACCTTGAATGGCGTTGATCGCGGTGAAACACAAGGCGATGAAAAATTTGTGCGCGATATTCACGGTGCTGGTTATTTCAGTGCAATTGAATCCGGTGTGCAAGTCGTGATGGCATCCTTCACCAGTTACGGTGGAACACGCATGCACGGCCACAAATATTTGCTCACCGATGTATTAAAAAACCGCATGGGTTTTGACGGCCTGGTGGTAGGCGATTGGAGTGGCCACAGTTTTATTCCCGGCTGTACTGCCGTGGATTGCCCCGAGTCCCTGATGGCGGGCCTGGATATCTACATGGTGCCGGAAGAAAACTGGAAAGAGTTGTACAACAATTTAGTAGCGCAAGCGAAGTCCGGCGAAATTACCGCGGAACGTTTGGATGATGCCGTGCGCCGCATTTTACGCGTAAAGGTTCGCGCAGGATTATTTGAAAAAGGCGCACCTTCAACTCGTCCTCTCGCGGGCAAAAAAGAAGTACTTGGCTCAGCTGAGCATCGCGCCATTGCACGTCAGGCTGTGCGCGAATCATTGGTATTACTGAAAAACAAAAATAATTTATTGCCGCTTAACCGCAAACAAAAAGTATTGGTTGCTGGCGACGGTGCTGACAATATCGGCAAACAATCTGGCGGCTGGTCTGTTTCATGGCAAGGCACCGGCAACACCAATGCTGATTTCCCCGGCGGCACATCTATTTATGCAGGAATTAAAGAAGTTGTTGACGCGGCCGGTGGCAAAACCATGCTCAGCGTTGATGGTTCATTTAAAGAAAAACCCGATGTAGCTATCGTCGTATTCGGTGAAGAACCTTATGCGGAAATGCAAGGCGATGCCGGTTCACTCGCTTATAAAATTCGCGATCCGCGCGATTGGGAATTACTAAAGGAATTACGCAGCCAGGGCATTCCCGTTGTTTCACTATTTATTTCCGGCCGCCCACTGTGGGTAAATCGTGAAATCAATGCATCTGATGCATTCGTTGCTGCCTGGCTGCCCGGTACCGAGGGTAACGGTATTGCCGATGTTATTTTTAAAAATGCCGAAGGCAATGTGAATTACGACATGAAAGGCCGTTTGAGTTTCTCCTGGCCAAAATTACCGAACCAGTCACCGTTGAATGTGGGCGATGCGAATTACGATCCATTGTTTGCCTACGGCTATGGCTTGAGCTACGGCGATAAAGATACGCTCGGCGATGACCTTTCTGAAGAAGGCCCCAAAGCAGCGACCGCACTGGATAAATTGGAAATATTCAAACAACGTCCTATCGAACCATGGCATTTGGAAATCATCGGTTTCCAAAATGACGTAGTGCCTGCAACTACCAGCAGCATCAAAGCCTCATCTATTACGTTGCAAGCAGTAGATCGCAACGTGCAAGAAGATGCACGTCGCGTGCAATGGCTCGGTAACGGTAATGGCCAGGTAGCACTATCTATTAATGACCGTCAGGATTTTATTAATTACGTAAAAGAAAATTCCGCGCTGGTGTTTGATATTAAAGTCAATGCAGCTCCAACTGATGCAACATGGCTACGCCTGGGGTGCGGCTCTTACTGTGCATCGGATATTAACCTGACCGAAAAGCTGAAAGGCTTTGCAGGGCAAGAGTGGCAAACAGTGACCATACCATTAAGCTGCTACCCGACATCCGGTGAAAATTTCGGCGTAAAACAACCGCCGGAAGAATTCTGGACTCAGGTACTACAACCTTTCTCCCTGATTACCAAAGGCACATTGGATATCACATTTGCCAATGTCAGCGTGGTGAAAGGTGCCGGCAAAGATGTAGCTTGTCCGTAAGTTAAAACACTGATGCAAAATAAAAATCCCCGTCAGCAACACTGGCGGGGATTTTTATTTTTCACTGAAGTTAAATTACATTTCAGCTTTACAATATTGCTTCACAAAATCATCGTGATGGGGCATTTGCTCAACTTGATGATTGATGGCGCCACGCATTTTTGTGAAAAATTGCATCAACTCTTCTTTTGTCATCAAATGCGCAATGTGATGATATTGCTCCGGCATTACACGCTGGCCCAATAACACCTGGGTCCATGAATCGATACGAAATAATTCGCCGGGTTCTTGATAGGCATGGCCAGATGTTTTGAATAATTCAATACGATGCGCGAGTGTACCCGGTACTTCCATATTTTTGCAGTAGCGCCAGAACGGTGAGTCATCACGCTCGGTGGCTTTGTAATGCAGAATAACGAAATCACGCACGTTTTCAATTTCATCCAGAGATTCGCGATTGTATGCATCAATCAATGCGGAGTTGACGCCACTGAATGGAAAGAAACGCATCAATCGAGTAATACCCATCATAAATAAATGAATGCTGGTGGATTCCAGTGGCTCAATAAAACCACTTGCCAAACCGAGCGCCACACAGTTTTTGTTCCAACTTTTACGACGACGGCCCGTGCGATATTTAATAACACGTGGCTCAATCAATGTTTTTCCTTCCACCGCACTTAACAAGGTTGTGCGTGCTTCTTCATCATTCATAAAATTGCTGCAATAAACCAGACCATTACCAACCCGGTGTTGCAGCGGAATTTGCCAGCGCCATCCCGCGTGATGCGCAATCGAACGCGTGTAAGGTACCGCCGGTTTTATTGATTCGGTTTGCACAGCCTGCGCTGTATCGCACGGTAACCACTGCGACCAATCTTCATAGCCAGTACGCAGTGTTTGTTCGATTAACAAACCACGGAAGCCAGAACAGTCAACAAAAAAATCTCCTTCAATCATTTCACCTGATGCAAGAACCAGCGCGGTGATGAATCCTGAGTCATGATCCTGTTTTACTTCAACGACTTTGCCCTCAACACGTTTTGCACCGTGCTGTTCACTCATCGCGCGCAAAAATTTTGCATAGCGCGATGCATCAAGATGATACGCGTAGTTGATGTCTGCTTTGGGGCCAGTGGCAAATTTATCGCTATAACACGCCTTTAATTCAAGGCAAAAATCACCAAATTCGAATTCAGTCATGCCCAGTTTCTGGCTGTATAACCAGAAATGATGGAAATCACCCAACCAGGTTTCCTTACCGGTTTTTCCAAACGAGTGAATGTAACGATCACCATCACGCCCCCAATTTTCAAACGAAATTCCCAATTTGAATGTTGCATTGGTTGCGCGCATAAATTCCTGCTCATCAATCCCGAGCAACTTATGAAATACACGCATGGGTGGAATAGTGGCTTCACCAACACCCACTGTGCCAATCTCATCGGATTCAACAATAGTGATATCCAGCAGCTCACCAAATTTTTTCGAAATGGCAGCAGCAGCCATCCAGCCAGCGGTCCCGCCGCCAGCAATTACCAATTTTTTTACAGGTGTGGTTTGCACAAGAAGCTCCGCGATCAACAGGGTTAGTCGAGCTGGGTGACCTGTTACACCGGGCAAATCACAGGTCAACACAATTTGTTACTAATTTGAAAAATGCGCTTAGCGGCGCGCACCTTTTAACGTAATTAAACGTTGAATATTCCCCAAAGATTCAATCGCTAAAAATGCACAACGCAAAAATCCACTACGGTTTAGTCGCTCCAGATCAGCACCACCCAAGGTCGCTAATTTTTCCCGGTGAATGGTGTAATTGCCATTTAGGCGATACATTTCACGATCATTTAATTCGATTTCCAGGTTCACCGGCTCGATCAAATCCAATTCCGTAAATGCAGCAAACATTGCGTCGCTAATTTGCATCCCTTCATAAATGCGATTTAGCAATCGGGAGATATTTTCCAGATACGGGCTCAGACCGCCGTGATCCAGAAAGACTTCTGTGCCTTCTGTTTGGTTGAGGCGTGGGCTCTCAATATCGACATGAATAACTGGCGCACGAGTAGAACCCCCATCACGGCTTTGATCCTGAAACCCAATCAAAAACGGACCCCGCTCAATAACAGCCGGGACATAATTGGCAGTCCAGCCGTTGGTCTCATCCAGAAATAAATTTTCGTCGCTTTTCAAACCAAGTAATACAATTGACTGGAATTTGCCCGTATCCGGATTCTTTTGGAACAGGATTGGATATTCGCGGTGCACCTCGGCAAATTCCGTGGGGAAGGTCAGGGTACTGCCCACATTGTCCCCATAAATGGCGGAATGCCGGGTAATTATTTTGAGGTCTTTATGGGCAATGTTATTCAGGAGCACGTGTTTGGCCATGGCTATTTACCGATATTGTTATTAATAAGAGCTTGTCGCTGTAAAGGCGCTAAAGGTAACAATAAATCCGGTTGCTGTGAACAAAAGGCTAATTCTCTATGACTCATGTGTATCCGAATTGAAGCCGGGGAGCTTCCTGCGGACGCTTGCAATAATAAACGCAAGGTAAGGCCCCCACCGGTTTAGCTGAAAGCCGAGCTGAGAGGGGATGTTGCCAGAGGGCAGGGTAAATAACGATACGGTTGAATTGCGCATCAACCGCATTGATTACAGTGCCTTAAGAATTCCATTTTTATATAAGGCTTTCAAATAAAACATTATTTCATGGGGGGAAAGGCCATCGGTAAGTTCTTGCCATGCCAGAACTTCCGGAATGGTAAAACTCTCAAGTTTGGAAGAGAGACGTTTGAGCATAGGCGCTAAATTGACAGGAAATTTAATTGTGCCGTTATCACAGCGCACAATCAGTTCATCCTGTATTTCAATAAAACGCAGTGATGATGGCACAACCCGAAAGCGTTGATCTATTGTCACTTCCGGTATCGGTACTAATGGATCAGGTTGCCATCCGGTGTAGGGCGCATGCGTCAACGACGTTAACCAGGGCTCTGCCAGCGAATCCGGATTATCGATAATTTCCAGCGTCATCTTGTGGAACTCTTCAATGCGTTCACGCAAATACGTGGCGATTGTCGTTGGCATTTTTCCTTGCGTTTTTTCTATCGTAACAGGCGGACCTCCTCGCCAGTTTTCATTCGCGTCTACGATAGATTGTAATAAAGGGATGAACTGATCAAAGAGATTCCGGGGTGCGAAATAAAGGTTTAATGCTAATGAAAAACCGATACCACGCGCAGAATGCCAAGCACCGGCGGGCAAACAAAGCAAATCACCAGGATTTAATTCCACCTCACGAAACTCCATATCAGCAGGTAGTTTTCCAATATCTTCTCCGACCTGCCCCTCCTGATATACCTCATTAGTTGAAGGCCAAGCCTTTGCCGCTTCTACAGAAAATTTCCAGCGCTTTTTTCCCGCAATCTGGAGAGTAGTGGCAACTCTTTTGTCGTAATGCATGGGCAATCCGGAACCATCGGCTGAGACATAACAATTGACGCCCACAGTACCGGTAAAATTAAGTTGTGTGCGAATTGCCTGTGCCCAACGCGCGAGAAATGGATCAGCCATGTGAATATTCGTGATACAAATAGTTGCACCCGCGTTAAGCAAATCGATTACTTGATTGTGATAAGCAGTCATCATATGTCGGGTACTGGAGGAATCTTCTCCGCCCGCGAATGATGCCGTTATGTTGTAGCGCCGGTCTGAAATATGTTGTCCTCTCGCGAGCGCGTGCCTCAATTTTTCCCAGCTAAAAATAGAATTAAATTTTTGTGGCTGACCTTCTACATTCAACGACTTGCGCGCAAAATAGGAGTTCGCGAATTCTTCACAAGAAAAGGGGGTTAAAAGTTCCTCGAGTTCACGACCATGTAACACTACAGGTGTATACGGCTCTTCGGATGAATCATTATCGAGTAGCGGGCGAAAGTCTGTTATTTTCATCATTTTTCTTTTATCTTGCGTTACGCTAATTACTGGCACAGTACTTTTTAATAAAATCATGGTGTGAAGACATCGTCGCTATACTTTTATCAACATCAGCAGCAATATTATTCAAAAAGTGTTGCAGATCGTGCTCCGGCATCAGCTCGACAATAGGATGGTATGACGAAGGAAAAATTCCCTGTCCAAGCATAACTTGAGTCCATGAGTCCAGACGAAATAATTCGCTTTCAACCTGATAGGATCTTCCATAATCCCTAAAGAGATTAATGCGGTGCATAAGATCATCGGGAACTTCCATATCCTTACAATAATGCCAAAAAGGACTGTCATCACGTTCGGTTGCTTTGTAGTGCAATATGATGAAATCCCTGATTCTTATAAATTCGCTTTCCGCTTGAGTATTATATTCATCAACAATGGATTGTTTGATTTCGTCGTGTGGAAATACTTGCAACAAGCGAGTGACTGCCGTCATGATCATATGAATACTGGTGGACTCCAATGGCTCCAGAAAACCGGAGGCGAGTCCCAACGCAATACAATTTTTGTTCCAGGATTTTTTGCGCTTTCCCGTTTTGAATTTTATCACTTTAGGTTCGGTGAGTACTTTGCCATCCACACTGGAAAGCAACATATTTATTGCCTCATCCTCAGACAAGTAACGACCGGAAAAAACCAATCCATTACCGACGCGATGTTGCAACGGAATTTGCCAACGCCAACCAGCGTGATGCGCAATTGATCTTGTATAAGGTACAGCCGGTGTGTCCGTTTCAGTCTGGATTGCAATAGCACTATCACACGGCAACCATTGCCCCCACTCCTCAAATCCGGTTTGCAATGTTTGTTCAATCAACAAACCTCTCATCCCGGTGCAATCTAAAAATAAATCGCCTTGTATTTCCTGGCCGGATTCCATTTTAAGTGCGGTAATAAATCCGGATTCAGGGTGTTGAAGGACTTCTGCTATTTTTCCTTCCACACGCGTTACACCGCGCGCCTCTGCACGCGCCCTGAGAAAACTGGCGTAGCGTCCGGCATCCAGATGAAATGCATAATTTATTTTGGTTTGATCATTGATAGAAAAGCGGTCCTTTAATGCGGCTTTATATTCGAGGCAGTAATCACCAAACTCTTTCGCAATTCCCAGCTTTCGACCTCTGAGCCAAAAGTGAATAAAGTCGGTAATTAATGTTTGTTTGCCGGTTATACCAAAGGAATGGAAATATTTTTCGCCAATTTGTTTCCAGTTTTCAAACTGAATGCCGAGTTTAAAAGTGGCATTGGTTGCCCGCATAAACTCCTGCTCATTAACACCCAATAACCGATGAAAAGTTCTCATGGGCGGAATTGTAGCCTCACCAACGCCAATGGTTCCTATTTCTTGCGACTCCACCAACGTAATATCAAGAAGCTCGCCCATTTGATGCGCAAGTGCCGCCGCTGCAATCCAGCCTGCGGTACCGCCACCGGCAATAACTATCTTCATTTTTTTTTTGATCATTTTTATCATCTACCGGCATCAACGATTTAATTTATTAATAAGTAAGGCTCTTAACTTTCTAGCATCCAGCCTATTCAGGATTTGCAGAAAACCTCTCGCCTCTACTGGAATGTGTGCATTGGATTTTTCTGGACCATCAAAAATATAATGATTGAAAATATGTTTCCAGGCCTCTCGCTCATGAGCAGATTTATCCCTGATGCCAAGCATCGCCATGTACAAAGCATTCATACCTGACGTTAAAAATGCCGGGGCATCTTCCCACCAATAATTAACAAGGATGTTGTAAGGCGCCAGGCCTTCCACATGGTGCCACCACATGCTTGGAATATATAACGCATCTCCCGGCCCCAAGTCTGCCACCTGAGCATTTGATAACGCAGCGCTAAACCGCGGAAATTTTTGAAAATCAGGATTTTTAAAATCCACCAGACTAATAACTTGTCCACCGGGTGTTGGCTCCAGCGGACCGGGGTAGAGATTGCTGATTTGATCAGGAGGGAAAAGCGTAAACCTGCGTTTGCCTGCGACACAACAGGCAATATTATCCAGTGCATCAAAATGGCATGTCGCTGTTGTTGCACCACCAATCCAGATACTCACTCGTTCTGCCATTGCATCAACATGGTTAGCGCGCGGGATTACAATATTATTTTTGCCGTTAAACCCCGGCAGGTGCGTATCAATAATGTTAGACGCAATGTAATAAGCGGGGCTTCCTGCTTGATGCATACCATCCAGAATCGCATCCAGGGTTTCATCAATGCGCCCTTTAAAACTTTCATAATCGAGTCTGGTGCAATCATCGCTGTAAAACATCCTGCCGTTATTTTCTGCAGGGATCTTGCATATAATTGTAGGGTTACCATTATAAAATGATTTTAAGTAATCAACTGACGCACGATCAGATTCACGCCCCGCGTGCACCATAGGCCAATCGCCAACCAACTGTTTAAAAACAACAGGTTCTGCAGAATTAATAACATCCCTGGGGATATGATGAGGATTAATTCCATGCAAAATTTTTATTGTTTTCAAACGCTGTTATCTCCAGCTAAAAGTTTTCGGTTTTTCCTGTCAATCAATTTTCTGATATTAGACATTGATGCAGCAATTAAATAAGCTGCTTGAAGAAAGCCCGAGCGGTTCAGCTCTTCAAGTGCAACGCCGTCTAGCTGCGATAATTTTTCAACATTAATGGTTTCAAATCCATTAATTTTCAATTTTTCCTGGTTTTGGAATTCGATGTCCAAAACAACGGTATCCAGTAATTGGTATTTGGTAAATGCCTCAAACATCAATTTTGTCAGAGGTATTCCGTCATTAATAATTTCCAGTGTCCTGGACATATAATTCAAATATTGACTATGTCCCCCATTGTCCAAAAACAACGCGTTTCCTTCATCACCTTTCGCTTTTGGATGATTCATATCAATATGTACCATCGGCCGCTGAGTCTCTACACCATCCACAACTTCGCGATGCATACCAATGGAAAACGGGCCCCTGGCGATGACCGCCGGAACATAATAGGCGTCCCATCCAGAATGTTTTTGTTTCAATGGGTCTGCATCAGCTAAAAAAAGATTTTCATCTTTTTCCAGGCCGAAAAATACAATCGCCTGATACTCGTTCGTCTCTGGATTTTTACGGCACAATATCGGGTATTCTTTTTGAACATCGGCGAATTCAGTTAAAAATGTAACGGTGCTGACCACGTTATCACCCAGCGCTGGTGAAAATGTGGAGTTCACCCGTAAATGCTCATGGGCAATATTGTTTAATACTTCTATTTTTTGCATATACATACTACCGGGAGTGCGCACAATTTATTTTGATCTACATATAAAAAAGAGCCGCCAGAGCGACTCTTTTTTATTAAACAACTTTTAAGCAAAACTTAGAAGCTGTAACGGGCACCCACTTGGTAACGAGCACCCAAATCATCGTAACC
The DNA here is from genome assembly GCA_035490715.1 of Cellvibrio sp. Lineage (GTDB taxonomy): Bacteria > Pseudomonadota > Gammaproteobacteria > Pseudomonadales > Cellvibrionaceae > Cellvibrio. The sequence goes on from DATJLF010000086.1 coordinate 88,820, forward strand.
CCACAACATGTTTTTGTTGCGCGCATGTTCACGACGATCTTCACCAGTCAGGTTGATACCTTCAAGTGATATAGACAGATTGTCGGTCACATGATAAGTCACGTTAGCGTCAATTTGTGAATATGCTTCGATATAACCCGGGTTGTTAGCACCAGCGCCCGTTCTATTCAAGAACTTATCACGCCAGTTATACGCGAGACGCGCTTCAACACCATAATTTTCATACATCAGCACCAGGTTTGCCGTATCGCTGAGACCCAGCAATGCAAATTGGTTTGAAGTAATGTCCAGGTCATCAAAACTAACATCGCCTTTTACGATGGTGTAGTTAGCTTGAATCCCGAAACCTGTATCACCAAAGAAGTGTTGGCCAGCAAACTCGGCACCGTAAATTTTTGCTTCCCGGTTGTTAACAGGAGCACTGTACGTATAGGTAATGAATGGATCATCCGCATTCGGAGTGATGAATTGATAGCCTTTCTGATCGTTAAGGTCATCTTTCAATGCCCCGGTGTACGCGGCCGCACCACCAGGATAGGTAGCCGGGTCGGCCAAAATCTGCATCATCGCGTACAGGCTGGCGTTATCAACGTTTTGATTGATGCTCACGAGCGCATCTCTAGCGGCTTGCGCCCTCGGGCCCGCAGTTTGGTCGCGAATATCAAAAGTGCGCTCTGATTGCTCGGTTCCCGAAAAGTTTGTTACGCGTTTTTCAAACACACCGGCAGACAAATAGCTGGCATCATCAAAATACCACTCCAAGGAAGCATCAAAGTTGCTTGATTCCAATGGTTTCAGTTGTGGGTTTTGTCCGGTTGCTTGAACAGTAGTTCCCTCGTTCAAAGTAGAACCATTCGGGTTACCGAAGGAAATAACTGAACCCAGAGATGCCAAGCCAGGGCGAGCCATGGTTTTGCTATAGGAGAATCTGGAGATTAACTCATCCGTCAGGTTGACTGACAAATCCAGATTTGGCAGCAATGCATCGTAATCATTCTTAGCTACATACAGCGTTCCCGCCGGCTTGCTGACAGCGTTGAAATCGTTATCGGACTGCCACACATAGTAAGCCACTTCCGGAGTCTCTGAAGATGAAACCTGTTTGGTTGATTCGTAACGCAAGCCTGCCAAAACATTAAGGTCACGACCAGCCAATTGACCAGTGGTGCCTAATTGGAAGTAAACAGCGTCTGTATCTTCCTGAATGTCGTTATTGCCCTTGCTATTACGAACAACACCTTTAGGACTTTGAGTATTCTCTATACCAATGTAAGCCGGACCAGCTCCGAGAAGGTCGGTGGCAGAAGTCTCAGTGGTGGGATATAAACCAACCAAATGTTTCGCCAACTCACGTGCGTCCGCGCGATAGCCGATGTGCGGTGAATTTCCAGTGCTCACATCTTCAAATTCACCAGCAACGTCAAACGCTTCAAACAAGCCTTCATCCAGGAATTCGCCAGGCGCTGCAGCACCCCAACCACCCAATACCTGGGCGTTGTTGCCGTTGTAGTTAATAGTGTTTGAACCCATCTCACGGCGCTCAATACCAAAGTCAAAACGGCTGCCATCATCGAACTCCCATGAAGCATCCAATTTGATCTGATCGACTTCAGAGAGCTGCTCAGCTGAGAATATACGCATAACGGAGGAGCTGAGATCTTCTTCGCCTAATGTACCGTTAAGGGTATGAGTCCAGTTAGGAATCTTGGCACCACTGAATTGCCAGCTCGCACCGGTTTTGATGCTAGCGCCAATACCTACGTCCAGCTCACCAGCATAACCTGGGCCGGTAGGCAAGCTTTCCATGATGGAGTGGTGCGCATCCAGACTCAAAGTCAATTGATCATTGGGGGTCCAATTAAGATTTAAACCGGTTGATTCCAGAGTATCTTCTTGCGAGCGATATTGCTGGGCGAACCCAACGTCTTTGGCAGAGCTATAGGTTTCTGTAATGATTCTTGGCGTTTTAATGACTGAGTTATCAAATTCAACATTGGTCAAATTGTCGCCATTTTGAACCCAGGTGGTCACTTCACCACGGTGTTCAGATTGGTTATTTTGCGCGAAGGTGTAATCCAGAGTAGCAGTCAAGTCTTCAATAGGGCGGTATTGGAAAGTCAGTTGCGCATTGGTACGGTCACGTTCGCGGTCAGAGAAGGTATAACGAACATCATTTGGACGAGAATAAAGTTGGCCAACAGCCGGGGCATTTTTGAAAATTGCACTATCCGCTGTTCTGTCATAAATGGTCTTACTGTTACCGCCACCCCACTTCTCCACCTTCCAATCGTTAACTGTTGCGCCGGTAAATCCCGAGTCACGCTCTTGATAGCTGGCACTTAATGACACACCGAACACTTCGGAGTCATCTACCCAGCTTACCAAACCAGAAACTTCCGGTGTTACATCATCTCCAGTGCGATTTGTAGTGTCAGCTACGGCTTTGCCACCAATAGTCGCCTTAAAACCACCGCTCTCCATTGGACGTGAGGTCTTGATGTTTACCGAAGCACCTATACCACCGGCAGCGATATTCGCTTTACCGGTTTTATAAACTTCTACGCCGGAAACGGCTTCAGAAGCGAGGTTCGCGAAATCAAATGCGCGTGAGTTACCACCGCGGGTGGATGCGTCCGCACCGGAGCTACCACCATAAGCGCTACCTGTTGGAAGCGTTCTTCCATTTAGGGTCACCATGTTGTAGTCGGGACCAAATCCACGCACGGTAATACGCGAACCTTCACCGTTGGAACGATCAATTGATACACCGGTGATACGCTGCAAGGATTCAGCAAGGTTGGTATCGGGGAATTTACCCATGTCTTCAGCACTAATTGCGTCGACAACACCGGGTGAATCGCGTTTAACATCCATCGCGCGTTCCATCGCCGCGCGAATACCAGTAACCATTACTTCTTCAACCTGCCCGTCATCTTGTGCGTAAGCAAAACCGCCGAAGGCGGAAGAGGCGATGACCGTCGCCAGGATTGTTTTGTTAAAGTGGACTTTTCTACTCATGGAGCTCTCCTTAATTGGATTAGTTATGCTCAGGATTTTTTTATAGGTACTGCTTCGGCGAACGGCTGCTCAAGGATAAACAGCTACTCACCTTCACCTTGTTAGCAAGATGATTTTGTTACCGAGCGCTATCGCCCGCCTCCCGCCCGCCGGTTGCCTTATTGTGGTTTTGAATGAGACGTAGCCCGCAACTGACATAGTTGGATACAAGTATCATATGTTCAGTTTGACTACAAGAAATGAAATCGACGAAAAGGATAAAGACGGCAGGGTGTTACTCAAGGCAACACTCTGGCGCAAAAAGCATTTTTAAGTAGCACTTTTTAATTAGTGAAATGAGGAAATGTCAGAAAAAGTAAGATTTTTATGGCAATACGCCGCGCAGCCGCCAAAACGTTCATTTTAATTTTATTAATGAAAATATTTTTATTAATACTGAGATCTTTGCACGAATGCGAATGCCCAACTCAAGAATTGGGCTTTTCAAATGGCAGGATATTAATAACCTGAACAGCGTCCTTTTTATCTTCTTCCGTCTGGTTAACGCGCGTTTCAAGTTCACGTTGTGCGGGCTTAAAACGCATTTCTTCCTTATAACCACAGGCAACACATTCGCGGTAATCCTTACCGCCTTCACTGTAAACAACCAACTTATCCATCTCCGAACACCGTGGGCAAACCGCACCCGCAACGAAGCGACGCTTATTGCTATAGACCATCAGGCAGCCTCCCCGGTTATACCGGAATGTCGCAGAAGCGCATCGATTTGTGGCTCACGGCCACGGAAATTTTTAAACAATTCCATGGGCGCACGACTACCGCCTTGCTGCAAAATTTCGTGCAGGAAACTCTCGCCCGTTTGCGCGTTGAAAATACCTTCCTCTTCAAAACGCGAGTAGGCATCAGCAGACAATACTTCTGCCCATTTATAACTGTAATAACCCGCCGCATAACCGCCCGCAAAAATATGGCTGAAACTATTTTCGAAGCGATTGAACACCGGTGGTTTGATAACGGCTACCAAAGCACGCACCTCATTTAATACATCCCGGGCTGACTTGGGTACAACCGGATCATATTCCGCGTGCAAGCGGAAATCGAACAAGGAAAATTCCAATTGGCGAATCATTTGCAAACCCGATTGGAAATTTTTTGCGGCAAGCATTTTATCCAGCAAATGTTGCGGTAGCGGTTCGCCCGTTTGGTAATGACCGGAAATCAACGGAATAGCTTCCGGCTCCCAACACCAGTTCTCCATAAATTGACTGGGCAACTCAACCGCATCCCAGGCGACGCCATTGATGCCACTCACGGCAGCGATATCAATTTGCGTGAGCATGTGATGCAGGCCATGACCAAACTCGTGAAATAAGGTGGTTACTTCATCGTGCGTTAACAGTGACGGGGTTTCACCGACTGGCGGTGTGAAATTGCAGGTTAAAAAAGCCACCGGCAATTGAATACCTTGTTTAGTTTTGCGGCGCACACGGCAATCAGCCATCCAGGCACCGCCCTTTTTCTTTTCCCGAGCAAATAAATCGAGATAAAAACTGGCAACCTGTTTTCCGTTTTTTTCAATTTCATAAAAACGAACATCAGGGTGATAGGTATCAAACTGCGCAATTTGTTTTACTGTAATACCAAACAAACGCTGCACCACATCAAACATACCAGCAATGACTTTTTCGGCGGGGAAATACGGACGTAACTCTTCCTGCGATACTGAATACTTCTCTACACGTAATTTCTCACTGAAATAGGTGGTGTCCCAGGCTTGCAAATCTGCACAACCGTTGGCCGCCGCAAATGCACGCAACTCTGCATAATCGCGCTCTGCAAAAGGTTTTGTTTTTTGTGCAAGCTCATTTAAAAAGTGCAACACTTGCGCCGGTGATTCAGCCATCTTGCTAGCCAATGATCGTTCAGCGTAATTATTAAAACCAAGCAAATTCGCAAGTTCATGACGCAATGCCAACGTCTCGGCGATAAGCGCGCTGTTATCCCATTCACCTGCCGATGACCCATCCGCTTTTTTCCCGGCCGCAGAAGCACGTGTTACATAGGCCGTGTAAATTTCCTCGCGCAGCGCACGATTGTTCGCGTACATAATTACCGCATAGTACGAAGGAAAATCCAGCGTAATCACATAACCCTGTAGATTTTTTTGTGCTGCTGCCTGTGCAGCCTGGGCAATTGCTGATTCAGGTAAACCTGCCAATGCATCCGCATTTTCAAAATGCTTGTACCACGCCTGGGTTGCGTCCAGCACATTATTGGAAAATTGCGTGGAGAGTTCAGATAACCGTTTTTGAATTTCACCAAAACGCTTTTTATCCGCTTCATTTAATGCAACACCGCCCAAACGAAAATCGCGTAATGCGTTATTCAACGTTTGTTGTTGGGCTTGTGTTAACTGTTTGAATTCATCGCTATCGGCAAGTTGCTGGTACGCTTTGTATAAATTTTCATTTTGACTGAACTCTGTCGAATAATCGGTCAGCAGCGCAATACTTTCTGTATAGGCTTTGCGTAGCTCATCGCTGTTAGCGACTGAATTCAAGTGGCTAACCGGTGCCCAGGCTTGGTCCAACTTATCGCTCTGTTCTTCGATGGGAGCCACCAGATTATTCCAGGTCGGTGTTGATAACCCCTGCAGTAACGATGTTAACCGGGCACGCCCTTCATCAATTAATTGGCGAATTGCCGGTTCAACGTGCTCGGCGCGAATGGAAGAAAACGGTGGCAGGATGTGGGCTTCAAGCAGGGGATTGGTCATGCAATAACTCCGTCAGGCAAAAATCAAAGGCGGTTTCGCGTATCATACACCCAAGATTGTGTTGGTTTTCGAGGAATTATTTATGGGTGCAATAAGAAGTTTCCAAGGTCACACACCACGTTTGGGTGAGCAGGTTTTTGTGGATGAATCAGCTGTCGTCATTGGCGATGTGGAATTGGGTGATGATGCTTCCGTATGGCCTTGTGTGGTTATTCGCGGCGATATGCACCGCATCCGTATCGGTGCGCGCACCAGCGTCCAGGATGGCTCCGTGTTACATATCACCCATGCCAGCAATTACAACCCGGCCGGCCACCCGTTGACTATTGGTGATGATGTGACTGTTGGTCACTCGGTGTGTTTGCATGGCTGTACTATCGGCAGCCGGGTGTTAATCGGTATTGGATCAACCATTCTTGATGGTGCCATCGTAGAAGATGAAGTTGTGATAGGCGCAGGCTCACTGGTGCCGCCCGGTAAGCGGCTTGAATCCGGATTTATGTACATGGGCACACCGGTAAAACAAATCCGCCCCCTCAAAGATTCCGAACGCAGTTTTTTTACGTATTCCGCTAACAATTATGTGAAATTAAAAAATCAATACCTCGCAGAAGATAAATCGGCCCAGGAAAATATAAACCTCGATTGATTGATCATTGCTACTACTTTTTTCGCCGTTACGTTAAAGGATTCCTATGTTGCGATATTCATTACCCATTATTGATAGCACCGAAATATTTTCGGTTAATAAAATCATTTGTATTGGCCGTAACTACGCAGAGCATGTGCGCGAAATGGGACACGACCCGGATCGTGAACCGCCGTTCTTTTTTTTCAAACCACAAAGTGCCTTGGCACAAAATGGAAACGATTTCCGTTACCCCGATTTTTCCCGGCAAGTAGAACATGAGCTGGAACTGGTGGTGGCGATTGGAAAATCCGGAAAAAAAATCCCCATCACGAGTGCTGCTGAATATGTGTTTGGTTTTGGTGTCGGATTGGATATGACTTGTCGCGATCGGCAGAAGGAAGCAAAACAATTGGGTCGCCCATGGGAGTTAGGAAAAGGTTTTGATGGCTCCGCCCCATGCACTGCAATCCAGCGAGGAACCTTAAGCAATCTGGAACAATTCGGTGATTTGATATTGACGCGCAATGGTAACGAAGTACAACGCGGTAACTGGCGCGATATGGTGTGGCCCATTCCGGAGTTAATTGCTGAAGTATCACGTTACATAACGCTGGAAGCTGGCGATTTAATTTTTACCGGAACGCCTGCAGGTGTAGGGCCGGTGCAAATTGGTGATGAATTGATTGCGCAGCTGGAAGGATTCTCACAGGCATTAACATTGCGCGTGACTGAATAAAACTTCAAAAATTCAGGTGAATTTAATCACCTGAATTTTTTCTTGCGTTACGGTAAATCAAACACCAATGCTTTTACCGGTTGTGCCTTTGCATTTAATTGCAGCGCATTAATATCAGTTAATTTCGCACCATCTCCGGGTTTTACGGTTTCACCGGCAATTTTTAATTCGCCATCAATCACGTGAACATAATAATGACGATTGGCTTTCGTATTTAATTGCGCAGTTTCACCGGGCGCCAATAACAATTGATAAATGCGCGCATCCTGTTTAATCACCAGACTACCCGCTTCACCATCCGGACTCACCGCCAGGGTTAAACCGGGGTTACTACCAAAATCTTTTTGCTGATAACCAGGAGCTTCACCATATACATTCGGTTGAATCCAGATCTGCAAAAAGTGCAAGCCTTTAGTACGTGATGGATTAAATTCGCTGTGGCGAATACCACTGCCGGCAGACATTAATTGAAATTCGCCCGGCGGCAAGGTTGCTACATTACCCTCACTGTCTTTATGGGCAATTTCACCATCCAATACATAACTGATAATTTCCATATCGCGATGACCATGCGTATCAAAACCTGCACCCGGTGTTACGCGGTCATCGTTGATGACACGCAACGCAGAGAAACCCATATGACGTTCATCGTAATAATTACCGAATGAAAATGTGTGTTTGCTATCCAACCAACCGAAATTGGCGCCACCGCGTTCATGACTACGTCTGATACTGATCATATTGCACCTCACTCTTTTACGCGGCCGGCAGTGCCCGCCGCTTCAATTAATGTTGTTTATGCGGATTCTTTTGGTCACACTCGTTGAGCGATCAGGCTATCTGCACTCGCGCGACCACCACCGGAAATCAGCAGGGAAATTGCACCCGCCAACAACGCCAGGCCAAACTCATAACCGTTGTTGCTCATAAACAATCCGTTATTGATATGTACGGAGAAGATCGCGACAACCATGGTCACCGCTAAAACCAACGCGGTCGGGCGAGTCAGTAAACCGATGATCAGGAACAACCCGCCGAAAAATTCTGCCGAACCGGCCAGTGCGGCCATTACCACACCGGGACCCAGGCCAATGGAATCCATCCATTGACCGGTGCCTTGCAGGCCGTAGCCACCGAACCAGCCAAACAACTTCTGCGCACCGTGAGCGGCGAAGATGATGCCGAGGGGCAAACGCAATGCCAAGGCAGAGAAACTATTGTTAGTTGCGATCAGGTGACGAATAGTGCGCATGGCGATCTCCAAAAATTTTGAATATGTGAATCGGGATTGGTTGCTCGTTTAATCGGTTTCGGCGCTACTGATTTCTCTTTTCGCCTCACTTGTTGCCAGAATAGGCTTGTATCTGAAGTTAAAAAAGCGGAACATTTTGAGCAGTTAATTCAAATTTTTTGAACATTAGTGGAAAGGTCTAACCATGCACCATGCAATTACCCTGGAAGCCTTGCGTGTACTGGATGCTATTGATCGCAAAGGCAGCTTTGGCGCGGCCGCCGAAGCGCTGTTCAAAGTACCCTCAGCACTTTCCTATACGATTCAAAAGCTGGAATCCGACCTGGGTATCAATTTGTTTGATCGCCGTAAACAGAAGGCCCAACTAACTGTGGCCGGTCGTCTGCTGCTGGAACAGGGGCGACAATTGCTGCAAGCCGCTAGTGCGATAGAGGAGGCTGTACAGCAGCTCGAATCGGGATGGGAAACCCAATTGCGTATTGCGCGGGACACAGTGCTACCGCTCGCACCGCTACTTCATCAAATCAACGCGTTTAACCAATTGGATAAACGTGTCGCAATTACAGTGAGTGAAGAGGTATTGGGTGGTACATGGGATGCGCTTATTGCAGAACGCTGTGATTTGGCATTGGGTGCAAGCGGTGATTTGCCAAAAGGAATTTTTGAATATCGATTGATGGGCGAAGTGGAATTTGTTTTTGCCGTCGCACGAGAACATCCATTGCGTTTTCACAAAGGGCCAGTCGATGCCGCTGCTATTGCCGCATTTCCTACAATCGTTATCGCCGACTCATCACTCAGCTCACCTGGGCGCTCATCCGGTTTATTAGAAAGCCGGCAAATCATTCGAGTCCCCAATGCCGCCGCAAAAATACAGGCGCAACAAATGGGTGTTGGTGTCGGGTTTTTACCAAAACATTTAATTAGAAAAGAAATAGCGCACGACGATTTGGTGATTTTGGATTGCACTGTCCCGCGCCCCAATATCCCGCTTTATATGGCATGGCGAAAGCATAACTCCGGTAAAGCATTACATTGGTTTGTGGATACCTGCTTACAACAGGCATGGTTGAATGCCGATTAAATACTATGCAAGCTGAACCATACAATGATTGCGTAGCGCAGTGCCTTACCTACTAACACCACTATAAAAAAACGGATGAACTGCATACGCATCACACCCGCCACCAAGGTCAGTGGATCACCTATCACTGGCACCCAGGCAAATAGCAGCGACCACTGGCCGTATCTTGCAAACCGTTGTTGTGCGCCGAGTATTTTTTCTGCGGAAAACGGAAACCATTTTTTATCTTGCCAATGCAAGATTTGGGTTCCTATATACCAGTTGATACAAGATCCGAGGGAGTTACCCAACGTGGCAACTAACCATAACAGTAACGGCGAATATTGTTGGTAAATCAGGGTTGCCAGCAGCGCTTCAGATGAAAGCGGCAACAAGGTTGCGGCAATAAAAGCGGTCAGGAAAAGCGATAGGTAAGCCATAAAAATGCGCATTGCCGCGTGCCGCAACATCAACACGCGGCAATACGATAAAAATTATTTTTTTTCTGTAAGTTGACGGCGCAGCGTAGTAATTACCGGCACTACCTCCGGACGAATTTGTCGCCACACATAAAATGCTTCCGCTGCTTGACCGATTAACATTCCAAGGCCATCAGCCATTTGCACGGCACCATGATCTTTAGCCCAACGCAAAAAAACAGTCGGCTCTGCGCCATACATCATGTCGTAACAACAGGCATTCGTTGCGAGCAATTTCTCGGGTAACGGTGGCAATTCGCCTTGCATGCTGGCGGAAGTTCCATTAATCACAATATCAAAAGTCTCACCGTGCAATTGTTCAAACGACTTCGCGCGAATATCACCCATATCGAGAAAATTTTTTGCCAGCTCTTCCGCTTTACTTAACGTCCGATTGGCAATGGTGACGCGCGCAGGATGCTCCTCCAGTAACGGCTGCAAAATCCCACGCACGGCGCCGCCTGCACCGAGAACTAGCACGCGTCTTCCTTCAATATCCCAACCAAGGTTATGCATATCATGGATCATGCCAATTCCATCCGTGTTATCGCCGAGAATTGTGCCGTCACCCAAACGCGCAAGCGTGTTTACTGCACCGGCACGCTCTGCACGCGGAGTGAGTCGCTGCGCAAAATCAAACGCATTTAATTTAAATGGCACCGTGATATTTAAACCCTTGCCACCTTGCGCAAAAAAATCCTGTGCTGCTTTTTCAAATTCACCCTCATTCACCAATTGTTTGGTGTAGTGCATGTCTTGCCCGGTTTGCTCGGCAAACTGGCGATGGATAACCGGTGACTTACTGTGATTGATAGGGTTACCAAATACTGCATATAAATCTGTCATGGGAATTCCAGAAAATAATATAGCGGGAGTTATGTGCTGTTATTTAATCCAATCGCGATGTGGCAAAAACTTTTCATACAGTTCCGCTTCCGGGCTGCCAGCCTCCGGTTGCCAGTTATATTCCCATCGCACAAGTGGCGGCAACGACATGAGGATAGATTCGGTGCGCCCGCCGGTTTGCAAACCAAACAAAGTGCCACGGTCGTACACAAGATTGAACTCAACGTAACGACCTCGACGATAGAGCTGGAAATCGCGCGCACGTTCCGTAAACACGGTGGCTTTACGCGCGTTAACAATCGGAACATACGCGGGGATATAACTGTTGCCCACGGCTTGCATGAGCGCAAAACTGTGAGCGAAACTTTCCGCGTTGTAATCATCAAAAAACAGGCCGCCCACACCGCGCGCCTCGCCGCGGTGCTTCAGGAAAAAATAATCGTCGCACCATTTTTTGAATTTAGAGTAGAGATTTTCGCCCAACGGATCGCAGGCTTCCTTAGCGGTCCGGTGCCAATGGATAACATCTTCTTCGTTACCGTAATAAGGTGTTAAATCGTAGCCGCCGCCAAACCACCAAACCGGTGCCGCCCCTTCCTTTTCCGCAATGAAGAAGCGCACGTTCGCATGACTGGTAGGTACATACGGGTTGTGGGGATGAATAACCAATGAAACACCCATGGCCTCAAATGCACGCCCCGCCAACTCAGGGCGATGGGCTGTCGCCGAGGCTGGCATCTGAGTACCATGTACGTGTGAAAAATTGACACCACCCTTTTCGATGACCGCTCCGTTAGTCAAGACTCGCGAGCGACCACCACCACCCTCGCTACGCGTCCAGCTATCTTCAATAAATTCAGCACCCCCATCTTCTGCAGCCAGCGCATTACAAATACGATCCTGTAAATCAAGAAGATAGGCTTTAACGGCAGCTTTATCCGGAGCGGGAGGAATGGTCATAGATTTATCCTTGGGCGACAGGAGGATCGGAAAAGGCCGCCATTCTACGCGGCCTTATAACAAAGGGGAAAAGTTACTGATGTCAGCCGGGGCGAACAATTTCACCGGTGAGCAAATCGCGGATTTCCGATGGATTGGAGCGGTTTCCAACCTGGCCCGCCGTAATTGCATCCAGTTGGTTCCCGAAGTAGCGCCGCACCTGATCAATGGTACGTGCAGGTGGTGATCCCGCGGGATTACAAGACGTTGAAACAATAGGGCCGCCAAAAGCACGCGACAAACCCGCCGCAACCGGATGATCAGTCACGCGCAAGGCTACGCTGGAGAATCGTCCGGTGATCCATGGGGGAACCAAACCATTATTAGGAACCAGCCAGGTATTGGGCCCCGGCCAGGAATTTTTCAAACGCTGGCGCTGCAAATCATCCAGTTGAGATAGCAGCGGCGCAAACATATCCATACTGGCTGCAATCAGGATTACTCCCTTTTCAACAGGCCGCTCTTTCAATTCCAGCAATTGCATCACGGCAACATCATCCAACGGATTGCATCCCAGCCCCCACACAGCTTCTGTCGGATAGGCCACAACGCCACCAAGCTTCATTTGTTTTGCGGCGAATTGCACACGGGGGTTGATTGACCAATCGAACATAGATTACACCTGGGAAATGAAGAGCTTGATACAGATTATACCGGCTGAAATCCAGGTCGGCTAAACCCGTTGGTAACAGGCTCCCATCTGTTGCACAAAACCCTTGATCTCCAGGCTGATCAATCCCGCAGAAAGACTACCTATATCAGCACCAGTTCGCTCAACCAGTAAATCCAATGGCAACGGATCATAGCCCAATGCATCCAGCAATCGCTGCTCAGTTTCATTCAATGGCTCGACAGATTCAGGCTCGCTTGCGGCTTCGAATAACGATGCTTGCGGTGATTTTGCAGCTAACTCCTGACGCTTGTAGCTAATCAATCCTGCAAGCTGATCCACTATGTCCTGTGCGGTTTCTACCAACGTTGCTCCCTGCCGAATGAGTTGATGGCATCCGCGCGCCAGGGGGTTGTGAATAGAACCCGGGATAGCAAATACTTCACGATCATGCTGCAACGCATAGGATGCAGTAATCAATGATCCACTTTGAACAGCCGCCTCAACCACCAAGGTACCACCACTCAAACCACTGATAATGCGATTGCGCTGGGGGAAGTTTGCCGCTTGCGAGCTAACACCCAAAGGAAACTCACTGACCAGGGCGCCGCCAGAATCCACAATCGACTGAGCCAATGCACGATGGCGAGAAGGGTAAATTAAATCAATCCCTGTACCCATTACTGCAATTGTTTTTCCGCCGGCATTCAGAGCACCCTGATGCGCCGCCGCATCTATCCCCAATGCCAAACCACTGGTAATCGCAAAACCGCATTCGGCCAGATAACGAGCAAAACGTTCGGCATTTTCACTGCCGCCCGCTGTGGGATTACGGCTGCCCACTATCGCCAATTGCGGCAAACTCAGGCAGGCTGGATCACCGCGCACAAACAACAGGGGTGGTGGCTTGGGTATTTCACGCAATAAGCGGGGATAGAGCGGATCATCAAAAGGCAGGCAATGCAGGTCTGGCTGGGTGTCGATATACAACAAGTCCTGCTCAATACGTTTTGCAAGTGCAGATCCGGATCGAAAAGCCATCAATGCTTCAATCGCGACAGGTCGTAGAAAAGATTTTAATGCAGAAGCAGGTTGCTCAAGTAATTGCTCAATATCTATATCTTGTTCACGCAATTGCCAATAGGTACCCGCGCCCGTCTCGGGTAAACGCGAAAACAACAGGTATTTGGCAATAGAGGAAAAATGCGAAGGGAAATTCATAATCATCCTTGATAAAAAAATGCCCCCAAATCGGGGGCACATTGCTGTAAATCAGGGGTTGCGAACCTTGTCGTTCACCGCCAGGGCGCGGTCTGCTTCCAGTACCAAACCGAAGCTTAGTTTTTCAAAAGTGCGGAATATCATAACCAAACCGGCACGCTCATCAGGCAGAGCAACGGAACCGCCTTTTACACGATCACGTACGATCTCACCAGCCTTGTAAATCGCCAGCACATTACCAATTTGAAGGCCTTCGCGTTCACCACGGTTAATAATTACCACATTAAATTTACCGACCTGTGTAACTCCACCTTCAACTGCAATAATTTGCGCATTGATTTCGTCGTCAGGTGAACTTGGGTAGAACAAAGAATCAACTGCACGGTCTTCGCTTGGGAGCAATTGATCCCCGGGACGCACTTCTTCATAAGTACGTACAACCTCTACCTTGGCAATCTCACTTTCAATATTTTCAATTGCTACCGTACCAATACCCTGGGCATATACTCCCAACAGCTCTTTGGTCACCGGATCTTTAAACGCCTGGCCTTTACGATAAATGCCATAGTTTGAGTAATTGGAATCAAACGTTCCCCGTGCATAGGCTTGGTCACCTGCACCAACGATTACGTGCTGCTGCTGCCCAGCTAACATGTAAGGTGCAGCTTCAAGCACACCCGGTTCTACAATACGGCTACGGGAAAGGAATGCATCTACCTTGTCCAGCGGAATTGTACTGATAGCTTCATCAGCTTGCTGAACTCGAATACTTGGACTCAATTTTGTGGTTCCGCCTGCGCCCGGCACCATTTTTAGTGTTCGTTCAACGGTCAACCGAGGTTGCCCATCCAGATAAATCAGCTTGATGAGGTCACCAGGGAAAATGAGATGAGGGTTTTCAATCTGGGGGTTCACATGCCAAATTTCTGGCCATAGCCAAGGACTATTTAAAAAGGTGGCAGAAATATCCCAAAGGGTGTCGCCCTTTTTAACGGTATATTCATCGGGATGACCCTGTTTTAGAACAGAATCCTGAGCCCAGGAAAACAGGCTAAGTAACGATGTGGCGACAAGCGCCAGTAGTATTTTTTTCATAGAAACCGATCCTGTTTTATTCGGTCCTGAGTCAGATAGACGTATAATAGTTGAATTAAAGCCCATGCTGTTTCCATTTGCACCGCATAAATCCTGTGCGATCATCATGTTAGCAGCGGTTATTACCTTTTTACTAGAAGTTTGTCACAAACACTATGGCCTTGTTACCTATCCTTGAATTTCCCGACCCACGCTTGCGCACTGTCGCCAAACCCGTCACACAAGTGGATGACAACATTCGGCAGTTGGTCGATGACATGTTTGAAACCATGTACGACGCTCCCGGCATAGGATTAGCTGCCACACAAATAAATGTGCATAAGCGCGTAGTAGTTATAGACGTGAGTGAGGATAAATCCCAGCCATTAGTGTTTATCAACCCTCAAATAGAAGTAATTGATCAGGAAACCAGCGAATATGACGAAGGCTGCCTGTCAGTTCCGGGCTTTTATGAGACTGTCGTTCGCCCCGGCCATATTCGGGTAAAAGCGTTGGATCGAGATGGCAACCCCTTTGAGCTGGAACCGCAGGGATTACTTGCTGTTTGTATCCAACATGAACTGGATCACTTGAATGGCAAACTTTTTGTCGATCACATTTCACCGTTCAAGCGCTCGCGCATTCGCGCCAAGCTGGAGAAAAAACATAAGGCAGAGACACGTTAATCCGCGCACTGCTCTGAAGGCGCCACGAGCGCCTTTTTTTATTTCAGTCGTTTAATTTTTCGATAGGTTTTTCATGAATCAAGGTTTGCGCATTATCTTCGCCGGAACTCCCGGGTTTGCCGCTGAGCATTTAAAAACCCTGCTGGGTAGTCGTCATGAAGTGATTGCTGTCTATTCGCAACCGGATCGCCCGGCAGGTCGCGGGAAGAAATTGACCGCCAGCCCTGTTAAGGACATTGCTTTGGCCCAAGCGATTCCGGTCTATCAACCACTCAATTTCAAATCGCCCGAGGCGCTTGCAGAGCTTGTTAACCTCAATGCGGATCTAATGGTTGTTGTTGCTTATGGCTTGATTCTGCCCAAGGCAGTGCTGGATGCACCGCGACTCGGGTGTATTAACGTCCACGCCTCCATTTTGCCGCGCTGGCGCGGTGCTGCGCCCATCCAACGCGCAATTGAAGCAGGTGATGACGAAACCGGCGTCACCATTATGCAGATGGATGTCGGATTGGATACCGGAGACATGCTGATTAAAGCTTCTTGCCCCATATCACCGGACGATACTGGAGGAAGCCTGCACGATAAGCTCATCCAATGTGGCGGCCCCGCGTTACTTACCGCGCTGGATCAGCTACAAGCTGGTACTGCAAAGCCCGAAAAACAGGATGATTCGCTAAGTAATTACGCCCCTAAACTTAGCAAAGAAGAGGCAGCGCTGAATTGGTCCCTGGCGGCGCGAACACTGGAACGTCAAATACGCGCGTTCAACCCCTTTCCAGTTGCCCACACCAAACCAGCCGGCGCAACGGAAGATCAGCGCATGCGCGTTTGGAGCGCAAGTGTTAGCGACAAATCTGCTAATGCTGAACCAGGCAGCATTACGCAAATTACCGAGCAGGGTTTGTGGATCGCCTGCAGTGAAGGGCAATTGATTCTTGAGCAGCTGCAGCTGCCGGGGAAAAGGGCCATGAAAGTCAGTGACATACTTCGCGGCCACCCTGACTTATTTAAACCAGGTGATCGTTTGGAGCAGGTTTGATGCTGAACGTGCGCGCCGCTGCAACTCAAGTCATTGCGCAAATCTTGCGTAATCAAGGCTCGTTATCCAGCCTACTGCCCACCATCTCGCCGCAAGTGCCTGAAAGTGATCGCTCCCTGCTACAAGAACTCTGCTTTGGTGTTTGCCGATATCATCCGCAATTACACGCCTATATCGAATGTTTGCTGGACAAACCTTTGCGGGTCAAAGATGGCGATATACAGGCGCTGCTATTACTCGGCCTCTACCAACTGTTGCATACCCGGATTCCCGACCACGCTGCCATCGGTGAAACGGTTGAAGTAACCCGCCACATCAAAAAGCCATGGGCGACCAACCTGGTCAATGGCGTTTTGCGCCATTTCCAACGCGATCACCTTAAGATCACCGAACTTCTTGCCAATAATCGGGCTTACCAAACCAATCATCCCGCATGGATGGAGGGCATGCTGCGCAAGAACTGGCCTGAGGATTTTGAGGCCGTAGTCACCGCCAACAACCAGCATCCGCCGTTTACGTTGCGTCTAAATACCCATAGGGTGCATCGCAATACTTACTTAGCGCAGCTGGTAGATCTTGGGATTACCGCCACATGCACTTCATTTAGCCCTTATGGATTCACCCTGGAGCAAGCTTGCGACCCACGCCAATTGCCCGGGTTTGGCGATGGATGGATTAGTGTGCAAGATGAAGCAGCACAATTGTGTGCCGATTTGTTGCAATTGTCGCCCAACCTGCGCGTATTAGATGCCTGCGCAGCACCGGGGGGAAAGACCGGGCATTTGCTGGAATTGGAATCAAGCCTGGCCGTGACCGCCCTGGATGTTGAAGAGCGCCGTTTGCAACGGGTGCGGGAAAACCTGGCTCGTTTGGATGTGATTGCCGATATTCGCTGCGGCGATGGTACACGCCCGCACGAGTGGTGGGATGGACAGTTGTTTGATCGTATTTTGCTGGATGCGCCCTGTTCGGCGACCGGGATTATCCGTCGCCATCCGGATATCAAAGTGCTACGCACGCCGGAAGAAATTGCACGATTATCCGACTTGCAAGGACAATTGCTGGACAGCCTCTGGCCACTATTAAAACCTGATGGAATTCTCCTGTACGCCACCTGCTCAGTCTTGCCCCGGGAAAATACCCAAGTGGTGGAAGCTTTTATAAAACGGCAAGCGGGGGCATTACATGAACCGATTTCCGCGGATTGGGGTATTCCCCAAACCTATGGCCGACAGCTCTTGCCCCAAATCGATGGTCACGACGGTTTTTACTACGCACGTTTACGAAAAGCAGTCACAAACAATGACGTTGGCGGCAACTCTCCTAAAATAAATCCGGATTAGTTCACCCAGGCGATTAAGCTATTTATGAAAATTATTATCCTCGGCGCCGGCCAGGTAGGCGGTAGCCTTGCAGAGCACCTTGCCAGCGAGTCCAACGACATCACTGTGGTAGATACCGATGAAGCGCGCTTGCGCGAATTACGTGATCGTCTGGACATCAGTGTAGTGACGGGCGAAGGCTCCCATCCGGACGTATTAGCCCAAGCCGGGGCTGAAGACGCCGACATGCTGGTGGCCGTCACCAGCGACGATGAAATCAATATGATCGCCTGTACAGTGGCAGAAAACCTGTTCCATACCCCTACCAAAATTGCCCGCGTCCGTGCCACCTCCTATCTCACCCATGCAAAGCTGTTCGAAACAAGGGCGATTCCGATTGATGTACTTATCAGCCCGGAGCAACTGGTTTCCGAATATGTTTTCCGCTTGCTGGAGCAGCCCGGTACTTTGCAGGTAGTGGACTTCGCTGATGGAAAAGTACAGCTGGTTGCCGTCAAGGCCTACCACGGCGGCCCGCTGGTTGGTCAGGAATTGCGTTTCCTGCGCGAGCATATGCCCGCCGTCGATACGCGGGTTGCTGCAATTTACCGGCGTAATCGCGCCATAATGCCAATCGGAACAACGGTGATCGAAGCCGATGATGAAGTGTTCTTTATCGCCGCACGCGCTGATATTCGCGCCGTAATGAGCGAATTGCGCCGATTAGAGGTTGCATACAAGCGCGTCACTATCGCCGGTGGTGGCAACATTGGCCTGCGTTTGGCGAAGATGCTGGAAGGCAAATACAACGTGCGCGTGATTGAATACAACAAACAGCGTGCCATTCGCCTGTCAGAACAACTTGAGCGCGCGATTGTGATTCAGGGTAGCGCCTCGGATAAAGATTTGCTGATGGAAGAGAGCATAGAAGACACAGACGTATTCCTCGCACTCACCAATGATGACGAAGCCAATATCATGTCCTCCATGCTCGCCAAGCGGCTGGGCGCACGCAAGGTGATGACGCTGATCAACAACCCCGCCTATGTGGATGTTGTGCAGGGTGGAGATATCGATATCGCCATCTCCCCCCAAACTACTACCATTGGCAGCCTGTTAACTCACGTGCGTCGCGGCGATATTGTAAATGTACACTCATTGCGCCGCGGCGCGGCCGAGGCCATTGAAATCATCGCCCATGGGGATGCCAAATCCTCAAAGGTAGTCGGCAAAGCGCTTGAGGATATTGATCTGCCAGAAGGCGCCAATATAGGCGCAATCGTTCGGCAGGGCCCGGATGGCGATGAAGTCGTCATCGCCCATGACGATGTAGTGGTCCAATCCGGGGATCACGTCATCATTTTCCTGCTACAAAAAAAGCACATTCGCGATGTGGAGAAACTTTTCCAGGTGGGCTTCAGCTTTTTCTAGTCTGCGTGTCTGCGTACCGATCAACTACGTAAACGCCATTTAATCGCTTATGATGCGGCTTCCTATTACAGACCGAACCGCAAAGGAGCATTCAATGGCAAGTATTAAGACCCAACTCGTTGTACTCGGCAGTGGCCCCGGCGGCTACTCCGCCGCCTTCCGCGCCGCTGATCTTGGCCTTGATGTGACCCTGGTCGAGCGTTATTCCAACTTGGGCGGCGTCTGCCTGAATGTCGGGTGTATTCCCTCAAAAGCCCTGTTGCATGTAGCGGAAGTCATTAACGAAACCAAACATGCCGATAACCTCGGGCTGAGCATTGGTTCAGTAACTCACGATCTGGATAAGGTTCGTGCCTATAAAGACTCTGTTGTCAGCAAGCTGGTATCTGGTGTCGGCGCTATGGCAAAGGGCCGCAAAGTGCGGGTAGTTGAAGGCTACGGCAGCTTTACCAGTGACCACCAATTACAAGTGGTGAAGGGCGATGAAACCACCTTGATCGACTTCGATAACGCCATTATTGCTGCTGGTTCGCGCAGCGTAAAACTACCATTCATCCCCGAAGATCCACGTATTTTTGATTCCACCGGCGCATTGGAACTCCGTTCAATACCCGGCCGTTTGCTAGTGATCGGTGGAGGGATTATTGGCCTCGAAATGGCCACCGTATACGAAGCACTGGGCAGCAAGGTCACGGTGGTGGAGTTTGCAGATCAGTTAGTACCAGCCGCCGATAAAGACTTGATCGCCGTATACAACAAGTACAACAAAGGTCGCTTTGAAGTATTGCTCTCCACCAAAGTGGAAGCAGTTACTGCCAAGCCGGAAGCCATCGAAGTTGCATTCAGCGGTGCCCAGGCGCCCGCCACACCTTTGCAATTCGATGCTGTGTTAGTTGCTGTTGGCCGCAGCCCGAACGGAAAATTAATCAGTGCAGAAAAAGCCGGCATTAATGTTGATGAGCGCGGCTTCATCCCGGTTAACGAATACCTGCAAACCAATGTGGCGCATATCTATGCGATTGGCGATATTGTCGGCCAGCCGATGCTCGCCCATAAGGCAACCCACGAGGGCCACGCTGCCGCTGAAGGTGTTGCAGGCCACCCCCATAAATTTGAACCCATGGCGATTCCGTCCATTGCTTACACCAGCCCGGAAATTGCCTGGGTTGGCCTGACTGAAAAGGAAGCCCAACAAAAAGGGATCAATTTCAAAACCGCCGTGTTCCCCTGGAGTGCCAGCGGCCGTGCTATTGCCGCTGACCGCAGTGAAGGTAAAACCAAACTGATTTACGATGCCGCGACAGATCGTTTACTGGGCGCGGGCTTGGTTGGCGTCCACGCCGGCGAGTTATTAGGTGAACTGACGCTCGCCCTGGAATTTGGCGCAAGCGTTGAAGATATTGCGTTAACCATCCACGCCCACCCAACACTGCACGAATCCGTTGGTCTCGCAGCGGAACTCGGCGTGGGAACAATCACGGATTTGCCGAACCCGAAGGCAGCATTGAAAAAGTAAATTCCAATAAATAAAAAAGGCCGATCATCAAAAATGATCGGCCTCACTAATTAACAATTGGAATTTATAGCCTGGTAGCGAGTTATGGAATTTCCAGAGGCTCAAAAACTTGAAATGACGCCCCATTCCAATACAAATATGTATCAATACCAGCCTCTGTCGGAATGACGATTACATCTCCTTTTGTTTGCGCATGTAACTCCGGCAATTCAAGTTCTACTAACGATGGCTTTAATGCGATTGATATATCCTGTGCAGCATCCGTATCCAAAACGGAAATCTCATTCACATCATGAATTAAAAACTGCCTGGAATTACCAAGCGTAATTAATAAGTTATTGTGCGATCCAGTAGCAACTGAACTAACAGTTGCTCCCTGATCATTTTGAGCCCACGGAGTAACCAAATTTATTGATGGCGGCAACTGTGCAGTATTGCCAATAGTTACAACTTCAACGACATCTGATTTTCCATCGCCATCAACGTCAAATTTTTGATCATTAGATATTGATGATCGAGTAGCAAATAGTATTTTTTCAGTCTTTTTTTCTACAGATGGTGAACTGGTATTTTCTGATTTTGCACATGCATGTAATGCCATGCAAAAAAGAATCAGAGCAATTGTGCAATTTTTTTTTCATCATAACTATATTGCCTTATCTAAAATTGGCGTTGGATCTATTAAATCGGTTCGTCTTTGATAAGGTTTATTATTAAAAAATAATCTTAATAAATGATACGTTCCGGGGTATTTAAATCACCATCACCCCATCCGCCTCGATCAGTGAATTGCGCGGCAATTGGTTGATGCCGATTGCGGCGCGTGAGGGATAGGGTTGTTGGAAATACTGGCCCATCACTTCATTGACGATAGGGAAATTAGCCAAATCAGTCAGATAGATATTTAGCTTCACTACATCTTTCAAACCACCGCCCGCAGCTTCACACACGGCTTGCAGATTTTTAAAAACCTGATGCGCTTGCGCAGCAAAATCACCTTCTACCAATTGCATGGTTTTTGGGTCCAGTGGAATTTGGCCAGAAAGGTAAACCGTGTTATTCACTTTAACAGCTTGTGAATAAGTCCCTATGGCAGCAGGCGCGTTGTCGCTATGAATAATGGCTTTATTGGTCATTGATTTAACCTTCTCGTGAAAAAATTATTGGAGTGAAAATTAATTTTTAGAGCGATTCACGCGAATCACAAAACTCAAATTACGGATGCGACGCATGATATTGGCGAGATGAATACGATTGTGTACACCGATACAGAGGTGGATAACACTGTTGTGTGCATCGCGCTCATGTACATTGATGTGTTCGATGCTCGCACCCTGCTCCGTAATACGTGTAGCGAGTGTGGCAATAATACCGCGATCACTTTCCACTTCTACACGCACATCCACCAGAAATTCGCCGCTGACATTTGCGGCCCAATTCACCTGGCTGATTTTATCGGGGTAATTGCGGATTTCTGCGATGTTACGGCACGTGTCCTGGTGGATCACCAAACCTTTGCCGGAACTGACATGACCAATAATCGGGTCACCGGGAATAGGGCGGCAACAACGTGCAAAACTGATCATCATCCCTTCGGCAGAATCAATCGTGATCGCTGAGCTGACAGCGCCAGGGCGCGCCTTGGCTTCGGCATCAGGTTGCAATAGCTTGACCACCGAGTACACCACTTTATTGCCCAAGCCAATTTCCTCGAACAGTTTTTCCATGGAGTCCACCTGGACACCATGCAAAATTTTGTGCTGCTGCTCGTCGCTCAAATGTTCGAGATCCGTATGGATCTCACTCAGTGCGCGGTTGAGCATACGCTTGCCAAGGGTCACCGATTGGTGATGACGCTGATGCTTTAGATAATGACGAATCGCCGAGCGCGCTTTCGCAGAGACGACGAAATTGAGCCAGTTAGGATTGGGCTGTGCACCTTGCGCGGTAATAATTGCCACTTTCTGCCCACTCAATAGTGGCTGGGACAACGGCGCCATACGCTCATTGATACGGCATGCCACGCAGGTATTGCCGATATCTGTATGCACGGCGTACGCAAAATCCACCGGTGTTGCGCCCGTTGGTAGTTCTACGATTTTTCCTTTGGGCGTAAAGACGTACACCTCATCCGGGAAAAGATCGATTTTGACGTTCTCAATAAATTCCAGCGAGTTACCGGCATTTTTTTGCATCTCCAGCAAGCCTTGCACCCATTGGCGTGCACGGCTGTGGCTGGCGTTGATGGTCGCATCACTATTGGATTTGTAGAGGAAATGGGCAGCGATACCACTGTTGGCCATTTCATCCATTTCCTTGGTGCGGATCTGTACTTCAATCGGTACACCGTGCATGCCCACCAATACAGTATGCAGCGATTGATAGCCGTTGGTTTTGGGAATGGCGATGTAATCTTTAAACTCACCCGCCACTGGCTTATAGAGGTTGTGCACTACGCCCAGCACGCGATAACAGGTATCCACACTGTCCACAATGATGCGAAAGGCGTAGACATCCATAATTTCTTTGAAGAACTTTTTCTTCTGGCGCATCTTCTCGTAGATGCTGAACAAATGCTTCTCACGCCCGATAACAATTGCGGTGATATTTTCTTTAAGCAGGCGTTTTTCAAAGGAAGCCTGGATTTGCTCAACCAGTTCTTTGCGATTACCGCGCGCTGTTTTTAATGCTGCTTGCAAACGTGTTGCCCGCAGTGGATACATGCAATAAAAGCTGCGGTCTTCCAGTTCGAGCCGGACATCATTCATACCCAGGCGATGGGCAATGGGAGCATAGATTTCCAGTGTTTCTTTGGCGATGCGACGCTTTTTGTCCGATGGCATTGCACCCAGGGTACGCATGTTATGCAATCGGTCGGCAAGTTTGACCAGAATTACCCGCAAATCATTGGCCATTGCCAATGCCATTTTCTGGAAGTTTTCTGCCTGTTTTTCCGCATGGGATTCAAATTCAATCTGGGTCAGTTTGGAAACGCCATCCACCAAATCCGCCACTGAGTCGCCAAACTGGCCAGCGATAGCTTTTTTACTGATACCGGTATCTTCAATCACATCATGCAACATGGCCGCCATCAGACTTTGGTGGTCCATGTGCATAGTGGCAAGAATGTCAGCTACTGCAAGGGGGTGGGTGATGTACGCTTCACCGCTGCGGCGTTTCTGGCCGTCATGGGCTTGCTCAGCGTAGAAGTAGGCGCGCTTCACCAAATTGATTTGGGAAGGTTCGAGATAAGACGATAGCCGATGGCTAAGAGCATCGATGGTTTGCACGCCTTTCTCCAGATGACAAGACCAGTTTCACTGCCGGTTTTCCAACCAATCAACCGCCATCATGCTGGAGATGGTGGCGGCTGGTGGAAATTTAAATCTCGTTGTCGTAAGTACGCTCAGGCTTCGGCTGGGGCAGGGTATCTTTTTCCAGGAGGATGCTGGCATCAATAAAGCCTTCCTCAATTTCGCGCAGGGCGATCACCGTTGGCTTGTCGTTCTCAGGTGCAACGAAGGGGTCTTTGCCGCCAATCGCCAGTTGGCGTGCGCGTTTGCTGCCCACCATCACCAGCTCAAAACGGTTATCTACATGATCCAGACAATCTTCAACGGTAATACGTGCCATAAGTTAATGCTCTGTTAAAAAATAAGGGCTCAATAAAGGCTTTTGAATACGGGCTCTCGGGCCTTGCAGCACCAAGGGGGTTGCTATTATGCGTTAGCAACGACAGGTCTGCCAACCGCTGCTGGCTAAAATCAAGCCAGCAAGTTCTTTAATAGCTCGTTATGACGTTCTGCCTGACGAGCAAGGCGGATATGCTGACTGGTAATCAAGGCCTGGAATTGGGCTAATGCCACAGTGAAGTCATCATTGATAATCAGATAATCAGCTTCCACGTAATGCGACATTTCGCTGATTGCCTCACTCATACGCGCTTCGATGACCGAATCGTTGTCTTGTCCACGACCCGTCAAACGCTGACGCAAGCAAGCAAGGGAAGGGGGAAGAATAAACAGGCTAACGGTTTCGGGCATTAATTTACGTACCTGCTGGGCGCCCTGCCAATCAATCTCCAGGATGACATCAATCCCCTGGCTTAAGGTATCCATCACCCATTTTTGTGATGTACCGTACAAGTTGCTGAATACTCGCGCATGCTCCAGAAACTCGGACGCCTCCAACATTTTTTCGAAAGTAGCGTGGTCGACGAAATGGTAATTCACCCCGTCAACTTCACCAGGGCGTATGGGGCGAGTGGTATGGGAGACAGACACACACACTTCCGGATTGGATTTGACCAGCGCGCTAACAAGACTGGTTTTGCCAGCGCCGGAAGGCGCGGAGACGGTGTAAAGGGTGCCAAGATTAGCCATGGATGAGCCTTGTTGAGATCCTGGGGAAAAATGAATAACGGAAATTATGGCACAGCTTAAGACATGCCTCAGCCGAAAGTTTTAACGCCGTTTGTTAAAGTCATATGTAATACCCCTGATTGTGGCATAGTAAACCACTCCATACGAACCAAGCGAACTCCGCCATGCTACGCCAACTACTCTCCCTGACCCAAACTGCTGAACGTTTACGTGTGCGCCCGGAATATGTACGCGAGTTGGTCGCCAAAAAGCGACTTAACTTTATTCACGGAGAACAATGCGATGCAGCGGAAGTAGAACAACTTGCCAGGTTAATGGACAAGCTGCGCAAAAACGGGATTGCAACCTTGGTGGAAATTAGTTCACAAGGAGATATCAACCTCTAGATTTCCGTCTGCTAGGTTTATTTTTATTCCGTTTAAAATCTTTGCTAAATAAAAAACATCCGTAACAGATACCGCCCATTACAGCAGCAAATGCCGGACAGTCCGGCCAAAATCTTTTCGCAACAATCATCTCTAAAAAAATACAGCAGAAGCTACCGCCGCCCTAAAAAAGCTATTCCGTAAGAAAAAGCTATCCAGGTCGGCGGTTGCCCCATACGTAAACCCTGAACGTCTACTTTGATTGCTGTTCACGCACTTCGTAATATGTCTGTTCAGAAATTTTCTGATAAGCCGCCGAATCATTCATAAAGGATTGATAAGAGTCATACACTTTTTTGAATTGTGGATCTTGCGCAGCTTGTTGCGCGTAGACTTGTTGTGAGATTTCATAAAAACGTTTCAATACTTCATCCGGTAACTTACGAATTTGTACGCCTTGATTGTCTACCAATTCCTTTAACGAACGGCTGTTGTGCGCTGTATAACTGTCAAACATATCCTGGCTCATGGCGCGTGCAGCGTAGGTGACAATTGCCTGTAAATCCTTCGGCAAACTTTCAAATGCTGTTTTGTTAATAATTAATTCCATTGATGGGCCCGGCTCATGCCAACCCGGATAATAATAATATTTAGCAATTTGCTGGAATCCAAACGCCAGATCATTTTCCGGCCCCACCCATTCAGCCGCATCGATTACACCGGTTTGCAATGCAGTATAAAGTTCGCCGCCGGGAATATTTACCGATGTTCCGCCAGCAAGGTTAAACACTTCACCAGCCAAACCGGGGATGCGCATTTTCAAACCTCGCAAATCCTCGATTGAATTAATTTCGCGATTAAACCAACCCGCCATTTGCACACCGGTATTGCCTGCTGGAAATGGAATTAAATTAAAGGGCGCGTACAATTCGCGCCATAATTCCAAACCACCCCCGTGGTTGATCCAGCCGTACAACTCCTGCGCATTCATACCAAAAGGTACAGAGGTAAAAAATTGCGCTGCCGGCACTTTGCCACGCCAGAAATAGCTGCCCGAGTGCCCCATCTCCACACTGCCGGCAGACACCGCATCAAATACGCCCATTGCCGGCACCAATTCATTCGCGCCATACACATGGATTTGCAAACGGCCACCGGACATTTCATTAATTACACGCGCCAGATTTTCAGCACCGACACCTAACCCCGGAGTATTTTTGGGCCAGGATGTCACCATCTTCCAATGGTACTGTGCAGTGGAATCTACCGATGAGGTTTGCGTACTCGCTGTATGGTTTTTTCCGGCATTTTTTGGTTTGGATTTCTCCAACACCAGGGCTGCGAACGTTGCAACCAAGGCCACAACTAATACAACAATTACAAGCGGGTACCAGTTAATGGATTTATTGTTCATAGTTCCTTCGCTTTCGTCTTTAATAGAAAATAATTAATTTTATTACCGTTGTTCAATCACAACCCTTGCAACTTCGCGTATTGCATTAC
Source organism: Cellvibrio sp. (assembly GCA_035490715.1). Taxonomy (GTDB): domain Bacteria; phylum Pseudomonadota; class Gammaproteobacteria; order Pseudomonadales; family Cellvibrionaceae; genus Cellvibrio. The sequence goes on from DATJLF010000086.1 coordinate 115,769, forward strand.
CAAACGCTTGGTGCCAATTTTTTCGAACTTCACTTGCACGACTGCATTAGGGCCAGTACCTTCAAATTGCAAGATGATGCCCTCACCGAAAATGGCATGGGTGACACGTTGGCCCAGTTTAAAACCGCTGCCTTCGCCGCTATCACTCAAATTTTCGCGCACTGCTGTGCGCTGGAAGCTAACGGGGCGCGTGACTGCCGTTTTGAGGCGAACTTCTTCAATACAGGTACCGGGAATTTCTTTAACAAAGCGCGATACCGTATTAAACGTTTCATTGCCATACAAGCGACGGGTTTCCGCGTAGCTGATAAATAATTTTTGCATCGCGCGAGTAATGCCGACATAACAAAGGCGACGTTCTTCCTCCAAACGATCAGGATCATCCGCCGACATTTTATGCGGAAATAAACCTTCTTCCACACCAGCGAGAAATACCAACGGAAATTCCAGGCCTTTAGCGGAGTGCAATGTCATTAACTGGATGGCTTCTTCAAATTCGTCAGCTTGGGTTTCACCGGCATCGAGTGCAGCAGTGTCGAGAAATTGTTGCAGCGGCGAAAGATTTTCTTCGCTTTCCTCTACATCAAATGCGCGGCAGGCGGTAATTAATTCCTGCAAGTTTTCACCGCGCGCCTGACCTTTCTCACCTTTTTCATTTTGATGGAATACCAGCAATCCGGTGTCTTCAATCACCATTCGGGCAATTTCATCCAGTGCTGGCGCTTCGCCGTGATCATCAAAAGAATTAGCGTCTTGCGCCAATTTGATAATTAAATTTAAAAATGTTTGCACTGCGTTGCCTGCACGTGCCGCAAGCACTTTGTGTGCGAGCATTTTTTCCGCCGCCGCCCATAGCGAACAGCCCTGGTCACGCGCAAAGGTACGGATGTCATCAACGGTTTTTCCACCAATCCCGCGTGTCGGTGTATTAATCACCCGTTCGAAGGCGGCATCATCATGGCGATTGCTGATCAGGCGCATGTAAGCAATCGCATTTTTAATTTCAAGGCGATCATAAAAGCGTAAACCGCCGTAGATGCGATAGGGAATTGCTTCACGCAGCAATGCCTCTTCAAGTACCCGCGATTGGGCGTTGGAGCGATACAAAATCGCTACCGAATTACGGCTATGCCCTTGCTTCAACCAGCTTTGGATACGCTCCACAATAAAACGCGCTTCATCCTGTTCGTTATATGCTGCGTACAGTGAAATCGGTTCGCCTTTGTCACCTTCGGTCCATAGTTCTTTACCCAATCGGCCCGCATTGTGTTTGATCACGGCGTTGGCAGCTTGCAAAATATTACCAGTGGAGCGGTAATTTTGTTCGAGGCGATAAATATTGGTGCCGGAAAAATCCTGCGAAAAACGCTGGATATTTTCAATCTTTGCCCCGCGCCAACCGTAAATGGATTGATCATCATCACCCACAGCGGTTACGCAGGAAGTCTTGCCCGCGAGCACACGCAACCAGGCATATTGAACACTGTTGGTATCCTGGAATTCGTCAACCAGAATAAAGGGGAAACGCTGGCGATAATGCTCAAGGACGTGCGGTTTGTGGAGCCACAATTCGTGCGCGCGCAATAAAATTTCGGCAAAATCCACCATGCCACCACGCTGGCAATCTTCTTCGTAAGCGCGATAAATTTGCAGCATGGTACGCACAAATGGATCGCCGGTTTCCTGGATGTGCTGCGGGCGCAAACCTTCATCTTTTTGTTCATTGATGTACCACTGCGCTTGTTTATATGGCCATTTATTTTCATCCAGATTTAAATTCTGGTACACGCGCTTGATCAACCGTAGCTGGTCGTCGCTATCAAGGATCTGGAAATTTTGTGGCAGGTTTGCATCCTGCCAATGGGCCTTTAACAAGCGATGGGCAAGGCCGTGGAAAGTACCTACCCACATGGCGCGACTATTAACGTGCTGGTTCCCGCCAGTGGGTAATGCGTGGTGGAAGAGTTCATCCAGACGGCTACGCATTTCACGCGCGGCTTTGTTGGTAAATGTCACTGCCATTATCGAATAGGGGGATACGCGCTCCACCTGGATTAACCAGGCAATACGATGCACCAGCACACGGGTCTTACCACTCCCCGCACCCGCGAGAATCAATTGGTTGGTGGCAGGTGCGGATACCGCTTCGCGCTGGGCATCATTAAGGCTATCAAGCAGCAGGGACACATCCATAACATTGGGCCAACGGGCAACGAGCCCGGAAAATCATCAAAAGGAATGGAGCGCGATTTTACTGTCTAGATATACATATAGCCACTTTTGTTTTGCGGGTGGCACATCCGGCGTTATGCTGGGCTGGCTGGATGAGGAGATTTACGATGAGCGATTTACATAAACATTGGCTAAGGCGCTGCATAGCACTGGCACAAACCCAGGCGAATAGCGGAAAAGGTGGGCCATTTGCAGCGATTGTGGTCAGAAATGGCGAAGTTATTGCCGAGGGCTGCAATCAGGTGACCAGTACACAGGACCCCAGCGCCCATGCGGAAATTGTGGCGATCCGCAACGCGTGCCAAACGCTCGGCAGTCACCAATTAGATGGTTGCGACATTTATAGCAGTTGCGAGCCTTGCCCCATGTGTTTGGGCGCGATTTTCTGGGCGAGGCCCAAGGCAGTTTATTTTGCAGCGACCCGCAAACAGGCGGCAGAAGCGGGCTTCGACGATGCGTTTATTTATGAACAGATTGCGTTAACCGGGGGCGAGCGCCGTATTCCTTTTATCCATCAACCGCTGGATTGCGCTAATCATCCCTTTGAACATTGGTATAACTGCACTATCAAGCAGTGCTATTGACCACAAATAGCACTTATTTGGAATTGAAGCCTTTGGCGCGAACCAGCAATACGCTGATCAGGGATGCGAAAAATCCCATCAATAGGATGGAACTCGGTAAACCATTGGATGACTTGGGGTTAACCTGAAAGCCGGTGTTTGTGACTGGAGGCGGTGACGCAGGTGTTTCCGCTGAGGGAGCAACAAACGGAAGCAATTGCGGCGCTTCATCTGCCGAACAACCTGCCGATAAGGTGAGTTCAGCTTCCGGGATTTGAGCACAATCCAACAGCGAAGCTTCGCTATGCAATGCGCAAAAAAGTGTAACAACACCCACCGCTAATCGGGTGCTTCCCCAAGAATGTAAGTACATCATTTTTCTCGCTCCAGCGGCCTTCTACCTGAAAATCTAGCAGCAATAACTCGTGAATCAAATCACATAAATTTGTATTTTTAAGTGCCATTTATGCGATAAATACAACTTTAAGCGACAAGTTATTGATTTATCAGGAACCGCTTCGCGTTCTGGGAATTGCAATGACAGGATTGTTATAAAACGTGATTCAGTAGGGAAAAAATGATCCAGGGATTTCACCTTTTCGCAGCAGTGCTGCTATATCCATGCTGAGTGCAACCCCCGCATGAACCAATACTCCACCCCAGATGGAGCGAGATTGAAGTGCCAAAATACCAAGGAACAGACCGAACAAAATGGCACCGGTGGCTTCCAGCCAAAGTTTGGGGAAATGAATCATCAGATAAGGCACGCACATGACCCAAATAGCATTTGCACCTATCGCGGGTCGCAAGGCGTTGAGCATAAAGCCGCGGAAGAAGAACTCCAGAAATATGAATTGGCTGATGTAAAGCAGCTCCCACAGCAATAAGTCCAACCAGCTGCGACCTGCATATCGGTAAAAGGGATAATGGTTTACAAAATCCTCACCGGTACTCACCAGCACCACAAAAACCAGGATTGGGCTAAGCAGTAGCAAATAGCCTCGCCAATGCTCCCCCACCTGGTTCCAGCACCACCCCATAGTACGCATCCGCTCCTTAAAGGCGATGCGGATGACCAGCCAGGGTATGACGATAAAAGTCAACAGGTGACAACTTGTCCACCAGAGGTAACCGCCCAGCTCCAGCCATCCGCTATCGGTCAAACGTTGCAGGTAATCAACTCCATGTTGCTCACCCACCCACTGCAACAACGCATGGAAATTCGTTGAAAATTTGCCGTAGTGGAGAACCAGCAAACATACCGAGACCGTTGCCAACACAATAAACACTCGCCGTAACGCTTGCGGGCGCGCCATTTGCCAGGAAGGTGCTGCCGCATCTATCTGGTCGAGCGCAACGAGAATGTGGCGCGGGTGAAGAGCGGCGAGTTTGGTCATGGTTTATTCACTATTTTCCGGGACTATTTTTTCTGGGCAATTTTTTTACCGGATTTGCCCGGGTGATGGCTGCGCTCGTACATATCCAGAAATTTGAAAATGATGTCCTTGGCAAACCGGCTCTCGGAATTGGTAAGGAACACCATACCGATCTGCAAGTCACGATTAAACACCATCTCGGTGCGGAAGCCTTTGACATGGCCACCATGATGGACAAAATTTTTGTAACGCCCGTAATCAAACACCCGCCAACCCATACCGTAGGCCGTATTGCCCACCGCCTTGCGCACACCGTAATAATTTTGTCCCGGTGTATTTTTGGTCACACGGGACTGGATTGGGCTGAGAACAGTCAACGGTAATGCTTCCGGTTTTTTACCCATTTGTCCCAACAGGAATTTGGACATATCGGTAATGCTGGCATTAACGCCCGCCGCCGGCGCAACGCGATACCAGTTGGGCGTAACGGCGGTGGGAATCCAGCGACTGCCATTGTTGATATGGGGTGCTGCGCGATTGGGTGAAGCATTGTATTTCCGTAAGCCATAAGAGGCTGAACGCATGCCCAGCGGATCAAAAATATGCTGCTCTACATACTTCTCAAAACTGGTGCCGGATTTCTTTTTGATCATCTCACCCGCCAGACTGTAACTCACATTCTGGTAGGCAAAACACTTGCCCGGCGGACATACAAAATTCACATAACGCAAACGCCTTACGATTTCGGCGTAACTCATATTTTCGTCAATAAAGTGCGTGTACGTATGGCGTGGTAAACCGGATGCCTGGGACAAAATATGGCGCAATGTCAGCTGTTTGCCGTAACGCGAATTTTTAAAGGCCACATCGGGCAAGACGGAGGTTACCGTTGTATCCCAGGTAATTTTTCCCTCGTTAACCAGCTCGCTCGCCGCTGTTGCAGCAAAGGCTTTGGAGATAGATGCAAGGCGGAAAACCGTATCTGGAGTGACGGTTTCACGCGTGCCTGCACGGCGCACCCCAAAACCCTGCAAGGATTTAACTTGCCCACCGGAAACCACTGCGATGGCAACACCGGGCACAAAAGGCGCAACCTTTTTCGCAACGTAATCCTCAAACTCGGCAACAAACGTTTCAGGGTGACCTGCTGGATAGCGCGGTGCTTTGACCGGTGCAGTAGTGATCAATTCCAGCTCGCCGACAACCTCCTCTTCCTCGACCATTTCTTCCGTAGGAGATGCTTCGACAGGTGCCGGTGCGACAACCGCTTTGGATTTCGCTACCGCCGTTTGTGCTTGACGCGAACTGGCGCTCACTGATGCCGGCGCGAGCGCCATTGCCGGTTGGCTTGCTGTTGATGAGGTGGCTAACACCTGCAACGACGCCGATGACGCCGATGACGCCGATGACGCCGATGACGCCACGAGGGTTTGGGTAAAAGGTGTGGTTTGCAAGGGTTGCGCCGCAGGAGCGGCAGAGGTTGCACTACTGGCCTGTTGCTGGAAAGGCAGCGCGATAGGAACTGTCACCCGTTTTTCGCTTGCCTGTACAGAAGATGCTGGGATAGACGCCAGAGCACACAACAGGCTCACCAGTATTTTTCTTGTCTTTTTTTTCATTAGCGTAACGGGAATCACCGAATCAATAACTCGCCTTAAATTAATTACCGTGCAATAGACACTGGGCGACGAAAAAATGCTGATAAACAAACGCCACTTTTTCACACGCCGACAACAGGGCCTAGCGTTGAAAAAGTGGCGTTAACCTTCCCTTAACGGAATTAAATTTTTCTAACGTATTACAAGGTTTTGATGTATTCCACCAACTCCCAGCGCTGTTGCTCGGTTAACGGTTCAACCGCTTTACCATTGATCATCGGTGAGTGAATAGTGCCGTACTCATGGCCGCTATTAAAATCACCACGTTTGGTCGCACTGAAATTAAAACCTTCATAACCTTTGGTACGCAAACCAACCCGTACCGGATCAAATTCGCGGCTGCCCACTTTAAATTCGTTGGGGCGATATTCACCCTCAAGCGGATCAGTGGAGCGCCTTACCGGCAACAACAAATCATAAATACTGGGTACAGAGCCATTATGCAAATAAGGCGCCGTTGCCCAAATGCCATTTAACGACCGCGCCTTGTAGGCCAGCAGCGAGTTGTATGGCGCGGCTGTGGTATCAGGCCAATAGGCGCCGGATTTTACACTGGCTTTGATTTCATTATCAAAAAAGGATTTGGCCAGCATATACAACCAATCCAATGCACGGCGCGGCCACCACTTGTCCGGGTCCGGTTCGGTAGCCACCTCACCCATGGTCGCTGCGGTGAGGATTTGCACTACCGGCGCGCGATCTTTTATCACCAGCGATCCCACACCTTCGCCTTGATAAGTGTTTTTGAAATTACCCGAATAGCCGCTGTAATTCACGCTGTTTTCTGCCATCGCCGTGTCTGTGCCCATCATCAGCATATTGGACATATTGGCCACTACAATCCGACCCCAATCGGTGCGATCCACTACCTCATGGCAACTCGCGCAGTACTCTTGATAGATCTGCGCGCCGCGCCGCACTTTTTGTGAGTCAATTTGCCACTCCGGTAATTTGCCAAACACGGCATTGGCTTTTTTCTGCTCGGGATTGTCTGTACCAGTATCAATGGTAGGCCATACCGGTGAAGTCAGGCTTTTTAGATGGGATTCCAGGCGAGAGAGATTCACCAGATCAATTGAAGACGTGAAATCAATTTGGTAACTCTTGTTCTTCTGGCCCGTCAGCAGCGACGACAAACTCCAGCCGCGCTTGTGTGCCGTCCAATCGAGTATGCCAAACACACCAATCACCTCACCGGTATTACGCCCAAGTGGCCCCACGCCCGCATTACCCGCCAGTCCGTTCCATTGCACATAATCGGATTGCACGATGTCCCATAAAAAGGGGTAACTGACAGGCGCGTTGGGCTCATTAAATATTTCCGCTTTGATGCGCTCCATGTCACCCATTGCCAGTGCCGGGTAGCCCTCTTTGTCAGACATCAACCGGTCGATAATTTTGGCGAATTGCAAATCACCGATAATGGTTTCGCTAATCCCATCAAGCACCTTGTCTACCTGCGCCGGGGTCATTAAATCGACATCGGCATTGTCAGCTTGGGTCATCCCCAGCAAGACACTGCGTAATTGATCGCGACTGATAACGTGCTCCAGCACCCGATTGTAAATGCGACCAAATGCATCCAGACGCGCGTAGCCATACTCAACCGATGAGTGATTGATGTTGTTGTATAACGCGGTTTTGCGCGACCAGCGATTAAGGTCTTTTTGAATGGTTTCTGCATCGGAATAAGTGTTATTTAACTCCAGCACACGCGCCACAAAGCGACGATTTTTCTCCGGGTCTTTTACGGCAACTGCCAAACTTTTTTCCAGATCGGTAAGGAAGCCCACCATATCCGCCATGGCCGCGCCACCATCAATACGCAGCGCCATGCCCTGATAATTCACCTGCCCGGTATGGCAGGCAGCGCAAGTCAGGCCGACGTATTCATTGCCTTTATAGGATTCTTTAACAAAGCCGACGGGTAGGCCGTCCGGATTAAAAAAGGTGGGTTTTTGGGGCAGATAGCGGTATTTGTCGATCAGGCTATTCGCGCGGAACACCTCGGTGGAATCGGCCTGTTCCAGCGCAATGAAAAAATCGTAAGGCAATAACGCCGACCCCTGGGTGGTGTTGTAAAACCACAAACTATCGTTCGCGCTCCAACCCTGGTCGAGGTACATCGGTGTGGAATAGTTTTCCCCGTATGCGCCTTTTTCTATCTCTACCGCACCACGATCCGGATCATCGTCCCAATTCTGGTAGAGCTTGCCGATGGCGAGCGTTATCCCCATCAACAACAAAATCACAACAAAACATTTAAACAGCCACCAAAACGTCCGGCGGGAAAATAAATTGCCCAAGCTAAACGTGCCCATAGTGCTAACTCCTCTTAAGGGGTTTTCCTTTTACGGAATTTCCTATTCGTATTTTTTGGTTGATTCTCCGACTCACGGATTGCTTAAAGATACTATGCGCGCCAACTATTGCCAGTATTAATTATTACGCCAGATAACCCCGTGCCCCACCGCGTACGCCCCACAGCTTGCAACGGCAACGCCATGGCATTAGTGTAGCCGCGTAATTTGTCCCCCTTCGGTTAATGAATAATCACCTTCGAGGAAGATGCCATGAAAAAACTGTCCATTATCTTTACCGCTGCGCTCATCAGCATGACCAGTGCCTGTACCTGGGTAAAAGTCAATGATCAAGGTTCTAACGTGGCTGTGGCCAATGCCGCCAACGTCCGCAGCTGCGAAAAAGTGCGCAATGTGAACGTAAAAGTGAAAGATAATTTTGTCGGTTCCATGAAACGCGACCAAAACAAAGTGGCTACTGAATTGACCAATATGGCTCGTAACGAAGCCAGCCAGTTTGGTGGCGATACTGTTGTACCTGTCACCCAGGTAAAAGACGGCCGCCAGAGTTTTGATGTTTACAAGTGCAACTAAGCCTTGCAGTTGAATTTTTCACAGCAGGCCGGGTAATTTGCCCGGCCTGTTTTTTTTAACGTTATATTGAGTCCTCTGGTTTTTTGCACTTCTTCCGCTTTATCGCGCAAATCTTTGCTAGTGTTAGCGGCAACAAATCGCTGTCTTATTTTTGTCACATAATTGCCATAATCTGGCACTAAAAATTCCGGTGCAATGAGGTTCAAGGTGTCTAACGCCTATTTCAATCGCGAGTTAAGCCTGCTCGAATTCAACAAGCGCGTACTCCATCAAGCCTATAACCGCAGTTTGCCGCTGCTGGAACGGCTGCGTTTTTTGTGCATTTTTTCTACCAACCTGGATGAATTTTTTGAGGTGCGCGTCGGCGGCCTGGTGGAAATTATTGAGCGCAACGCCCCACCTACCCAAGGGCCGGATGGCATGACCCAGGCCCAGACGCTGAATGAAATTTCCCTGCGTGCCCATGAATTGGTAGCCGAGCAATACCGGATACTCAACAGTGAATTGTTACCCTCCATGCGCGAGCAGGGCATTCAGGTATTACGCCGCGAAGATTGGACCCAGGAGCAAATCAATTATCTAAAGCACATTTTTTTATCCGATGTGCTGCCTGTACTCAGTCCGATCGGCCTTGATCCGGCACATCCCTTTCCCCGCATCCTCAACAAGAGCCTGAATTTTATTGTCCGGCTGGATGGCAAAGACGCGTTTGGTCGCAACTCCGGCCGTGCCATTGTGCAGGTGCCACGCTCATTGCCGCACATTATTGAATTGCCGGAAGCCCTAAGCATCAACGGACGCAATTTTGTCTTTATTTCTTCCATCATCCATTTTTTTATGGCCGAAATTTTTGTCGGTATGACGGTAATGGAAAGTTATCAATTCCGCCTCACACGCAACTCGGATATTTTCCTCGACGAAGAAGAAACGGATGACTTGTTACGCGCCGTGCAAGGTGAGCTGGCCTATCGCCAATACGGCGATGAAGTGCGCCTGGAAATTACCGATACCTGCCCGGCAGAACTCGAACACTTTTTGCTGGAGCGCTGTGAAATTAAAGAGCGCGATTTGTACCGCATCAATGGGCCGGTAAACCTGAATCGTTACAGCGATTTATTTGAGTTGGTGAAAGACGCGCAACATTATTTCAAACCCTTCGTGCAGGCGATGCCCAAGCTCCCCAAACGCACCAACTCCTATTTTGAAGTGCTGCAAAAGCAGGACATTTTGTTGCATCACCCCTTCGATTCCTTCCAGGGCGTAGTGGATTTTTTGCGCGAAGCGGCAACCGACCCGAATGTACTGGCGATCAAGCAAACGCTTTACCGCACCGGCTCAAACTCACCTATCGTGGACGCACTGGTCACTGCCGCCAAAGCGGGCAAAGAAGTCACCGCCATCGTGGAGTTGCGCGCGCGTTTTGATGAAGAGCAAAACGTGGCGCTTGCTGAACGCTTGCAGCGTTTTGGTATCCATGTGATCTATGGTGTAGTGGGCTTTAAAACCCACTCCAAAATGATTCTGGTTGCACGGCGCGAAACCGGGAAGCTGCGTTATTACGTGCATCTCGGCACCGGCAACTATCACCCGCGCACCAGTAAAATTTATACCGATTACGGACTGCTCACCTCCGACAAGGAAATTGGCGAGGATGTATACCGCATCTTCTTGCAACTATCGAGCATGGGCAAAGCGTCCAAGATGGAAGCGCTACTGTATGCACCTTTTACATTGCACAAAGGCATGGTGAAGCGCATCCGTACCGAAAAAGAAAATGCCGAGCACGGTAAACCGGCGCGCATCATCGCCAAGATGAACGCGCTCTACGACGAAGAGTTGGTGAATGAGTTGTACGCAGCCTCGCAAGCGGGTGTGCAAATTGATTTGATTGTGCGCGGCGTTTGCCAGTTACGACCAGGTGTGCCGGGGCTGTCGGAGAATATTCGGGTGCGGTCGATCATCGGCCGGTTCCTGGAGCACCACCGTGTGTTCTATTTCGAAAACAATGGCAATCCGGAAGTCTATTGTTCCAGTGCCGATTGGATGCTGCGCAATATGTTCCATCGCGTCGAGACCTGCTTCCCGATCAAGCATAAAAAAATCCGCGACCGGATTGTGGAAGACCTGGATCTCTACCTGCGTGACAACACCCACGCGTGGTTGCTGCAAGATGATGGCAGCTACCTACCCACCCAACCCCGGGAAAGTGAAGAAGCAATAGATGCACAGGCAATCCTGCTGGAGCGCTGGTCAGCGCATAGTCACTGAGCCAATCCCTGATTTACCCTCATTTTAATTAAAATACCCAATGGCGAGCTAAATGCGGCAGTCATCGGGTGTCTCCCATCGCTACCAGGCAATAGCGTTTCGCCAGTCGTATTTCGATCACGCATTGATTGATAATGATTAATAAACATTAAAATCTGACCAAAACTTAAAAATAACGGCGCATAGATATTTTTATTTCACTTCAAATAGTCAAAATGAGTTTTTTATCGATAAAAATGATTTATTTTGAGTGAAATTGATCAATTGAATTAACACCACCTTCAGCACAAATTGAGGATAGCGCAATCATTATTGACGCTTATTCACCTCTAATATTTATCTCATTTATATAGTCTTTGATGGCCATATTCATCCGCCCCCAAGGTGATGAGGAATATGTGCCATGAGCTAATGCTCACCCATTCGATCCGGGTGCTATTTGGCTTGATCGATCCAATCAAAATTGGCAATTCATAATGAGATAACTACTATGGTCAAATTACAACTCCATCAAAATCACATAGAAAGAGCACTAAAAATTCCAAAAAAGATGCTAACTGCGTTAATAATAACCTTACCGTTGTTAGGTAATCCCAGTACCGCTGCCCCGCAACAAGCTGAATACCTGGATCGCGGGGTTGTTGCCCTGCCATCGGGTAGCGGCATATTTATCAGCTGGCGAATGCTGGGCGATGATCCTGCTGACATTGCCTTTAACGTGTATCGCAACGGTACGAAAGTGAATGGTTCACCCATCACCAACAGCACCAATTTTCATGATGGTAGCGGTGTCACAAGTGCGGCCTATACGGTACGTCCCATCGTCAATGGGCGTGAACTTCGCGCAAATGCAGCCAAACCTACGTGGAACAACCCTTACTGGGTGATCAACCTGAATCGTCCGAATGGCGGTAGCGGCTACACCTATTCTCCCGGCGATGCGAGCGTGGGCGATGTGGATGGCGATGGTGAATATGAAGTGATCCTGAAATGGGACCCATCAAACCAGAAAGACAACTCCCAAGCCGGGGTGACCGGGAATGTCTACATTGACGCCTATAAACTCAACGGCACCCGCCTGTGGCGGATTGATTTGGGCCGGAATATCCGCGCTGGCGCGCATTACACGCAATTTATGGTGTACGACCTGGACGGTGACGGTAAAGCCGAAGTTGCCGCAAAAACTGCACCGGGCACTCGCGATGGTGCCGGAAATGTACTGGGCGGTAGCAATGCGAATACGGATTATCGCAACGGCGATGGCTATATCCTCACCGGGCCGGAATACCTGACTATCTTCAATGGTGAAACGGGGGCCGCCATGGCCACTACTGACTACATACCTGCGCGCGGCAATGTAGGCTCGTGGGGCGATACTTACGGCAACCGGGTAGATCGCTTCCTCGCCGGCATTGCCTATGTTGACGGCCAGCGCCCAAGCCTGATCATGGCACGCGGTTACTACACTCGCGCGGTCGTGGTCGCATGGGATTGGCGTAACGGTCAGCTAACCCGTCGCTGGACCTTCGACAGTAACAACAGCGGAAATGGCGGCGCAGCCGGACAGGGCGCGCATTCACTGACAGTGGGCGATGTGGATAACGATGGTAAACACGAGGTCGTGTACGGCGCGGCGACCATCGACGATAACGGCACTTTGCTGTACAGCACCCGCTTCGGCCACGGCGATGCACTGCACTTGTCCGACTTCCTGCCCGGTCGCCCCGGTCTTGAGGTGTACATGGTGCATGAAAGTAATGCTACTGGCGTGGATATGCACGATGCCCGTACCGGCCAGGTAATCTGGAGCTTACCCAGCGGTGGAACGGATGTGGGCCGCGGGGTGATTATGGATATAGATCCACGCCAGCCCGGCGCAGAAGCCTGGGCTATTGTCGGCGGCCTGAACAGCGCGGCTGGTCGCCAGATCAGCTCCACCAAACCCGGCTCCATCAACTTTGCAGCCTGGTGGGATGGCGACTTGCTGCGTGAATTGCTCAACAGCAACACCATCGACAAATGGGATTACGCCAATAATTCCAATCGCCGTTTGCTCAGCGGTGGCAACTACGATGCAGCCTCCAACAACGGCACCAAATCCACACCGGCACTTTCGGGCGATATTTTCGGGGATTGGCGTGAGGAGGTCATCTGGCGCAACACCAACAATACCCAACTGATGATTTTTACCACCACTGCCGTGACCAACCATAAGTTGCGTACCTTGATGCACGACATCCAGTATCGTGAAGCCATCGCGTGGCAGAATACCGCTTACAACCAGCCACCGCACCCGAGTTTCTTTATCGGTGATGGTATGGCAACACCACCGGCACCAGATCTATTCTTTGTCGGCAAAAACCCTAACGATAGCGAAACGGCATCCAGTGCAAGTTCGATCACAACCAGTCGCTCCAGCTCTTCAACACCCGCGACCAGCAGTTCGGTGGCGGTTACCTCGTCCTCTATAGCGATAACCAGTGCTTCGCGCAGCAGTGTGGCGAGTTCAGTGCAAGGTAGCGGAAATTGCCAATACGTTGTCACCAATGACTGGGGTAATGGATTTACCGGCGCCATTCGCATCACCAACAACCGCTCCACTGCTATCAATGGCTGGAATGTGAGTTGGACTTACGCAGGCAATACGCGCCTGTCCGGAACATGGAATGCTACCGTCTCTGGCAGCAACCCTTACAGCGCCAGCAACCTGAGCTGGAACGGCACCATTCAACCGGGACAATCGGTCGAATTCGGATTCCAGGGTACTTACAGCGGTACGCTTGAAGAGCCCGGCATAACCGGGGCTGCGTGTAACTAAAAACCATGTAACCGTAAGCGGCAGGCAGGTAGCGTGCTATCTGCCTGTCATTTCAAGCCAGACTTAAAAGAAAATGCGGTTTAAAAATCCGTCGAATACAGCATTTGTAATATTCATTATTTGCCTGGAATTGTGCGTGACGCCTAGCGCTGTTTTCACCACTAAAAAACTCCTTGGTAAAGCCGATTTTTTTTGCCAAAGCTCCCGCATTTTTTCATACAAATCTACCTGGGGTTATTCCCGAATAAATCTTACTTATATATCCTGACTCTACCCGCTCCCGGCCCTTTGCGCCGGTTCTCTCCAGCAGGTTAAACAACGAATAAAAATAGCCAATAAATCAAGTTGTACCTGATTCAAGGCACGGTATCGGCAGATAAGCACGACCGCAGTCCAGCTGTGTGTGGTCGCATTCGTCTACAGCAAACTCCAGAGAGCTAAACAAAATGATCAGACAAATCCAGCAGCCATGGCTGCGTAAAACCCTATTAGCCTGTGCTTGCGCCGGGCTGGTCGGCACCTTGGCAGCCCCCAGTTTTGCTGCCCGCCAAGCCGAATACCTGGATCGCGGCGTTGTGGCACTGCCCGCCGGTAATGGCGTTTTTATCAGCTGGCGTATGCTGGGCAATGATCCGGCGAGTATCGGCTTTAACGTCTATCGCAATGGCACCAAAATTACTTCTTCACCCGTTACCAATAGCACTAACTATCTGGACTCCAGCGGCACCGCCAGCGCGGCCTACACTGTAAGACCAGTCATTAATGGTGTCGAATATGGCGCTAACGCCGCCAAAGCGACCTGGAGCAACCCGTATCTTGCCGTTAACCTGAGCCGCCCCAACGGCGGGACCACTCCCAGTGGCGAGGCTTACACCTACTCACCCAACGATTTGAGCGTGGGCGACCTGGATGGCGATGGTGAATACGAAATCGTCGTGAAGTGGGACCCTTCCAACGCGAAAGACAACTCCCAAAGCGGCTATACCGGCAATGTAATTGTCGATGCCTATGAAATGAATGGCACCCGCCTATGGCGAATTGACTTGGGTAAAAACATCCGCGCCGGGGCGCATTACACCCAATTCATGGTGTATGACCTGGACGGTGACGGCAAAGCTGAAGTAGCGATGAAAACCGCACCGGGCACCCGGGATGCCGCAGGCACTGTATTGGGCGGCAGCAATGCCAATACCGATTACCGCAATTCCGGCGGTTATATCCTGAGCGGCGCAGAATACCTGACCGTTTTTAATGGCCAGACCGGTGTTGCCCTAGCCACAACCGATTACCTGCCAGCTCGCGGCACCGTCAGCAGTTGGGGCGATAGCTACGGTAACCGTGTTGACCGTTTCCTTGCAGGTGTCGCTTATCTGGACGGCAGCCGCCCAAGCTTGGTGATGGCGCGCGGCTATTACACCCGCGCGGTGTTGGTAGCGTGGGACTATCGCAATGGCAGCCTGACCCGCCGCTGGACGTTTGATAGCAATTCCAGTGGCAATGGCGGTGCGGCAGGCCAGGGCGCGCACAGCCTGACCATCGGTGATGTGGATCAAGACGGCAAAGATGAAATTGTCTACGGTTCCGCCACCATCAACGATAACGGCACCTTTATGTACTCCACCGGTTTCGGTCATGGCGATGCATTGCACTTGTCCGATTTCCTGCCTAACCGCCCTGGCCTGGAAGTGTTCATGGTGCATGAATCCAACTCCGTCGGCGTTGATATGCACGATGCCAAAACCGGCCAGGTTATCTGGAGTTTGCCAAGCGGCGGCGCCGACGTCGGCCGCGGTGTAATTATGGATATCGACCCACGCAATGCCGGTGCCGAGAGCTGGGCCAGCGTAGGTGGGCTGAATACCGCTACCGGTAGCCAAATCACCAGCACTAAACCCGCCTCCACCAACTTTGCCAGCTGGTGGGATGGTGATTTGCTGCGCGAGCAGCTGAACAACACCATGATCGACAAGTGGAATTACAGCAATAATTCCAGTTCACGCTTGCTGACGGCCTACAACTACGGTGCCGCCTCCAACAATGGCACCAAGTCAACGCCCGGGCTTTCGGCGGATTTGTTGGGTGACTGGCGTGAAGAAGTCATCTGGCGCCATGAAAACAATAGTCAGTTGCTGATATTTACCACCACAGCAGTCACCAGCAACAAGTTGCGTACCTTGATGCACGACTCGCAATACCGCCAAGCCATTGCCTGGCAAAACGTGGCTTACAACCAACCACCGCACACCAGCTTCTTCCTGGGTGATGGTATGGCAACTCCCGCCGCACCTGACCTGAGTTTTGTGGGTAATAACCCCAATGCCGGCCCGATTGGTGGCTCAAGCAGTTCGTCCAGTTCATCCACCCCGGCAACCACCGTTAATCTCGGCGGTACAGCCGGCAATGGCCAGGTTGCACTTAACTGGTCAGTAAGCGGCACTATCAATGGCATTGAGATTTATCAGGACACGGATTCGGATCCCTCCGGTCGTACCCGCATCGCCTCCCTAGGTGCCAGTGCGCGTAGTTACACCGCAACCGGCCTGACCAACGGTACGCCCTACTGGTTCTGGGTGAAATACACCACCGCCGATGGCTCAGCCAACTCCAATACGTTCAGTGCTACCCCTTCAAATGGCAGCTCGACGCCGGCAAGCAGTTCATCGCGCAGCAGCACGCCGGCGAGTTCGACGCCAGCCAGCTCTACCCCTGCGAGTTCAATTCCTGCCAGCAGCTCGCGTAGTAGTGTTGCCTCGAGCACCGCAACGACCGGCGGCAATTGCAGGTATGTGATCTCCAACAACTGGGGCGCAGGCTTCACCGGCGCTATCCGCATTACCAACAAAGGCACCAGCACCATCAACAACTGGAATGTGAGCTGGACTTATGCTGGCAGTACCCGATTGAGCGGCACCTGGAATGCGACTGTCACCGGTAGCAACCCTTATTCGGCAACCGGCGCTGGCTGGAATAACAGCATCGCACCGGGACAAACTGTCGAATTTGGCTTCCAGGGTACCCACTCTGCCGTGGAGATCCCGGTAGTAACTGGCTCAGCGTGTAACTAATCACGCCTGAATAAGTTAATACTGCTCCAAACAAAAAAGCCGATGGTATTTCCATCGGCTTTTTTGTTTCCCGCTAATAAGTTGTCAGTTGGCTGCTTTTATCACTTCGCTACTTTTTATCATCGCAGCCTTCCATCATTTTGGTGCTTTCCATCATTTCGCTCCTAGCCAGGCACCCGCACTGGTCGTTAATAACCCGGCCACCAACCAGCCGTTCAATGGCTCCCCCAAAACCAACGATGCACCCAATCCTGCCAGCGCCGGCACCATCGCCATACAGGCGCCGGTTCGCGCCGGGCCAATTCGCGTCATGGCTGCCATATAAAACACCATCGCAATGACGGCGACGACCACCCCCTGGTAAAGCCCTTGCAACGCGATATCACCGATTGATGCCAACAGGATCGCCTTGGGGAGAAACACTACGTATACCGGTAAATACATTAATGCCGCCAGCAATGCACAACCGATGGCCGTACTCCAGGCATCCAGCCCGGAGCGTTTGGCAAGGACGGTATAAATCGCCCACAACAGGGATGAACTGATCAGTAATAAATCACCGGATAAGGTGTTTTCACTGCGAGAGAAAATATCCACTCCCAGAAAAACCATTCCCATTGCAATGACCGGTAACGCCCAGCGCAAATGGTGGCGCAAGGGTTCCCTTAAAATAATCCACGCCATCAAGGGTACGAAGAAAGGTAACAAGCCGGAAATCAATACGGCACCATGTGCTGCCGGCGCGTGCTTGAAGGCGAGATAAACTACGATGGAATAGGCGATGCCACCGCTTAATGCCAGCGATAACACTGTTTTATTGAATAGCGGAACACGCTTCCAAAACAGCCACAACGGGAAAAATACCATTGCCGCCACACCAAACCGTAGCGCGGTGATATCAAAAGAATTCAATTCGCTGGTGCCACCCATGCGCGCAACCAGTACAAAACCGGACCAAATGAGTACGGCCCCTGCCGCAAACAAATAGCCACTTTTTGATGAAGGTGGGTGCATCAACTACCTGCGCATTAATGGTCAATAACATCCAATTGGTAACCAATATCCCCTAAATGCCGTTGCTCGGTCTCAAGGTCTGCCATGGTCAGGGGGTGGGCCTGAATCCATTTCTCGGGCAGGGATAGCTTTATTTTTTTGTTATCCACTTTTAATTTGATGTTGGGCAAGCCGTCTTTAATACGGCCGCGGTGGAATATCGCCGCCATACGCAACAAAATGGCGAGGCGAACCAAATCGGTATTATCCATGGGAAAACTTTTGGCGGGGAAGCGTTTGCGATGCGCCAATACCAACGCCGACAGCTGGATTTGCTCTGCTCGCGAGCATCCCGCCAGATCCACGTGCTGGACAATATAGGCTGAATGCTTGTGGTAATCGTTGTGGGCGATATCCAGCCCCACCGGATACAAGCGCGCGGCCCAGGCCAATAATTTTCCCGCATCCTCAGCGGATAAATCCCAACTTTTAGCCACTTGGTTCAATAATCCCAATGCCGTTTTTTCCACCGCTTTGGCTTTGTCCATATTCACATGGAAGCGCGCCGCCAGCGCATCCACACTGGCCTGGCGAATATCGTGGTTTTCCAAACGGCCCTTCTGGTCAAACAACAAACCTTCACGCAAGGACCAATCGGCGGCAACCATACTATCCAGACGCAGGGCGTCAAACAGCGCACTGAGTACAATCACACCACCAAGAAAGACCGGTTTGCGATCTTCCGACAAGCCGGGGAGGACCAAATCCGTCGCCCCATGTTCGACATAGCGAGCGAGTATTTTTTCCAGCGATTCGAGTGTGATAGTACCGTCGCTCCAGCCGCTGGCTTCGCAGACTTTGGCAACCGCCTTGATACTGCCCGACGCACCCAGTACCTGGCTCCAACCACGTTCAATAAATTCGTCTTGTACCGGCTCCAGCTCTTGCAGGCAGGCAATCAGCGCCTTGCTTACCAGTCGCTCGGTAACCTTGCCCTCCATAAAGAACTTCTTAGTAAGCGCCACGCAGCCCATGTTCAGGCTTTCCTTGAGCAGTGGTTTGAAACCCTCACCAAGAATCACTTCCGTGCTGGCCCCGCCGATGTCCATCACAATGCGATGGCCCTTGCCAGGCGCAATACAATGAGCCACACCCAGATAAATCAAACGCGCCTCTTCATCACCGGAAATAATTTCCACCGGATGGCCAAGGCGCTGCTCGGCATCACGCAGGAATTGGCGCGAATCAGCAACGTTGCGCAATGTTTTTGTGCCAACGATGCGCACACTGCGCGACGGGTAAGCGCGCAGGCATTCACCAAAGCGTTCCATACAGGCCAGGGCACGGTCGCGCGATTCATCGCTCAGGGTGCCATCCTCTTGCAAACCAAAGCCCAACCTCACCGGCTCACGCAACCGATCAAGCAGGTTGAGCTGGCCGTTATCCCATTGGGCAATAATCATATGGAAACTGTTGGAGCCCAAATCAATTGCCGCTATATGGCTCGCCTGGGGCGGGGTTCTTCGCAGGTTAAACATAGGCAGTCTCGTGCAAACATCGGCAGGCAGTGATTATGCGAAACTTTGACGGGATTACAAATCGCAAAGGCTAATCGTCATTGATCCGGCTGGAAAATTGGCGCAAAAAAATAAAAAAGGCAATCACGCTGTGATTGCCTTTATGCATTCACGACGTTGTTAATTAACGACTTCGGGCTTCTCTGCCTGGGCTTGCTCAGCCGCTTGTTGCTGGGCAGCGGTGATAGCCTGGACAAACACCGCATCAAAATTAATAGGCGCCAACATTAACGGTGGAAAGCTGCCACGACCTAAAATGCTATCGATAGCTTCGCGCGCATAAGGAAACAGGATTTGAGGGCACGCGGTATTAATTAACTGAGTAACTGCCTGGCCTTCGAGATTAGCAATCGCAAACAAACCAGCTTGCTTGACTTCGACCAGAAACACAGCGCGATCTTCAATACGAGCCGTAATGGTCAACAGCAACACCACCTCAAACAAACCTTCTTCAACTTGGTTGGCCTGGATGTTCAAGTCTTGCTGGATATTGGGCTTGAATGCTTTGGTGAAAGCCTCTGGCCCCATAGGGGTTTCAAAGGAAATATCTTTCAGATAAATGCGTTGGATAGCGAATACGGGGCCTTGTGCGCCTTCTGCTGTTTGTTGGTTATTTTCTTCAGACATGATGAACTCGACTTGGTGAGATTACTTTTCAGGATTAAACAACAAAACACGCTGGCGAATCAGGGTTGCGCCAGCAGTGGATCCAGTTTGCCCGCCTTATCCAACGCCCAGAGATCGGTAAAACCGCCGACATGGGTGTCGCCGATCCAGATCTGCGGTACTGTGCGCTGACCACTTTTGGCCATCATTTCCTGGCGCAAATGCGGTTGGCTATCCACGCGAATTTCCTCCACCGCCACACCCTTCTGCGCCAGCAATTTTTTGGCATTAACGCAGTAAGGGCAGACAGCGGTGGTATATATCAGCACGCGGGCCATAAAAAACTCCGAGGTTAACTACTTGGTATTTCAATAAATTATTTGCCTTTGACCAGCGGCAAACTTTGCGCTTGCCACTCGGCAATACCGCCACCCAGGCGACGTACTTCAAAACCTTCTTTACCGAGCAGGCGTCCAACGGCACCGGCATGCTGGCCAAGTTTATCAACCAGAATAATAGTCTTGCCTTTATGGCTCGCTACTTCGGTCGACTCCTTGCTGAGCTTGGTATAAGGAATGTTTACTGACCCGACAATATGGCCCGCCTTGAATTCAGCGCTCTCACGCAAATCCACAATCACGGAATTACCCGCATTCACCAGGCGAGTTACTTCATGAGGCGATACCGGACGACCACTTTTAATACGGTCACGCCATACATACACATAAATCAACACAATCAGAATGGTGACCAGAATCCACTCTTGTGCAACAAAATTAAAAAAATCCACGGTATTTGCCTTCTTGAAAATCTACAGGAGGATGACACCACCTGCGCTCCCGACTCGTTCAAAGTGGGGGCAGGTAAAGTCGATTTCAATACAATCAATCGAAACTTTACCAGTGCAAGCGTTGAGGCGGCGGAGTATACACGATTAGGCCTGTGCATCTGCCGGGTGCAAAAACCAAAACACCAGTATTTATATCCCGCCGATAGCCGATTTGTGCCTAATCTGTTTGGGTTTAAACATGATGTCTCTTTACGTTTAAACATAGAGTTGGGCGTGCCAAACCGTTAGAATGCCGGCTAATTACGGGCACTTGCCCTAACCATCACCCTGGGGTTGCGTACACCGGCGGCCACAAGTCGCCATAGTCACCAGCCACTTCAAGTTCACCCGATACTGGAAGCGATTTATGAGCGCTAAAAAACCTGTAGTTTTGCTGATCCTGGACGGTTACGGCTATTCGGAAAAAACCAAATACAACGCTGTCTACGCCGCCAATACACCCGTGTATGACAACCTCTGGAAAACCTGCCCCAACACCCTGATCGAAACCTCCGGCATGGCCGTGGGTCTGCCGGAAGGCCAGATGGGCAATTCTGAAGTAGGCCACACCACCATCGGCGCCGGTCGCGTGGTTTACCAAAGCTTTACCCGCATCAATAAATCCATCAGCGATGGCGATTTCTTTACCAACCCCGAATATGTGAAAGCCATTGATAGCGCTATTGCTAACGAGAAGGCCGTGCACATCCTCGGCCTGCTCTCGGAAGGCGGGGTTCACAGCCACCAGGATCACATCTACGCCATGATAAAAATGGCAGTGCAACGCGGCGCCAAACAAGTTTACCTGCATGCATTCCTCGACGGCCGCGATACCCCACCACGCAGCGCTGCATCATCACTACAACAAGCCGAAGACCTGTTTAAACAATTGGGCACCGGTCGTGTTGCCTCTATTGTGGGACGCTATTTTGCGCTGGATCGCGACAATCGTTGGGATCGCGTAAAAGCCGCGTACGATGTCATGGTGACTGGTGATGCCGAATTTGATGCGCTCACCGCCGTTGATGCACTCAACGCTGCTTATACGCGTGGCGAAAATGACGAATTCGTAAAAGCCACCGTGATCTGCGCTGAAAATGAAGAAGTAGCGACTATCAATGATGGCGACTCCGTAATCTTTATGAATTTCCGCCCGGATCGCGCACGCGAAATTACCCGCGCGCTGATCGATGAATATTTCGATGGTTTTGATCGCGGAGAAACCCATCCAGCAATTGCACATTTCGTGCAAACCACGGAATACGCTTCCAGTATCAAAGCGCCTATCGCTTATCCGCCAGAGGATTTAAGCAATTCTTTCGGTGAATATATTTCCGGTTTGGGCAAAACCCAATTACGTATCGCTGAAACTGAAAAATACGCACACGTAACTTTCTTCTTTAACGGCGGCAACGAAGTGGTGTATCCGGGTGAAGATCGCATCCTGGTGCCTTCACCGCAAGTCGCGACTTACGATTTAAAACCGGAAATGAGTGCGCCGGAAGTGACCGAAAAATTGGTCGAAGCGATTGAGTCAGGCAAATACGACGCAATCATTTGCAACTACGCCAATTGCGATATGGTGGGCCACTCGGGTCTGATGGATGCCGCCATAAAAGCCGTAGAAGCCATAGATGTATGTCTCGGCAAAGTATTGGCTGCGGTGGAAAAAGTGGGTGGTGACGCGTTGATTACTGCCGACCACGGAAACGTGGAAGAAATGTTCGATGAGGAGAGCGGCCAACCACACACGCAACACTCTACTTTGCCCGTTCCTTTTATCTTCGTGAGCAAGCGTAGCGGCACTATGGCGAAAGGCGGCTCATTGGCGGATGTAGCACCAACCATCCTCGCGTTGATGGGCGTGTCGCAACCCAAAGAAATGACCGGTCGAAATCTGATTACGCTTGGTTAATCAACTTCGTTGAACGACCAGCACCTGCTGGTCGTTTTATTTTTCCTTCGCACTGATTGTTAATAATATGAGTCGATTTTTTGCTTTCACCAAAACCTTCGCACTCAAGGGTTTGCTCTGCACTGCATTAATCTGCACAGTGGTGCACGCTGATGAAAAAGCCGATATGGCTAAATTACAAAAAGAAATTGAAGCACTGCAAAAAGAATTAAAGGAAGTGCAGGGTACCCGTTCGGACTTGCAAAAAGACCTGGAAAAATCCGAAAAACAAATTAACGAGTTGCAAAAAAAAGCGGATGAAATCGATAAAGAACTCAACCAACAAAATAAAGAATTAAATCAATTAAAAAATGAACGTAGCCAACTGGAACAGGCGCGCAAAAACCAGCAAGCCCAAATTGCAGAGCAAATACGCGCCGCGCACAAATTGGGTGAGCAAAGTGAGGTGAAAGTATTACTTAATCAGGAATCCCCTGACCAGGTATCACGCATCATGAAATACCACAGTTATTTTATGGAAGCGCACACTGCGAAAATGAAAACCTATCTGGACACCATCACTCGCATAGATGCGCTCACGCCAGAGATAGAAAAAAAAACACTTGAGTTAGCGGATATGCAAAGTGCACTGGATGGCCAGCGCGCGGCATTAAAAAATATTCACGGTGAACGCGAACAAGCGCTCGCCAAAGTAAATAATGACCTTAAGAATAAAAATAAAGCCCTCAAACAATTAAGCGAAGACCGCCGCAAATTGCAGGCCCTGCTTGATCGGGTCACCCGTCAAGTTGCCACCACAGGGGCGATCAATGCCCCGGGTTATGTACCACTACCTAAAGGCGGCGAAAAATTTTCCCAACGCAAAGGGCGCATGCCCTGGCCGACGCAAGGCAGTATGGTGCATCGTTTTGGCAGTGCGCGTATTGCCGGGCAAATGAATTGGAGCGGCGCTTATATTTCAGCACCCATGGGGAATAATGTGCAGGCCGTGCATCACGGGCGCGTGGTATTTGCCGATTATTTCGGCGGCCATGGCCTGCTCGTAATTGTCGATCACGGCGAAGGCTATATGAGTCTCTACGCACACAACCAACGCTTATTGAAAAAAGCCGGCGAGCCTGTACAAGCCGGGGAAGTTATCGCCACCGTTGGCAACTCCGGTGGCCAAGCCAGTGCCGGCCTGTATTTTGAAATTCGCCATCAGGGCAAACCCATTGATCCCAACCAATGGCTAGCCCGCGGATAATTCGCACGTCACCACAGAAAAATATCATTTCAACCCTGTCATTTTCCAAGGTTTTGGCTTAGTGTTCAGCCTTGATTCACTGCACTGGAATTTCTCGCACTCATTGTATTTTCCAGGCTCGCTTTCAGTTGTTGCGTCTTTCGGAGCCATCATGTTTTTCGCCGCTTTACCCAGAATTTTCCAGGCTCGCTCACTCGCACTTACCGGTCTGTTAGGTACTGTTGCATTGGGTTTTCCCTGTGTCGCTGACGAAAAAAAAACGGCGCCGGATGCTGGCCTGTTACCGCTGGATGAATTGCGCACCTTTACTCGTGTTTACGATCACGTACGCAATGGCTATGTCGATGAAATTAATGACGCGCAGCTGCTCGAATACGCCATTAAAGGGATGATTTCCGAACTTGATCCCCATTCGGCTTACCTGGATAAAGAAGCGTTTGCCGATTTACAAGCCAGCACCTCGGGTGAATTTGGTGGCATAGGTTTGGAAGTCAGTCTTGATGAAGGTTTTGTCAAAGTTGTTACACCGATCGATGACAGCCCATCCGCTAAAGCAGGCATCATGGCCGGCGACATTGTGGTGCGTATTGATGACAACCCGGTCAAGGGTATGGATTTGACCAAGGCTATTGGCATGATGCGCGGCGCAAAAAATACCCCTATCAAAATCACCGTCATGCGTGATGGTGTAGATCAGCCGCTTGAATTCAATTTATTGCGCGACATCATCAAAGTGCAAAGTGTACGCACCCGTACTCTGGAACAGGATTATTTTTATATCCGTATCGCCCAATTCCAGTTGGATACCGGCAAAGATGCAGCGCAAAAAATTCGTGAGCATTTGAAAAAATACGCGACTACCAAAGGCATCATCCTCGATTTACGTAATAACCCCGGCGGAGTGTTGCAAGCTTCGGTGGAGGTAGTAGACAGTTTTCTGGATGGCGGACAAGTCGTTTACACGCAAGGGCGAATGGATAACTCGAATATCAGCTACAACGCTGAAGCGGGTGATATCACCAATGGTTTGCCGCTGGTGGTATTAATCAATGATGGTTCTGCGTCTGCGTCGGAAATTGTCGCGGGCGCCCTGCAAGATCACAAACGCGCCGTGATTATGGGTACCCGCAGTTTCGGCAAAGGTTCTGTGCAGTCGGTCATTCCAATCAGCAATGACCGCGCCGTCAAACTTACCACCGCACTCTATTACACCCCCAATGGCCGCTCGATTCAGGCCCAAGGTATTGAGCCGGATGTAGAGGTTGAACGTGTTCAGGTCACCAGCATCCGGCAGGGGCTAAACACGACAGAAGCGGATCTGGCCCGCCACCTCGGGAATGGCAAGGGCGGCAAGGAAAGCAATCGTCAGGAACGCGAGCAAAGACGCATCACCAGTGCTGAATTGTTAAAAGAAGATAATCAACTACATGAAGCATTGAACTTGTTGAAGGGCTTGAATATTTTCATCCAGAACTCACCACTGGCTGCAGCCCCGGTACCCCAGATAGCGCCGGATATTGTTGTACAACCGGACGTCCCTAACGACACTGTCGATCAATAGCATTTATGCCAGCGCTGATTCACAGAGGAGTGTTTTGGCTCGGCATAACGATTCTGGTGTTATCGACACCCACGCTGGCTCAAACGCGCGCAAAACTGGCAATCATTATTGATGATATTGGTTACAACCTGCCGCTCGGCCAACGCACAACCCAATTGCCAGGACCATTCACATTGGCCGTTTTACCCTTCACTCCCCACGGACGTGAATTGGCCGAACTCGCTCATCAACGTGGGAAGGAACTGATGCTGCATGCCCCCATGAGTAATCATCACGATTATCCCTTGGGGCCCGGTGGTTTGGTAAGCGGGATGGAAAGAGCAGATTTCCTTGCCGTATTGCGCCAGAACCTGGCCAATATTCCCTATATCAAGGGTGTTAATAACCACATGGGCAGCTTGCTTACCGAGCAAACAGAACCGATGCGCTGGTTAATGCTCGAATTACAAACACGCGATCTGTACTTCGTGGATAGCCGGACCACCGCCAAAACCCAAGCGTTGATTGAGGCTGAGCGTATTCGTTTACCCAGCCGTAGACGCGATGTATTCCTCGATGACACACGTACCCGCGACCATATAAAACAGCAATTACTGCTTGCGTTGCAAAAAGCCAGGCAACAGGGATCAGCAATAGCCATTGGCCATCCTTATCCGGAAACCCTCAACGTACTTAATAACATCCAGCCACTCCTTGAAAACTACAATGTGGAATTGGTGCCGGTCTCGAAACTGGTTGCTGAATTTACCCCAACATTTCCACTGCGTAATTATTGCCCTGCACCGCCCATGCATTTTTGGCCGGAAACGCGAATGCCGGTTGATCTATTCGACAAACAGTTATTATCCCTGTCCACAAAGCTTGCGATAAACCGGTCAAAAAATTGAAATTCCGTTATAAGTAAGGTGTTATTAGAGGACAACTAAATCTAGCGAATGGCCTAAAATGCTGTCTATAATCAGCGAGGGTGATTATAGATCAGCCAGCAAAAGGAACCGATTGTTTGGGCAATATGATGAGGGGTATATATGGCAACATTAAATAGAGCAGGTGAACAGGGTTCAGTACCCGAGCGTCACGGTCGTTTATTACAAAAGGATGGTTACTGGTACTACAGCACCCGTGAGGGCGTAGATATAGGCCCATTTGATAACCGGGAAGACGCCGAAAATGGCGTGGGCGAATTCATTGATTTCATCCAGGCGTCCGAACCTAAAGTATCGGATGTATTGAAACAGTATCGAGCGGCCTAACCGACATTACGGCCAGCGTATCAATATATTAAAGGGCGCCGCTGGCGCCCTTATTTTTCTCCTACCGGATAACTATCACAACCGCACTTCAATACCCTGTGTTCGCATAAATTCTTTTGCCTGGGGCACTGTGTACTCACGGAAATGGAAGATACTGGCCGCTAACACCGCATCGGCACGCCCCAGCGTCACCCCATCGACCAGATGCTGCAAGTTGCCCACCCCGCCGGATGCAATCACCGGAATAGGCACCGCATCACTAATTGCCCGTGTTACGCCCAGATCGTAACCTTTCTTGGTGCCATCGCCATCCATACTGGTCAGCAGGATTTCACCAGCGCCATATTCAGCCATCTTCGCTGCCCATTCCACCGCGTTAATACCGGTAGGTTTGCGACCGCCATGAGTGAAGATTTCCCAACGTGGCATTTCCCCTTCCTGGCTGACTTTCTTTGCATCAATAGCAACAACGATACATTGGGCACCAAATCGATCCGATGCTGCTTTTACGAAATCCGGATTAAACACTGCTGCCGAGTTAATGCTCACTTTGTCAGCACCGGCGTTGAGCATGGTGCGAATATCATCCACCGTGCGAATACCGCCTCCAACCGTCAGAGGGATAAATACCTGACTGGCGATTTTTTCTACTGTATGAACGGTCGTATCGCGGCCTTCATGGGTGGCGGTAATATCAAGGAAGGTAATTTCATCAGCGCCTTCATCGTTGTAGCGTTTGGCG
Organism: Cellvibrio sp.; assembly: GCA_035490715.1. GTDB lineage: Bacteria > Pseudomonadota > Gammaproteobacteria > Pseudomonadales > Cellvibrionaceae > Cellvibrio. Next base: position 143,365 of record DATJLF010000086.1, read on the forward strand.
ATCTCCACTGGATCGCCCGCATCGCGGATACCAACAAAATTCACGCCTTTCACCACGCGACCATTGTCGACATCGAGGCAGGGGATGATTCGTTTTGCGAGTGCCATAACTTACCAATCTCAACTGAAAGTACTTAGTGGGTGCTGAGTGCAGCGATGCCCAACACAACAAGCTTGCCGATGTATCGAAATTCAACGAAACACATTAATTGGCATCACAGTAAGCTTGGGCTTCCGCCATCTTGAGCGTGCCTTCATAAATCGCACGCCCGGTAATAGCGCCACAGATGCCTTTATGCGCTTCCGCTTTCAGCGCGATAATGTCATCCATATTAGTGATCCCGCCGGAGGCAATTACCGGAATACTGGATGCCTGCGCCATCGCTACAGTCGCCTGCACATTCACGCCCTGCATCATGCCGTCGCGGGCGATGTCGGTGTAAACGATGCTGCTCACACCATCCTGTTCAAAACGCTTGGCCAGCTCACTCGCCTGAATATTGGAGACTTCTGCCCAGCCATCGGTAGCCACCCAACCGTCTTTTGCATCCAGCCCGACAATGATATGGCTAGGGAATTGTTTGCACATATCGGTGACAAACTGAGGCTCTTTTACTGCCTTGGTGCCGATAATCACGTACTGCACACCTGCTTGCAGGTAATACTCAATCGTTTCTGCACTGCGAATACCGCCACCGATTTGAATCGGTAAATTGGGATAAGCCTTGGCAATCGCTGTCACCACACCGCCATTGACCGGTTTGCCTTCAAAGGCGCCGTTCAAATCCACCAGATGCAAACGGCGGCAACCTTGATCCACCCATTGTTTAGCCATAGCAACCGGGTCATCGGAAAATACTGTGGAGTCATCCATCAAGCCCTGGCGCAAGCGCACACATTGGCCATCTTTTAAATCAATTGCGGGGATAATTAACATTCAATAATCTCGATTAAACAAACGTAGGTCGGGGCGTAACCCCCAACATCAATATCAGGCTTTGCCATCCCAGTGCAGAAAGTTTTTCAGCAACTGCAAACCGGCGGTATGACTTTTTTCCGGATGGAATTGCACTGCAAACAAATTGCCGCGCGTCAGGGCCGCATGGAATTCCACACCATAACCGCAAGTCGCTGCGACTAATGCAGGCTCATTGGTGTGGATATAAAAGCTGTGCACAAAATAAAACCGTGCATCTTGCGGGATATTGTCCCAGAGCGGGTGATTGTTGTGATGCACCTGATTCCAGCCCATATGCGGCACTTTTAGCGCATTACCTTCAGCATCTTTATGGTGCTGGCCAAAAAACTTCACGTGTCCCGGCAGTATACGGATGCAATCCACACCATTGTTTTCTTCGCTGTGATCCATGAGCGCTTGCATACCCACGCAAATTCCCAACACCGGTTTGCCGGTGGCGATTTGCTCGCGCAATAACTTATCGAAACCGAGGCGATTGATCTCCGCCATGCAATCACGGATTGCACCAACGCCAGGAAAAATCACCCGGTCTGCCGCCGCAACGGCAGCAGGATCAGAAGTCACTACAACGTTTTGCTCTGGAGCAACGTGTTCAAGTGCACTCTTGACCGAATGCAGATTGCCCATGCCGTAATCGATCACGGCAACTGTCTGTTTGGTTGTTTGAGTAATTGTTGGTGCCTCAGTCATGCTTACAAGGTTCCTTTGGTGGAAGGAGTAATGCCTTCCATGCGCGGATCTTTTTCCAGCGCCATACGCAGCGCGCGACCAAAGGCTTTGAAAACGGTTTCAATCTGGTGGTGAGCGTTATGACCACGCAGATTATCCACATGCAGCGTCACGCCGGCGTGGTTGACGAAGCCCTGGAAAAACTCCCAGAACAGTTCCACATCAAACTGACCAACGCGCTTTTGGGTAAAGGGAATTTGCATGACCAAACCAGGGCGGCCGGAAAAATCGATCACCACACGTGACAAAGCTTCATCCAATGGCACATATGCATGGCCGTAACGACGAATACCTTTTTTATCGCCCACGGCTTTGGCAATCGCCTGGCCGATAGTAATGCCGATATCCTCCACCGAATGGTGATCGTCGATATGCGTATCGCCGTCGCAAGTCACATCCAGATCGATCATGCCGTGGCGGGCGATCTGATCCATCATATGTTCAAGAAAGGGAACACCGGTGTTGAACACGCCTTTACCCGCGCCATCCAGATTAAGGCTGACGCTGATTTTGGTTTCCAGGGTGTTACGGGTGACCTGCGCAATACGGTCGGACATAGGAAGACTCACAATAGAAAAGAAGGGGCTCACAACCTGATACACATTAGCAAGCGCGAATTATATAGACTTGACGCACCGAATTCACGGAATGCCGCGCTATAAGCGCAATTGTTAAGTCGGCGTACAGATTGGGCTACGCAAAATTTCCTTTAACCGCGATAGAGACTATCGTTAAAAACCCTACTGACTGATGGATCAAGCCTATGTTTACATCCCTGATAAAACCCTTGGTAGCTAGCAGTTGCTTGTTGATATGCAGCCAACTGGCCATTGCCCAATCCGGCAATTCTGCTCCTGTTCGCCAAACGGGCTGGAGTTTTTCCGGTCACGCCGACCATGTAAATATTGACAAGGAGGCCGCCGCCGAACAATGGATCGAAGACAGTGCCTTCGCTATCGGGGGTGCGGCAGAGTATTACTCCAGCGATAGTGAAAACACCCTCACACTCGGTGCCAGCGTTCTGTTTTATCGCGACAACGCAGAATTTTCCCAGCGTGTAGAAGACTGGTGGGGTTATGATGACTATGAAGAGTCCGATGCGAACGCCTTTATGCTGTTTGCCGAGTACGGCCCAAAATACCGCTTCGGACAAGACAATATGAGTTTCTTCAGCGTCCGTGGCGGGGTAAGCGGCATATTAGGATCGGAGCGCAGTATCAGCAATTGCAGCAATTGTTATTCAGAAGATATTGAAATTGATGGCGGTGTCTATGGCGTACTCGGAGTAGGCCAAACACTGGGCTCGATTGATGTCAGTTTACAATTTCAACAGTATTTTAGCGGCGATCTGAATAATGTTTTCCGCTTGAAAATTTCTGGCGCCTTCTAATAAAACCGTCGTTTAAGGACACGCCTGATGGCACGGAAAATGCCGTCAGGCTGATTTATGCGGTTGCTTCATTTTTTATAAAAAGTCGTTATTACGAGTCACTTGCGTTTGCGGATTGATGGTTTACTTTTAAAGCGCGATTAATGAATCTCGCGCCCGGAAGGATTGTGAACGTGATTAATTACAATTATTACCAGAGACCAAGCTTGAACGACCCACTCAACCCAATTCGCCAATTGATTGCCCAGGCACAAGCGCAAGATTTTGCCTCGGGAAAATTATTGGAATTTGTTGAGTGCCGTAAAAGCAATTTGCATACTGCCATCAAATTACCAGAAGAACAGGCAACAAAAGGCCTGGCTGACTTTATCGTCCGTTACATCAAACATGTTCCTGATTTTATCGACGCCATTCGCACCATGGCGCAAGAGGCAGGCATTTATCATGAGGTGGAGCCTCTGCTAAAAATCGCGAGTGATTATTTTTTATCACCCCCATCGATTATTGATCCGCACAGTCAACTTGAAGCCTTGTTGGATGAAGCTTATCTCGCGCATCGTTTACTGGAAGAAGTGAATGATCGTTTTATGGCAAAGAGCGGTATCCCGCTTGCACCTATGGATATGACGGTTGCCAATGTGATTGCTCATGAATTGATCGGCGAACCTTTTGCGAACGAATTGGATCAGGCCGTTTTGTTTTCTGCCGAGCTGTTATTGAATGAGCACAAATTTGACGGCAAAAATTTTTCCACCTATGTAGATACGCATAAACACAACGGTTGGGAACAGGAGATGGATCGCTGGCCCTGCCTCGCGGACGATTTATCCATTAGTGTGGAATTTGATACAGAAGCTGCAGTAAAACACTAGTTTTATCGGCCCAGCATTAAAAAAGCGAATGTCATGCATTCGCTTTTTTAATATCTTTCAGTTTCATCCATTGCATTAAATTACACAGGATCGTTCTCCGCATTGAGCGACATATTGTTGTAACGCTCGATATCAAGCATTTTTTCACTCTTCGCAACTATCACTGCAACTACTGCATCACCGGCAACATTTACACCGGTGCGGATCATATCCAGTAAACGATCAACGCCGATAATTAACGCAATTCCCTCCACCGGCAAACCCACTGATTGCAATACCATTGTCAAAGTCACCAGACCAACACCGGGAACACCGGCGGTACCGATAGAAGCAAGGGTAGCGGTGAGAATCACCATCAAGTAACCCGCAATACCTATATCAATGTTGTATGCCTGCGCAATGAAAACAGTAGCAACACCTTGCATGATAGCGGTGCCGTCCATATTCACTGTTGCCCCGAGGGGAATAGAAAAACTCGCCACGCGATTATCCACACCCAGATCATGTTCAACCGTACGTAATGTAATCGGAATAGTGGCATTACTGGAGGCTGTACTGAATGCAAACAACATAACCTTTTGCATTTTTTTGAAGAACACAACCGGGCTCATACCGGACAATATTTTGATTAAAAAACCGTAAACACCAATGCCGTGCAAAAACAAAACAAATACAACGGTAAAAAAATATTTTGCCAAATCCAGGATGACACCAACTCCAAGGGATGCGAATAATTTCGCAAGCAAACAGAACACGCCGTAAGGAGCAAGCTGCATTAGCATCATCACCATTTTAATAATCACCTCGTTGAGATTATTAAAAAATGAAACCATGTTATTGGATGCTTCACCCGCCGTGCGAGAAATAGCCAGGCCGAATAAAATCGAGAAAATAATGATCTGCAACATATTGGCTTCAACCATCGACTCCAGCGGGTTGCTCGGCACAATATCGATCAGGGTTTCTTTAATGGAAGGAATAGCAGGAGCGGTAAAATTGCTGGCGGTGGGAATATCAATTTCAGCACCGGGTTGAATCAGTTCAGCACAGCCAATTGAAAGTGCCACCGCAAACGAGGTGCAACACACGTACAACCCAAGCGTTTTTCCGGCGAGTGCGCCCATGCGGCTTTGCCCACCCAATGCAGCTGCACCACACACAATGGATACAAATACCAGCGGGACAACTAACAACTTGAGTGATGCAATAAAAATCTGGCCTATAACATCAAACAGGCCGTTAATGATAAACGCCTGAACCCACTGGCCAACACCTTGATTCGCCTGTCCATTCAGGGCCAGATTAAGCACTATGCCGATAACCGCCCCCAGCACCATACCGAGCAGAATTTTATTGGTCAGAGACATAACATAACCCCGGGAATTTATTGTTAGGCAGCGGGTGAAGGGCGGCACGAAGATGCCGCCGGAGAGAAGGTTTACTCGTTAACAGCGTCTTTCAGGGCTTTGCCCGCTTTGAAAGTTACTGTTTTACTGGCAGCGATCTGGATAGTGGCACCGGTTTGCGGGTTACGTCCTTCGCGCGCTGCACGCTCGCTAACATTAAAGGTACCGAAACCCAAGAGCGCAACCGATTCACCTCGCGCTAATGCATTGGTTATTTGCTCGACAAATGCAGAAACCACCAGATCGGCCTTATTCACACCCAAGTCAGTGTTGTTTGCCAAAGCGACAACTATATCGGTCTTGTGCATATTTTATTTCTCCATAGATATTGATTGCGACGGGAGTTTACCTGCATTAGAGCGGTAGCGGCAGACTTGTATCCGCAATTTAGTACTGCAAGACTGGCAAACTGATAAACTGCCGCCGCCGTAATCGACGCCAAAAACATTTATCCGTCCGACTCATTACAGGAGACAGCTGTGTCCAAGGCTGCCGTTTTTTTTGCTCCATCAATGCAATGGAAGCCGCTCCACCTCTGGCCAAAGGCCCTGCATCCTGACATTCATTTACAAAATTGGTTGCAAGATAAAGGCTCGTTGACCGCACGTCTGGTCGCCAAAAGCCATGGGCGATTTGCAGTAGAGGTTGTAAGGCAATTTATCGGCAGGCCCTCCTTCGGTGAATGCAGGGCATTAAATATCAAGCACTCAAACCTGGCGTTAATCCGTGAAGTCATCTTGAAAGGTAATGGCCAACCCTGGGTTTTCGCACGCAGCCTGTTACCGCTGGCCAGTCTGACTGGCAAACTGCGCCATTTGCGCAAGCAAACTAACCGGCCGTTAGGGGCTTTTTTGTTTAGCCAACCACATCTGGCGCGCAGCCCGATTGAGGTAGCTTGTATTAGTCGCGATCACTCATATATACCTGCTAACCTGATTGGCGGACAGCGCCTATGGGGACGCAGATCAATATTTTACCTGGAGCATAAACCACTACTGGTCAGTGAAGTTTTTTTGCCGGATTTCATCGCCAGTTCACCGACAATATCGGCATGATGTAGCTTAATAACTCCAATAATTATTCAGACAGGCGTTTTGGTGATGACTACCCCAGACGATAAATCACAAAATCTTCCGCCAAAGCCGGAAGCAGAAGTAACGGCCAAACCAGCTGCCAGCCCACGTAAAAAGACAGCCCCCAAAACTGCGTCCATTGATGCTGTCGCTGCCGCACCGGGAAAAACATCAGCCACCAAGCCCGCTGCTGCACGGCCAGCCAAGGGCACAAGTGATGAGGCAATCGCAAAACCAAGAGCCAACCCTACGGTGAAAAAACCGCCTGAGCAGCCCGCCAATAAAAAGGCCGGCGATGCTATTAACAGCCCCGATGATGAAAAAAAGCCGGTAAAGAAAGCGCCCGCCAAATCATCAGCAAGCAAACCC
>DATJLF010000087.1:0-53588 GCA_035490715.1 Cellvibrio sp.
CGATAAAAACAAGCGTCATGCACCGATTATGTTCACCACGGATCTTGCGTTAAAAGAAGATCCGGAATTCCGGAAAATCTCCCTACGCTTTAAAGAGAACCCTAAAGAATTTGAATTGGCATTCGCAAAAGCCTGGTTCAAATTAACACATCGGGATATGGGACCGCGCGCACGCTATATTGGTGCGGAAGTGCCTTCTGAAGATTTGATTTGGCAAGATCCGTTACCAAAAGCTGATTATCAACCGATTAATTCAGCAGAAGTGGTAGCACTAAAGTCAAAAATTAATTCATCCGGTTTGAGCACAGGTGAACTGGTAAGAACTGCCTGGGCTTCCGCGGCGAGCTTTCGTGGTACAGATATGCGCGGTGGTGCTAACGGTGCGCGCATTCGCTTGGCCCCGCAAAATAATTGGCCGGTGAATAATCCAAAAGAAATTGCAAAAGTTATTAAATCTTTGGAGAAAATCCAAACTGATTTCAATAAGTCACAAACCGGCGGTAAAAAAGTTTCACTGGCAGATGTGATTGTTTTAGGTGGCGTGGCTGCTATTGAACAAGCGGCCAAAAAAGGTGGATACAGTATCGAAGTGCCTTTTACTCCCGGCCGTGTTGACGCAACCCAGCAGCAAACAGATGCCACATCATTCGATGTGTTGGAGCCAAGCGCTGATGGCTTCCGTAATTACTATTCAAAAACCAGTTCAGCTTCACCCGCGGTAGCATTGGTAGAGCGCGCTAATTACCTCACTTTAACGGTGCCGGAAATGACGGTGCTGGTGGGTGGCTTGCGCGCATTGGGTGCAAACAGTGATGGTTCCAAAAATGGAATATTTACCGACAAGCCCGGCACCCTGAGTAATGATTTCTTTGTGAACCTGCTGGATATGTCAACGCAATGGAAAAAGTCCGCCAAAAGCGAAGGTTTGTATGAAGGTGTGGATCGCAAAACTGGCAAGGTCAAGTGGACTGCAACACCGGTCGATTTGGCTTTTGGTTCGCAAGCTGAATTGCGTGCTATTGCTGAGGTTTATGCTGCTAATGACGGTAAGGAAAAGTTTGCACGTGATTTTGTTAGTGCATGGAACAAAGTGATGATGCTGGATCGTTACGATGTAAATTAAATTTGTGGCCACTGGAGTTGGAGCACGATGGCGTAATGCCATCGTGCTTTTTAGGCGCTTGGTTCGCACAATAATGTGTATTTTTCCCTCCGTTATAAAATGTAAATCTTGTATACCAGTATGTTATGTGTAAATAGACTATAAGTGGCAATATAAAGTATTTCTACATAATAAAACTGGAGTTACGCATGGCACATCAACTCGGTCGGTGGCGGGATTTGCTCGCTGCATTTTCCATCTTCATTGCATTACCTGTACTGGCAAATGACGATCTAACCCTTAACGATAAAGATTATTTTGAAAAGCCCGGGCTGAATGTATTGGTGTTTAGTAATTGGTACGACGGTCTATTCAGCGATTCAAAAACCAGCGGTGTGGAGTTGATTCACCACGGAGAGCGAACGGTTACGAATGGCGATGTGCGTTTAAATGCGACGCCGGAGCAATGGGATTTAACTCCGATGTTTAAAGAACGCAAAGTTAATCATATTGAACAATCCATTGAAGCATTCCTGCATTATCCCGATCAGCAATTTGATTTTTCTATCAAAGTAATCAAAAACGCCAAAGGTGTATTGTTAACGGTTAATTTGCCGAAGGTGTTGCCGAAATCACTTGAAGGTAAAGCCGGTTTTAACCTGGAGTTTTTACCAGCGGCTTATTTTCATAAGTCATTTATCATGGATGCACACACCGGTCATTTTCCTGCCTATCCATCCGGCCTGAAAGAAATTAACGGCAAGGCAGATCCTATTGTATTAGCCCAGGGGCAATATTTGGTTTTAGCACCGGAAGATGCAGAGCGTCGTATTGGCATCCAGTCGAAAGGTAATGAATTGGAACTTTATGATGGTCGAGGCAAAGCACAAAATGGTTGGTTTGTAGTCCGCAGCAAAATTCCAGCGAATAAAACCGGTGTTGTGATTGAATGGCAAATTGATGCTGCAACCATAAAAAACTGGATTCGCAAACCCATGATCGCCCATTCGCAAGTGGGTTATCACCCTGCACAGAAAAAAGTTGCTGTTATTGAGCTGGATGCGCGCGATAAAAAAATTGGCAAAGCAAGTTTGTTAAAAATTAACTCTGATGGCACTCGCAAAACAGTCCTGAGTGAAAAAACCAAAGGTTGGGGGAAATACTTGCGCTATGAGTATCGCCAGTTTGATTTCAGTAAAATCCAAGAACCCGGTTTGTATTTGATCAGTTACGGTGATGAAGAAACTCACAGTTTCCGTATTGATAAATCGGTTTATCAAAATGCATGGCATCCAACGCTGGATATGTATTTGCCAGTGCAAATGGATCACATGACGGTGAATGAAGCTTATCGAGTATGGCATGGTGCATCGCATCTGGATGATGCGTTACAAGCGCCCGTAAATCATGAGCATTTTGATTTGTATGCACAAGGAGCAACAACGGACACGCCCTATAAGCCCGGTGAGCATATTCCCGGTTTAAATATTGGCGGTTGGTACGATGCAGGGGATTATGATATCCGCACCCAAACGCAGTATGACGTGGTGAATACTCTGGTCATAGCATGGGAAACATTTGGTTTGAAGCGGGATACAACCAGTGTGGATTACGCAAGGAAATTTGTGGATTTGCACACTGCCGATGGCAAGCCGGACATATTGCAGCAAATCGAGCATGGTACGCTCGCATTGATTGCACAGCATCGCGCCGTGGGTCATGCCATTCCCGGTATTGTAGAGGCTCATATCGATCAGTATACGCATCTGGGTGATGGCATCACCAAAACTGATAATTTAATTTACGACTCCAAAAAATCTGAACTGGAAACTGATAGAACCAGGAGCGGAAAGTTTGATGATCGCTGGGCCTTTACCAGCAAATCATCATCATTAAATTACGGTTCGGCAGCGGCGCTGGCTGCTGCTAGTCGTGCTTTGAAAGATTTTAACAATGCTCTGGCAAAAGAGAGTATCGATACGGCTAAAAAAGTGTGGGCAGAAGAGCAGGCCAAATCAAAACCGGATTCATTTAAATACGGCAATACTACCGGCGGAAAGCTTGAGCATGAACAATTAAAAGCAGCAACTGAATTGTTGATTACGACAGGTGAGACTAAATATGCACAAGTTATCGAACAGTTATTGGCACAGGTAGAGTTTTCCGGGAATGCATCCTGGTTTGTACGCGCTATTCCATACATGAATAAAAATTTCAAACAACAATTAAAAACCAAAACCCTGAGCTATCAAAAAGATCTCGTCGATATTGAAAGTAAGAATCCATTTGGTGTTCCCATTACTGAGGGCGGGTGGGCTGGAAGTGGTTGGGTAATTCGTCATGCGATTAATAATTACTATATCCATAAAGCATTCCCGGATCTGGTAAGTCGTGAATCGGTATTACAGGGATTGAATTTTTTATACGGAACTCATCCAGCACATAATTTATCGTTAGTATCGAATGTGGGGACTCGTTCCAAAGAGGTTGCCTACGGTATGAATCGAGCCGATTTTTCGTTTATATCCGGTGGCATTGTGCCGGGAATATTAATTCTCAAACCGGATTATCCGGAAAACCATGAAGATTGGCCGTTCTTCTGGGGGCAAAATGAATACGTGGTTAATTTGGCTGCAAGTTATATTTTTTTAGTCAATGCTGCGGAAGAGTTAGTCAATAAACAACATTAATTCTGTGTGGCTACTCCATTTATTGAATGGTGTAGCCTTATTTCTCCAAAGCTACATTCGCTGCTTGACTCTCGCTGTTTATCCTCTTTACTTAAATTCACCGGCGCGCCAGTTTATTTTTTTTGGCGTATTAATCTTTATTGTGAGACCTGCCACATGAAAATAATGAAGACGATATTGCAGTTGGGAATAATTATTGCGTTCGGGTATGCACAATCGCTGTTGGCTGCTCCAGCCGAAGAGGTTCCCGCTGCGCTCACAAAACATCTTCCGGATTTGCAAAAGCTAGGTGAGAACCCTGTGCTGGTTGCGGCTGTTAAAGCACAAAATGCTAAAGCGATAGGATTGGATGCCATTAAAAAACGTGACGCGGAGTGGATGGCCAAAACCGGTGTTGATGCTGGTATGAAAGAGATAATGGAGAACGAGCCAGCAAAGGAATTGGCAAAAATTGAATCTTCACAACCTTTTTATTTTGAATTGTTCTTGATGGACAACCAAGGCGCAAATGTCGCCATGACAAATAAAACATCGGACTACTGGCAAGGGGATGAAGAAAAATTCACCAAGGCGTTTAAGGGTGGTAGTGGTGAAGTATTTGTCGCCGCGGCGGAGTTTGATGATAGTGCCAATGCCTATTTGATTCAGGTTTCGGTGCCAGTCATCGCAGACGGTAAAGCAATCGGTGTATTAACGATTGGTGTCAACCTGGATGAGCTGGAAGCAGCACAATAGGTTTTCCCGTGAACTGGTTTTATGGATTAAACATTCGTACCAAGCTGTTAATTCCCATCAGTATTATCAGTTTTCTGGTAATACTGATGGGATTTTTTGCTATGGAGCGGTTTCGTGTGATTGATGATAAGGTCAGCGAGATTCGCGACATAAATTTACTTGCGGTGGGATATTTGCTTGAAGCAGATGCAGATGTTCATAAAGCATTAGTAGAAGAGCGCAGCATGTTGTTTTTAAATGCGGGCTCGCCTGATTTTAAAGCTGCCATTGATCGTCATAAACAAAGTATTGAAAGCGCCAGAAAAAAATTAAGTGATTTTCATGTTCTTGTGAAAGACGATGCAATTAACCAACGTTATAGCAATTATGAAATTGCCCGCGATAAATGGGAAAAATTAACCTACACCGTTGCCTCCGAACGCGAGGCGAATACCCGTATTGGTCGTACCACTGCCATCGAAGTCAGTTTTAAAGATGCAAATGTGGCTTTTATGGAAATGCGCAATGAGATATATGCGCTCAAAAGGCAAGTAGAGCAAACAGCAAATGCAACGGTTGATGAATCTCACTCGCTGGTGAGTAGTAGTCGAAATATTATGATTTTGATTATTGGCGCAACCATACTGATTAGTTTTGCGATCTGGCTTTTCACCCCACGACTAATGGTCGATCCCATTAAAAAAATGATTGTATTCATTACCGCATTAGCAGGTGATGGAGGTGATTTAACACATAAGGTTCCTGTTGCCTATCAAGATGAGCTAGGTAATCTCAGCCAATCCATTAATTTGTTTATTGATAGCCTGCGTAATTTGTTGGTTCGCGTTATTGATATGGGCAACTTGTTTAATGATCAAGCCAAAACGTTAACCGGCTTGGCAAATAACAACAGTGAATTGTCGCGAAAACAAGTAACAGAAGTGGGATTAGTGGCTGGTGCCATGGTTGAGCTGTCTAAATCTATTCGCGAGGTTGCCAGTCTGGCGAATAGTGCAGCTGCCAAAACTGCGCAAGTGCGTACTTACAGTGAAGATGGATTGAATGTGGTTGGAACCACCATTGAATCCATTAATCATTTGGCGGAGGAAGTAAAAAATTCTGCAGGCGTGATTAGTCAGTTAAATCAAAACAGTGAAAATATCGCCAGTGTTGTTAGTGTGATCAAAGGTATCGCAGAGCAAATTAACTTGTTGGCATTAAATGCGGCGATTGAAGCAGCGCGCGCAGGAGAGCAGGGTAGAGGGTTTGCGGTAGTAGCTGACTCTGTGCGTGAACTTGCTTTCAAAACCGCTGAATCAACCAAGGAAATTCAAGGCATGATTTCTGCCTTGCAACAAAGCGCTACGCGTGCAGCTACTGTAATGGATAAAAGCCAGAGAATTGCTGAAGATTCTGTATCCAATGCCAGTTTGGCCGGTGCGGCATTGAAAAAAATTGATCGTGCGATTGTTGAAATGTCGGAAATGAATACCCAAATCGCCGGTGCTGCGGAGCAACAGTCAAAAGTGTCAAGCGAGATCAGTAACAATGCAGACAATATTATGCAGTACGCACAGCACGCGACTGAGTTAACCGGTAAGGTTGACGGGTCATCACAACAGCTGGCTGATGCGGCCAGCTCACTTCATGATGAACTTTACAAGTTCAAGGTATAACCACCAAAAAGTTACTGGTGTTCTGAATCCAAATTTGCTTTTATGGTGTCCTAAAGATTGTTACCAGTAACTATCATTCAGGAACTCACAATGACTTCTCTTGATCAACAGGAACCACAGCAACCTTCACAACCACAGTCTTTGCCGGCTACCTCCGAGATTAAAAAAACGCAGAAGGTATCCTCGAATTGGCCTTTAGGTCTTGCCGTGGTCATTATTGGCGGGTTGCTACTTGCACGTAATTTGGGTGTTGAGTTGTTTTTTCTGGACTTCCATAACTGGTGGGCGTTTTTTATTTTGCTCCTCGCTATCGGTCCGCTTCAGTTAGCAATTCGCTGCTACAGGCGTGAAGGTTTTGGAGCTGCAACATTAAATGCATTGGTTTCCACGGTAGCAATTATTTTTGTTGCACTGATTTTTCTGATTGATTTGTCCTGGGGAACCTGGTGGCCGATGTTCATTATTATCGGTGGCTTATACGTAATTACTAATCGAAGTTGATTGTTTCAAATCCTGAATAAAATAAGGTTCTGTTAAAAAGCCTCCTTGGAGGCTTTTTATTTGGCAGATATTTAATCGATTGGCCAATTAACCAATTCGCAACCATTTTCGGTAGCATTTATTGCCCATACATGGGTATGCCAATCACCAAGTACGATACGTTCAGCGGGTTGGCCATTGATTTCCAATGCATGTATTGCAGGTCTGTGAGTGTGCCCATGAATCAGACGCGTAACATTCGCTTGCGTCATTTGTGAAATCACTTCAGCGGGTGTTACATCCATAATATCTTCCGCTTTCATGCTATTCATACTTTGACTTTTTTCGCGAAGCTGCGCAGCAAGGGCGCGGCGAGCAGACAGCGGTTGGGACAAAATCTGTTGCTGCCATTGATTGCTACGCACCATACTGCGGAATTGTTGGTATTCCGTGTCTGCCGTGCAAAGCGTATCCCCATGCAGTAGCAATGTGGGTGTTCCGTATAAGTCGATAACAGTTTGCTCGGGCAGTAGTGTCATGCGTGCTTTGTGCGCATAACTTTGGCCCAATAGAAAATCACGATTTCCATGCTGGAAATAAATAGCTGTTCCGTGTTGTGCCAAACCTTGCAGTTCAATAGCGACAATATTGGGCAGTTCTGCATCATCATCATCGCCAATCCATGCATCAAAAAAATCACCGAGGATATACAGTGCTTCGGCATGTCTTGCTTTTGAATGCAGGAAATGAAAAAACGCCCGCGTAATGTGCGGGCGTGATTCGTGAAGATGTAAATCGGAAATAAAAATCGTTGGCATCTTAAGCGATGGTGGCAGATTGAATAATGACGGCTTCTTTAGGTACGTCTTGATGGAAACCTTTGCTGCCAGTTTTTACACCTTTAATTTTATTAACGACATCCATACCATCAACGACTTTGCCGAATACGCAATAGCCCCAGCCTGATGCGTTTTTACCTGAGTGGTTGAGGAAGTGGTTATCTTTTACGTTAATGAAAAATTGTGCAGTGGCGCTGTGCGGATCGTTAGTGCGCGCCATCGCCAATGTTCCCGTTACATTGGATAAACCATTATCAGCTTCATTCTGGATTTGATCGCGGGTTTTTTTCTGCTCAAAATCTTCGGTGAAACCACCGCCCTGAATCATAAAGCCATCAATTACGCGGTGAAAAATGGTGCCGTTATAAAAACCTTCTTCAACATATTGTTTGAAGTTGGCGGCAGTGTTTGGCGCTTTTTCGAAATCCAGTTCGATAACTATATCGCCGTAGTTAGTATGTAAAGTAATCATGATGCGTCTCCCTTGAGGGCAAAGCGGGTGAATAAAGCGAGTAGGCGGTCAAAAAGCCGGTATGATACGCGCTCCCCGAGAGGGAAGGAATGATTCGTCCGATTAATTTTTTTGATGAAGTAAGACCTATGCAAAATGGCAAGTTTCTAACAATAGAAGGTACCGAAGGTGTCGGTAAGAGCACTAATCTGGCTTATGTTCGCGACTGGCTATTAGCGCGTGGCCTGGATGTTGTTGTGACCCGGGAGCCTGGAGGCACACCACTGGCGGAAGAAATCCGTCATTTATTGTTAAGCAAGCGCGAAGAGGCGGTTGACGAAACGGCAGAGCTATTGTTGGTTTTTGCGGCACGCGCCCAGCATTTAAATCAAGTAATCTTGCCTGCACTTGAACGCGGTGCATGGGTATTAAGTGATCGTTTTACCGATGCAACTTATGCCTATCAGGGCGGCGGACGAGGCTTGAGCAAAGCGATAATTGAACAATTGGAAGTGCTGGTCCAGGGTGAACTGCGTCCGGACTTGACGCTTATTCTGGATATAGATGTTGAGCTTGGGTTAAACCGTGCACGCCAACGGGGCGAGCTGGATCGATTTGAAAGCGAAACAATCAGCTTTTTTGAGCGTGTGAGAAGTTCCTATCAACAACGGGTAGATGTTTTTCCGGAGCGTTATCGCGTCATTAACGCCGGCAAAACCCTGGCTGAAGTCCAGGCAGAAATTGATAGTGTGTTGAACACATTATTCAGCGCTTGATAAGAGAAGGTAATTCTACAAATTTTTTATCAATCGCAGCCCCTGAAAGACAGGGGCTATCAATTTCAAAAATAAAATCTTCCAGGTTTATTTTATAGCCGTAATCCTATCTGGATTGCTCCACCAACAACTTCATCAGAACCACTGAATCCCGCAATATCAATATTTACTGTATCAAATGGCGAAATACCCAAACCGAGTGAATATGCATCAGGCAACGTGTCCTCAAGATCGCGTTGTATTCCTGCGCGAAGTTGTAACCAGCCGAGGGGGCTTAGCTCTACACCAGCACGAAGCATCTGGCTTTCGCCACCCAAACCAAACGTTGTATGGGCATCAAGATCCATTGCCGCTTCCGCTTTGAATTTTTCACTGACGTAACCAATGGCTGCTGTTGAGCGAGTGTCCAGCTCGTAGGTTTCGTCATAAATAGTTCGGAAAGAATCGCTTTTGATGTTTTGGATTGTTAGCCCGTAACGCATTTTTCTGGATAAATAGGTAACACCTGCGTCGAGATTGCTTGCATTACTTTCAACGGTGTAATCGTCTGCATCCAGATCGTCTTCATCGTAATCAGCAACTGTCGCTTCATAAACGATGGTTTCTACTTTCACACGTTTTGGCGTGACGCCGATGAGTAATTGGTTGTCATTGGCGAGTTCAAAACTTTTTGCCAGCGCGATACCCGTCTCGCGCAAAATTACACCGCTACCATATACGGAAGAATTCAGATCCTCCGGCTCGAAGGGGTCATTGACACTGTTATCAATAAGCTCGTAATCATCTTCATCAATATACGCTGCAATCCCCACGGTACCTGTAGCTTTTGCTACCAATGCAGCAGAAACAAAGGAGTTAGGAATAGCTATTACCACACTTGCGCCGACGGATGCACTCAATGTGCGTTCATCAACATTTGCCATCAATTCTTTCAATCTATCAGCATCACTTTCATCAAGGTCGGTTGCGTTTTTGAGGTAATCCGTAAAGTCGACAAGATCCTCTAATCCGTCAATCAAGTCATCCTTATCTGATCCCAGGCCACCACCATTAATAACTAGTGCAAAATCATCTTTTTCTTTATAACTTGCTGCCAGGCTAGGGTTAAATAACAGTCCATCACTATAACCACCGGTGACGTAACCGGCTCCTGCCATTCCACTGATCCTGCCGTTGTAGAGTTCTGTTGCCATTAACTGGCTACTGGTTAAAACAAGGGCAAGACTAAGTAATGATTTTTTCATGAGGCCTCCAGTGAATCTGATTTTTTTATAACAAAATCACGCCTTATGTGGCTTATTGGCATGAACTTTATAAGCCTAGGCAATAAACTGGAGAGGCTATAGATGGATTTCTTATTCTTTGGAAAGGGATAGTTACAAATTTTTCTAAGAGAAACTGTGGAAAATTTTTAAAAATCGGCTGGTACTTCAATATTAATCGGAATAGCTGTGATGGGGTGATCTAACCATAGTTGTTGGGCATGCAGTAAAAGTCGTGGTGCTTTTCCCCGAATCGTATCAGGTGCATAAAGACCATCACCAAGCATTGGATGTCCGAGACTTAACATATGGACACGTAATTGATGGGTACGTCCGCTAACGGGCTCCAATAGCACCCGGGTGGTATTTTCCACGGCGTTACGCTCGATGACTTGATAACGGGTGTGTGCAGATTTCCCATGTTCAAAACAAACTTTCTGTAAGGGCCTATTGGGCCAATCACAAATTAAAGGAAGCTTGATTTCCCCTTCATTTTGCTCAACCAACCCCTCAACCACAGCGATGTAACGTTTATGGATTTCTCTCGCTTCAAACTTATGGGTAAGGTTTTTCAGGGTGAGGTAGTTCAGGGGAAACATCACAATACCGGAGGTTCCTTGATCCAACCGGTGGGCAATGCGTGCATTGGGGTTGAACTTTAATGCCCGATTGTAAAGGCAATCCTGCTTTTCCGGGCCTTTGCCGGGAACGCACAATAAGCCGGCCGGTTTATTCGCGATTAATAGATCGTTATCAAGATACAAAATCTCTAGCGGGAAATCGGTCATTATCAAGCCTGGGCAGAATTTAAGCGGGCGCGGATTATCGCAAATTTGCTAAGCTTGCCCAAATTTTTGTTCAGCCATTAATAATTGAGCGATCAATGAGCGATTCTTCTATTTCATCCCATGTTTGGCCTATCCATCCATATCCTTGGCAATTGGCGGATTGGCAACATCTAGTACAGCAAATCGCCGCGCAAAAATTACCCCATGCGATGATGATTGCGGGCCCCAAAGGGATTGGGAAGCGTCATTTAGCGGATGCGTTGGCGCAATTACTACTGTGTGCGTCACCTGTAGAAGGAACCGTCTGTGGTAAATGCCGGGGATGTGAATTGAATAAATCCCGAACGCATCCCGATTTGTTATGGCTGGAGCCGGAGGAAGAAGGTAAGGCCATTAAAGTGGATCAGGTGCGCGAGCTGACCGAATCGCTGGGTAAAACGGCGCAGCAAGGCGGGTATAAGGTGGTCATTATCGAACCAGCTGAAGCAATGAATGGAAATGCAGCGAATGCATTATTAAAGTCGCTTGAAGAACCCGCACCTAATACATTGCTGTTGCTAGTGACCCATGCACCCAGCTCCGTTTTACCCACCATTCGCAGTCGTTGCCAAATGCGCAAAATACCGATGCCGCGCAATGAGCAGGTTATTCATTGGATATCACCATTGATGGTGGGGGCCAATACAACACCAGATGCATTACTCGTCGCTGCACGCGGCGCACCGTTGACGGCGTTAGCATTGCTGCAGGGAGATGCGCTGGAACAGCGTGAACAAACCTTGCAGCAATTTGTCCGCTTAACAATGGGACAAGTGTCAGCTATCGAAATTGCTGCAAGCTGGCAGGGCGGCGATGTTGTTGGTGTTGTGGAATGGCTGTTAGGACTATTGCATAGTTTGGCTCGTTGGCGTGCAGGTGCGACAGATGCCCAGATCGAGTTGGCGCCAATTGAATGGCGTGATCGATTAAGTCACCTGAACTTAATGCTCCTACATCGATATATTGAAAAAATATTGTTATCCAAACGTCAATTATTGAGTGGGGCGAACCCCAATAAGCAATTGTTATTAGAGGAAATATTGCTGGATTGGGGCGCTTTGGTGCGCGCCAGCACGAATCGTGCAATGGCGTCTGGACACTAGTGAGCTAATCTATTAGTGTCGCAGCTTGACCCCTGACCCTTACTCCTGACCAGAGTGCTGGTCAAAGCAGTCGGGTTCAACGAAACCAAGAAGCAGGATCTGTTATGCAACCGATTGGTGGTGGTGCCCGTAACGGCATACTTTCCCTCACGATTAAAGATAAGGCTGTGTTATATGCAGCCTACATGCCCTTCGTAAAAAATGGAGGCATGTTTATCCCAACCAATAAAAATTACAAACTGGGCGATGAAGTATTCATGTTGCTGAGCTTGATGGATGAGCCGGAGAAAATTCCGGTGGCCGGTAAAGTGGTTTGGGTGACACCCAAAGGTGCCCAGGGTAACCGTGCCGCAGGAATAGGGGTGCAGTTTAGCGATCAGGACAATACCGCCATCAATAAAATTGAAACCTACCTGGCAGGTATGCTCAGTTCAGACAAACCTACCCATACCATGTAATCACTTCAGGATGTAAAATTCGCGTCCGCCAGTTTCACCGAAGCCAGGTTATGCCTGGCTTCGTTATTTTTAGCGCGAGTGTTTTTAAGTCAGTTTTTTATTTGGATGTATTTATGTTGATTGATTCCCACTGCCACCTGGATCGCATCAAGCTGGACCCTTACAACGGTGATCTGGGCGCAGCCATTGCGGCGGCACATGCGCGCGGTATTCAGCAAATGTTGTGTATCGGTATCAGTTTGGAAAATATCCAAACCGTTATTGATATTGCCCAAGCGCATTCCCGAGTTGTCGCGTCTGTGGGGGTTCACCCTTGTGATGTAAAAGAAGGGGCAGCAACAGAAACACAATTGATTGCCTGGGCTGAGCAGCCAAAGGTAGTCGCACTAGGTGAAACAGGCCTGGATTATCACTACGAAACGGAAAGCAAAGAATTACAGCACGAAAGTTTTGCATTGCATTTGCGGGTCGGTAAACAATTAGGGTTACCTGTAGTGGTTCATACTCGTGAAGCAAAAGCGGATACGCTTTCATTAATTAAAGAACACGGAAGTGTAGAAAGCAGTGGCGTATTGCATTGCTTTACTGAAGATTGGGAAATGGCCAGATCAGCTCTGGATTTGAATTACTACATATCCATTTCCGGCATAGTTACCTTTAAAAATGCTGAACAAATTCGCGATGTTGTGCGCAATATGCCAATTGATCGTTTATTGGTAGAAACTGACTCTCCTTATCTCGCGCCAATCCCTTACCGCGGCAAACCCAATGAGCCAAAATACGTGCGCGAAGTCGCGCAATTTGTGGCGGATGTACGCGGTATTCCCCTTGAAGAACTAGCGGAAAAAACTACCGAAAATTTTTATCGCTTGTTCAATAAAGCCAAACAATATCTTCCCAATTAAGGCCAAAAATATGTCTGCACAATATCAACAGATAAAAATCATGCTCGAATTGCAAGACAGCATGAATACCAAGGTCAATGCCAACTGGCAAGCGCAAGGCTACGAATGGTATCGCGCTATTTGGGTGGAGTGCGCTGAGTTAATGGATCACTACGGTTGGAAATGGTGGAAAAAACAATCACCGGACACTGAACAAGTTGCACTGGAATTAATTGATATATGGCACTTTGGTTTAAGTATCCTGCTGCAAGCCGGTAATGCGCAAGACGAGATTATCGCTACCTTGCAAAAAGAATTAATCATCGCCACTGACGAAAAAGATTTTCGTCTCGACCTGGAAAAATTTGCCGGCGCGACTCTTGCCGATAAGCAATTCCATATTGGCCTGTTTGCTCGCTTGATGGCTGGCGTCAATATGAATTTTGACCAGCTCTATCGTGGCTATGTTGGCAAGAACGTATTGAATTTTTTCCGTCAGGATCACGGTTATAAAGATGGTAGCTATCGCAAGCATTGGCATGATGGCCGCGAGGATAACGAGCATCTGGTCGAAGCGGTGCAATCGTTGGATGCAAGCAAACCGGAATTTAAAGATGAGTTGTATCAGGTGTTGGTAACTCGTTATTCGATCTAACTAATATTGGCAGGGGAATTTAGCTATGGATCGAGCCGTACAGGTTGAAGATGATATCTGGGCAGGCGATTTACTGGGGCGAAAAGCCGAAGGTGAATATTTGTGCCGGTATATTGAGCGCTTGTACGATTCAGATAAAAAAGAACAAACTTCTTTTGTATTAAATGTTAATTCCGAATGGGGGCATGGAAAAACTTGGTTTTTAAAAAATCTTTATAAAGAGCTTAAAAAAAATCATCCAGTGGTATATTTTGATGCATGGAAAAATGATTTTTCCAATGACGCGCTCTTATCGTTTGTGTCTGTAGTGTGCGATGGGTTGTCTGCGTTGTTTTGGAAGAATGCATCTGTTTCGCAAAAAGTAACTAAAGTTAAAAAAGCGTTTTCATCAATTTCCAGCAGTGCGCTGCCTATTCTCGTCTCGGTTCTAGTAAAACAGCTTACGGGGAAGGGGTTGGATGAATTGGGTTTATCGGATGATGTAAAAAGTTCTTTCGTTGATGCTTCTGATGAACTTTCCAAAGTTGTTAGTACAGCTGCGATTGATAGCTTTATTACTCAAAAAAATGCAATTGATAACTTCTCAAATGCAGTTGAATCTCTTGTTAAAGAGATACGTAACGATTTTGCATTGCATTTGCCAATTTGTATTATGGTTGATGAATTGGATCGGTGTAGGCCGACTTATGCCATTGAGCTTTTGGAAGCGATTAAGCATCTTTTTTCCATTAATGGAATATTTTTTATTCTGGCCTCCGATACGCGGCAGTTGGCGCACTCAATAAAAGCAATTTATGGGCAAGGTTTTGAGTCTCACGCATACTTAAAAAGATTTTTCTACGCTGAATATCAATTGGCTATGCCTGATTATGAAAAAATGGCGAATTATTTGTTCGACTCTATTTCTTTTGAACAAAAAATATTTATCCCCGAACCTCTAGAAACAGATTATGGTATGGCAGGGCTCTTTAGTAAAATTGCTCAATTTTTCAATTTAACCGTTAGAGATCAAGAGCAAGTTTTTTCCATATTCAAGACCATTTGCCTAATGTCTGATAAGAATGGTATTCATTTTGTTTTTATTCTTTTCCTCATTTGCATTAAACATAAGTTTGGTGTTGCTGCTGACATTTTTTTTGAACGCAAGAATGATACTCAACTAAATGAAATTTTTTCTAAGAATGTATTAAGTACAAGGGCGGCGATGTTACAGTCTCGGCGGCAGGAATCAGGTCATATTGACAAGAATGTTGAATTTAATATTCGTGATATATTTGATTTTTATTTATCACTTTTGCGAACAGATATTAATCATTCAAGTTTTAAATATGAAAGGTACGAGTTTCATTATCAGCGCAATGTAATTCTCAATTTATTAGCGGGAAAGACAAGGAATCCTCAGACGGCTAAATTCGACGAAAATCATGACCTCATGGATTATTTTAATCTGTTGTCTCAAGCTGGACGAATTTCAATTGGTTGACTTGCAAGCTACTTAATCCATAAATCGCCCTTGCCCGCGTGCAAGCCTCATTCACACTCCCATCTTCATTAAAAATATCAAATTCCCTGCATGTGCTTGAGCGATTTTCGTAGATGTTGCAGCTGACGCGCTTGCCGGGTGTACCCACCAAAGCAACACAATGCACCGGATTTTTATCAGTACCTTTCATACAGGCATGATGTGGTGTGACCTGGAGTGTTAACTCATCGGGCACCAAACCCCCGGCGCTTTGACATTCTCCCCAGTAAAAGGAAACTCGAAATGCTGCACAGCAGGCACCGCAGGTTAAACAGGGAGACTCGTCGCTCATGGATGATCAATCAAGGAGATGTTGGTGATGCGCTGATTTTGCAAATTTATGAATTTTTTTCAAGATATTGAAGCAAATTTACCGGCTTATATTCTGTCTTAGTGTATTTGTTCCGTTCTTTCAAGTATTTAGCTCGCTGGAATTTTTATTGCATAGCCTTATCTGTTGAGGACTCAATGTTTGCACGTTTGAACAGCGTCACATTTCCCTCGGCTTCTAATATCGTTTTTTTGATGAGGACAAGGCATGCCTACGCGTAAAGTTGATGTTGCAATTATTGGTGCCGGTACGGCGGGTTTAAGTGCGTATAGTGCTGCTAAAAAGTATACTGATAACATTTTATTAATAGAAGCAAACGACTACGGTACTACCTGTGCCCGTGTTGGTTGTATGCCGAGCAAATTATTAATTGCAGCGGCCGATTATGCCCATCATGGGCAGCAGGGAAATATCTTCGGGATTACTTACGCCGCGCCCGTTATTGATGGCGCAGCAGTCATGCAGCGCGTGCGCAATGAGCGAGATCATTTTGTGGGTTCAGTACTTAAATCGGTCGCTGATTTCCCGGAGAACCACAAATTACACGGCTATGCCAAATTTGTTTCATCGACCGAATTGGAAGTGACGAAGAATGATGGCAGCGTGACACATATAACGGCAGCGCGAATTATTATTGCGACGGGTTCGTCGCCTACCATTCCGGATTTTCTAAAAGCAGCAGGTTCTCGTTTATTAATCAGCGATAATATTTTTGAATGGGAAACCTTACCAAAATCAATTGCTATTTTTGGTCCAGGTGTAATTGGGTTGGAGCTGGGTCAAGCATTAAGCCGATTGGGAGTGAAGGTCGCTGTGTTTGGAAAAAGCGGCGAATTGGCAGCAATTCAGGATCCAGCAATCAGTAGCTGTGCAGATATGGAATTCAATCGCGAGTTTTATCTGGATTTGAATGCGGAAACGAGATCTATCCGTGAAGAAAAAAATAGCGTTGTTATCGAATACCGTCACCGTGAAAGGGGAATGATTGAAGAGCATTTCGATTATGTGTTGGCGGCCACCGGTCGCCGTCCGAATATTGAAGGGCTCGCGTTGGATCATGCTGATTTGGCGATAGATGGAAATGGTATACCGCTTTATAACTGCTACACAGGGCAATGTGGAAACTCAACAATCTATATCGCAGGTGACGTTTCGAATGATGTGCCCTTATTACATGAAGCTGTTGATGAAGGGCGCATTGCAGGTGGCAACGCTGGCCGATCATTAAGAAACCCGGATGATATTCGTGCGGGTACGCGCCGTATTCCCTTAAGTATTGTTTTCACCGACCCACAAATTGCGAGTGTTGGGCAAAATCTCGAATCAGTGCGGAGAAATTGCAATTGTTACGCTATCGGTGAAGTCAGTTTTGAAGACCAGGGGCGTGCTCGCATCATGAATAAAAACCGCGGGTTGCTGCGTGTTTATGGGGAGCAGGGGAGTGGATTGTTGTTAGGGGCTGAAATATTTGGCCCAGCTGCAGAACATATTGCCCATCAATTGGCTTGGGTAATCCAATTACGTTTGACAGTACAACAAGTGCTTGAACTGCCGTTTTATCACCCCGTTTTAGAAGAGGGTGTAAGAACTGCGTTAAAGGATCTTCACCATAAGTTGCGCATGGGTGGGGCGGGCGGGAATTCCTGTCTTGATTGTGGCCCTGGCGCATAGTCTATAAACAACACTCATCGCCGCGTTATCGGATGAACGTAACACCTGGTTAGTTTCGCGAATCATTCTCACTTTTATTCATCCCGAGGGGCATTTAGTGTCATTCTTGGGATGAATTTTTCAGGCAAATGCCTATAATGCCCACCCGTCCTATGTAACAAACCCCCGGCACACAATGCCGAACTTTCGTTTCCTTCCAATATCACCCGAATAAATGGAGTCTCATCGTGAAAGCACCCGTAAGAGTTACCGTCACTGGCGCCGCTGGCCAAATCAGCTACTCATTATTGTTCCGTATTGCCGCTGGCGACATGTTGGGTAAAGACCAACCAGTAATCCTTCAATTACTGGAAATCACTCCGGCCCTTAAGGCTTTGCAAGGCGTGGCGATGGAATTGGATGACTGTGCATTCCCATTGTTGGCCGGCATCGTAACTACTGACGACCCGGCAGTAGCTTTCAAAGATTCAGACTATGCCTTATTAGTAGGTGCTCGTCCTCGTGGCCCAGGCATGGAGCGTAAAGACCTGCTGGCTGCCAACGCCGCGATCTTCTCTGTACAAGGTAAAGCGATCAACGACCATGCATCACGCAACATCAAAGTATTGGTAGTTGGCAACCCTGCAAACACCAACGCATTGATCGCACAACGCAACGCGCCGGACATCAACCCACGTCAATTCACTGCAATGACCCGTTTGGATCACAACCGTGCACTGTCACAGTTGGCAA
Source organism: Cellvibrio sp. (assembly GCA_035490715.1). Lineage (GTDB taxonomy): Bacteria > Pseudomonadota > Gammaproteobacteria > Pseudomonadales > Cellvibrionaceae > Cellvibrio. The sequence continues at coordinate 18,174 of DATJLF010000087.1, forward strand.
CCAAAACCGGTACCAGCATTAACAACATCACCAAAGCGTTGATCTGGGGTAACCACTCTTCTACCCAATATCCAGACCTGCACAACACTCTGGTCGATGGCAAGCCAGCACTGAGCCTGGTTGACCAAGCCTGGTACGAAGCGGATTACATCCCAACCGTACAACAACGCGGTGCTGCCATCATCGCTGCGCGCGGTGCTTCATCTGCTGCTTCTGCTGCAAACGCTGCAATCAACCACATCCGCGATTGGGCGCTCGGCACTCCAGCAAACGATTGGGTGAGCATGGGTGTATACAGCGATGGTTCTTACGGCATCGAAAAAGGCCTGATCTACTCATTCCCGGTTGTATGCAAAAACGGCGATTGGGAAATCGTTCAAGGCGTTGAGATCAATGATTTCTCTCGCGCTCGCATGACTGCAACCGAAAAAGAATTGCAAGAAGAGCGTGATGCAGTGAAAGAATTGTTGCCTGCTTAATTTTTAGTTTTACCGATATTGTTTTACCAAAACCAGAGCGCTGAAAAGCGCTCTGGTTTTTGTTTGTTGGAATAGAAATTTAGATCATAAAAATCATGGGCTGTGGTTTGCCACCAAATGGAGATGTCATGTTTGTCTTTTTAACAAGATTGCTTAGTGTTGTTGGATTGTTTTTGCTCGCTTTTCCTGCTCTCGCAGCAGAAATAAAACAGGATAACTATGACATTTATATTGGTGATGTAAATGGAGATGGTGGCAGCGATTACTATTTTTATCAAAAGCCATTTTTTCTGATTTTGCATGGTGATATTGCAACACCCATAAAAGTGAAACCGCAAGATAGTTTTGTCGTGTATCGAAATGGAGGGGATTATGCCTCGCCGGTGTTGCTGATACTTTCAGATCAGCAGCTCGCCGATAAAATAAATTCAGGTGCGTTGCGGTTAGCGACAAATTCGTCTGATTTTGTAATTTGGTCATCAGCAGATGGCGGTAACAAACATATCTTTATACGTGGTGCTGATATCTCGGCCCCTTCATTATTTTTAACATCTTCATCAAATAGTTCTTTACCTGTTTACGCCCAAACTTACCCGGTGGCCAATTACCCTGAAGTAAGCAATCGTAATATCCAATTGCGAGTTGAAGATATCAACAGAGATGGTTTGGCCGATGTCGTATTGGGTTCATATTCTTCTGAATTCGGTGAAATGGCTTACTTGGCAAATGGAAATGGAGTACCAACAACTCAATTTGAAGTAATTGCTGGTAGTGTGCGACCCAATGTCCCGTTAGATCTCAATGATGGCGTTTCTTATCATGTGGGCACGATTGGTGGAGAGTTTCGAGTAGACGAATCAGGCTCAGCTAATTACACGATTCCTATTCAGTTACCGCAAGGCACCGCGGGCGTTACACCAGAAGTTTCGCTTAATTATGCAAGTGGCTCTGGGGTTGGTGTTTTGGGTAAAGGATGGTCATTGACAGCATTTTCCAGTATTTCGCGCTGTCGCCAGACCTTGGTTCAAGACATGGCAATGAAGCCAATCACATGGACATCTGAAGATCGTTTTTGCCTTGATGGACAACGTTTAATTTTGACATCAGGAGATCAGGGGGCAAATAACAGTAAATATAAAACAGAGCTGAATAATTTTGCTGAAATTGTGGCTGTCGGTGACGTTTATAACGGTACTGGATATTTCAAGGTCACCGCAAAAGATGGCTCTGAAACTTTTTACGGATTGACAAACAAATCCAAATTTTATAATTCCACAGCTGGTGTAGGAACAACTCTGACTTGGGCTCAAAGTCGTTTTCAAGATAACGTAGGTAACGGCATTGATTATGATTATGAGGGTGATTCAACCACAGGCCAACGATTAAAAAATATTTATTACTCTTACCCTGAAGTAAATAAGAACCCGTCTGCTATCCCTGTTGCCAACACCTATAAAACAGTCATAACCTTCAATTATGAAGGACCATTTAATGTTTCTTCAGCTTATGTAGCTGGTTATGAGTTCAAGCAAACACAGCGTCTCAATCAAATTTTGGTTCAGGATAACGGAAACGAAGTTCGTCGTTATAATCTTGGTTACATTGATACAGCAACTACTAAAACTCAGTACGGAAATAACATAAGTCGCCTTCAAAAAATCACAGAGTGTAATGGTGCTGGAGACTGTTTTAAACCCACTACATTTTCATGGGGTGGCGGTTCAACTTTGAATTTTAGTAACCAAATTCATACCGTTAATTTCACAACTACAAATGCGCAAAGACAGTTACTAAGCCACTTCTTTGCGGATTTAACCGGGGATGGGAAACAAGATCTGGTGTACTTGACATTTGAATCTGGGTCAACCGAATCCGCTCAACTTATTTTAAATGTTAAATATACGGGGTTAGGATCATCTTCTATTTATTTTTCGAACGTCGATACCAGATATTTTCGTATCTCAACCTTGGATTATAACGCGGACGGTCGGCAAGACGTAGCCGTTTATAACGGCGGGAAATGGAATGTGTATTTGTCAACCCCGAGGCCGCTAGGGGAATGGCAAATTCTTGATGATAACTTGACCAAGATTGATATTGGTGTAGCTGGAATAAACACAAATTTTGTTGACGTTGATGGCGATGGTTTAGCAGATGCTGCGGATGGAAATGGTTATAAATTACTTGTAAGAAATTCGCAGCCAAATACTTCTGCCAATGCATATTCTTTTGGTGCAGTTAGAAATTTTAATTGGGGGCTGAAGGAAAACTATCCCGGATTGATTGGTCCGTTAAATAGGAATTTGACCTGTAATGAGCCTTCTTACGAAAAAAAATTGGCTCCGACAAAGGTAGCTGATTTTAACGGTGACGGGATGGTTGATTTTATAGGTAATTATTTTAAATATGGTACCTGTTCGGCACCCTCCGCACCGCAGCCAATCTATGTTCCCGTCAATAATTATTATGCACTCATCCGTGCCGGAGACACATTAACGAATTATGGAAATATACGCTTACCGGATGCAGACATAACTCCAGTTGATATTAACGGAGATGGTTTGTCTGATATCACATACCGTAGTATAAATAACATCTACTACATGATTAATAATGGCGCCGGGTTTAATGCAGCTAATTTATGGGTCACCGTACCTTCGAATGCCGCACCTCAATATTTAGATGTAAATAATGATGGCTATATTGATGTTATTTGGTCTGATCAAAACACTAAAAAATTAATGGGACGCTTGTGGGGCGACCCAGCAGATATTGTTGTGAGCATTTCGGTGGTAGTTAACCAAAATGAATCGAACTTGTTACAAGATATCAATGGTGATGGAATCGTTGATTATTCTAAAGTAACCGCTACTGGATTGAGCGCATCCAGCGGAAATTATCCGTATACCGGAAATGCACACCACACCAACATTTATTCAATTGATAATGGTTTAGGTAACATCACAACAATCTCCTATGGAACTTTGGCTAGTAGCGGACACTATAAAACTACTGATGTAAATCTTAAAACTACTACTACTGTTCACGCCAACCCATGCTACCCAAGTTCCAGTTCCCAATGTGCACCTACCTATTCTACAGTGGTGCATAACTCGAATGATTTTTATGCGCAGCTTAATGGAGGTTGGGTGTTGCCGGCAGGCAATGTGACTTTGGAATCCAATAATCAAACAAAAGGTAAACCTGTGCTGGAGGTAAATGGATCAACATCCATTGTGACGAGTGTTGAGAGTAGTGTCCCTAAGGCAGGCGAGACACCAAACAATGTAGATACTTCAGCAACAAGCAAGATTAATTACTACTACGCGGAAGCAAAACTTCAGGCATCTGGACGTGGTTTTTTAGGTTTTAATACATTGAAAACTGTTGATGCTCAGACAGGTATTACAACAGTTACTACTTATCGCCAAGATTTCCCGTTCATAGGCAATCCATTAGCAACAGTTGTTTATAAAAGCGATACGAAAGATGCAATAATTTTAAGTAAATCCATTAATACTTGGGATTTCGTATCAACGACGTCAGGAAGTGCCAAATACTTTCAAACGAAACTCAAAAAAGCAGAAGAGTTTTCATATGACTATGCAAATGGAACTGAACTCCAGTCTGTTACAACGGAAAACGAATTTGATGATTATGGGAATTTAACCTCTTCCAAAGTAACGACCTCTGGCAAAAAAGCTGATAGTACAGTTGCGACAACGCTAACCAAACAAACTACAAACAGTTATGGCACATCGGTTAAAGAAAAACAGTTTGGTCGATTAACATCTTCAACAGTAACATCAAAGCGAGATGCAGAAACTGAAGTTTCTCGCACATCTTTATTTACGTATTACGGTGCTAATGATCCAAAAGGCGCGGAATATCTATTGCAAACCGAAACGGTTTCCGCTGGCTCTCTGGCAGCCTCAACAACTACTTATGAATATGATGTATTTGGTAATAAAAACAAAATTACTACCAGCGCTAGCGACACAACACAAACACGTAATGTCAATCATATATTTGAGAATGGCCGTTATCTTCAGTCCACTACTAATGATTTGAATCAAACATCTACTATTAATACCCGTGACGCATACGGCAATGTTAAGGAAGCAACTGATATAAATAGTATGCAAAGCAAAGTATTTTATGACGCGATGGGCTCTGAATACTTGCGTAAAGATCCATCAGGCGCGTGGTCGCGGGTTGAAACAAGTTTTTGCAGTAGTTCTATTGCCTGTCCAACTGGAGCTAAATATCGTGCTTACAAACGCGTCGCCGGCGGTAGTAAGTCGTATGAATACTTCGATGTACTTGGACGTGTTATCCGTTCGAGTAAAGTGGGTTTTGATGGAACGCTTATTCATGTGGATACAGAGTACGACAATCTGAATCGGATAAAACGTCAATCGGTTCCTTTTTCCGGTGCTACCGCTGACTATTGGACGGAAAATACTTATGACCACCTTGGTCGTATTGTTAAAGTAAAAGCACCTGATTTGTCAGAAAGTACAATTGTTTACGCCGGAAACCAAACAACCCTGACAAATTCGCTAAGTCAAGAACGCGTAGAATATCGTGATGGCCTTGGTCAACTTGGAAAAGTAAAAGATCATCTGGGTGGTATTGTCGAATACGAATATGATCTTTTCGGAAACCTTACAAAAACGAAAACAACCGCTGATGGAACAAGCGTTACTGTACAAATATGTTATGACGCCCTTGGTCGTAAAGTGGCAATGCATGATCCAGACAAGGGTGGTTTCGTCGGTAATGCCAGCTCTACTTGCGATCAAGTTATTGGTGCAACCCCAAAAAAAGGAGGCTGGTGGTATTACCGCTACAATGGTTTTGGTGAACTAATTGAACAAACTGATCCAAAAGGACAGATGGTAAAAAATTACTATGATCAATTGGGCCGGATGATAGGTCGCACAGATTATTTAGCGTCTAACGCGATTGAAGGTTTTTCACAATGGTTCTATGAAGGCGGATTAGGATCACATCAACCATCAATTGACGGCAGGGCCGTCAAAGGGCGATTGACAGCAACCTTAATCAATTCTGCTACAAACCTGACGAATACTGCAGTTGAAACACATATTCAAGATCAAACAGCTAGCTGTAGTGAAACTGATGCTAGCTGTCACAAAACATTATTGGATTTTGACACAGTATCAGGGCTGCCTACTCAGAGCACCGTTTTTTATCCAGGAAGTAATAAGGGGTACCAAAGCAATACACGGTATGATTCATTGGGGCGCGTCTCCATGCAATTTGATGCACTTGATGGTGTCGTCACTGATTTAACAGGCAAAAAGTTAGAGAGCGGTACACAAACTCACTATAACAATTATGGTTATGCGTATAAGACTACTGATGTTGCCACCGGTAGAACATTTCAGTTGATACAGGAAGCAAACGTTCTTGGTCAAGTCACCAAAGAGTTGCGTGGGAACGGTTTATCCACGGTTAACAATTACGACATACGTACAGGGTTGTTAACTAATCAGAAAACACTGAATGCACTTAATCTAACTAATGTTCAAAATAATAATTATGGATGGGATGCCGTTGGAAATTTGAAATATCGACAAAATCTAAGTGGAAAGCCAGGAACACCAATCGCAAATAATTCAACTACAAATTCTTATAACCAAGCTGAAAGCTTCTGTTATGACGGTTTGAATCGATTGATCAAAACGAATGCGGGTGAGACGAGTACGTCAGCGTGTGCCAATCTGAGCACTGATAATCAGGATATTAAATATAATGGTCATGGAAATATTACATATAAGAAAGATGTAGGAAGTTATGCCTACACGGCTGCAGGCCCCCATGCTGTTACAACGGCTGGTAGTAATAGCTATACTTATGACGTTAATGGAAACAATATTTCCGGTGCCGGGCGTACTTTGCAATACACCACTTACGATATGGTGAAAAGTATTTCAAAAGCGGGTAAGACAACGCAATTTAAATACGGCATTGATCGTAGTCGTTGGCAGCGAATTGACGCAACAGCCACTACAACTTACATGGGAAATGTAGAGCGAATTCAGACATCATCTACTACTGTTGAATGGAAAAGAAATGTTGCCGGTGTCGTAATGACATATCGCACAGACAATAACAATAATCTGCAAGTTTCGGATAAGCGTTATGTCTATACCGATCATTTGGGGTCAGTGGATTTAATCACCGATGCAAACGGTGAAGTTCAAGGTCAGTTCAGTAAGGTGTCTCACGCAATGAGCTTCGATGCTTGGGGGGCACGAAGAAATATCGCTCAATGGAGCAGCACAGATTTCTCGCTCGCATTATTCAGCATCACTATCTCCGGTTTTGTTGAGCCAATAACACGAAGAGGATTTACCGGTCACGAAATGGTGGATGATATGGGAATCATCCATATGAATGGCCGGATTTATGATCCAAAACTTGGGCGATTCTTGCAAGCGGACCCATTTATTCAGTCTGCAACGAATACGCAAAGCTTTAATCGTTATTCTTACGTATTAAACAACCCTTTAAATGCGACAGATCCGAGTGGATTCTTTTTTAATAAAATTAAAAAAGAATTGAAACGCGCTTGGGATGATGTAAGGCCTTTTGTAGGAGTGGCAGTAGGTATTGGATTAGTTGCTTTCGCTCCATGGGCGACAAGTTCTATTTTAGGAGCCATGGGAGCTGGTGCTATTTCGGGAGCTGCAGGCGCAATTGCAACAGGGGGCAATGTGGTTAAAAGTGCCTTTACCAGTGCGTTATCTAGCGCTGCGTTTTTTAGCGTTGGCCAATATTTTAAAAATCTTTCGAAATTGAACCTGGATAAATTAAGTAAGGGTGGAATTGGTGCGTTACATTCCTTCGGTGGCAATTTATTAACTAGCGGGCAAATTGCCGGCCAAATTTTTGCGCATGCGACCGTTGGTGGTGTTATGTCTACTTTGCAAGGTGGGAAGTTCGGTCACGGGTTCCTATCAGCTGGATTCACTAAAAGCATTACCGGGAGTGGGTTAACTGAGTTTGGTAATTCAAGTGGCGCAATTGTTGGTGAAACTATAGCTGCTGCTACCGTGGGCGGTACGGTTAGTGAAATGACCGGTGGGAAATTTGCAAGTGGTGCGCAGACAGCGGCATTTGCTTATTTGTTTAATCAAACGGCTACAGATTTGGCTCGTTACAAGCAAGACCTTCTTGCTCAAAAAAATGCATTTGACGCCCAGCCGATGCGTACAACCATTGAAGCAGCAAAGTATAGTGCTGTGGTTGAGTTTCAAGGTGGAGCTTATAAGTTTTCTGGGTCTTGGAACATGATAGATGGTTATGTAGAACAGGTGGGGTTTGCTACAGGTTCTGGTTGGAATTTTAATTTTGGAGTGGACTATAAAATAAATCAGTGGGATTCCGAATATCTTATTATAGACAAGACATCCACATTATCGTTTTCGGCTACCGCGCCTTATGGAGGATTTATTGGTGGGGGAGCGGAGTTTTCGGATGGTAAAGGATCAAATGTTCTTAGTATCAGATTTATTCCAAGCAAACCTAGTGTTGGCACATCTTATATGGTGAAGACTCGTGGAAAATCCAATTAGCTTTTTGAATTACGTCGCTCCTATAGCAATTCTTATGAATATCATCATTAGTTTAGGTATTACCATATTACTTTATGGTGAAGCGCCGGAAAAAAATGACATCGGTTTTAATAAATATTGGCAAACATTAATGATGGATTCGTATCCTAGCGCTGACAAGAAATTACTCATTTACGACGATAAAAAAGAGCGCTACCAACTATTCAAAATTCATAGATGTGTGTCTGTAATTGTGATGGGAGTTATTGTCATTAATATGCTATTGCTTATTTTGCTAAGTTAAATAAGGTTTATTGTATGTTGAAATTAAAGTTATTGAACATCTAAATAAAAAGCTGATTAACTGTATTCGTAACATTTAGTCAGCAATTAAAGGTTTGTTTATGATGCTTCGTACAGCAGTAGCGATTTGTTTTTTGATTATTAGTGTATTTTTGATGGCTTGCGTTCAAATAAATGTTGAAAAAGTAGATGTTAGACTGGGGGATCGGACCACCTTATATTTCACCGGCCGCGGAGCCGCCGCTGGCATCATGATGGATTCATTATTAGGCGGTACAGGTGTGGCGATAGGCATTGCGATTGATGAAGGTATTGCGAAGGATATTTCCACGGCGATATTGGCAAATAATCCAAACTTTTCAATGAAAGCATTAACTGAAGATTTGCTTTATGAGCAAATGGGAAAAAATAAAAGCATTGGAAGTTTGAAAGCTGTGATTATTGAAAAGTATGGGTTTAAATCTGCTGCGGATGATACGGTGATTCCTTTGCTTGAGCTGAAATTAACCTGCGCTTCGGGGTTGGTTCAGGACATCAGGCTCTCAGAAACGGATAGCAAATACGCGATACCTTTCGATAAGGTAAAAACGGATGGTGCTTTGGCAGAAAAAAAATTATATGAAGCCGTTCATAACGTTTTCTCTGTTAACGAGCAAATCTGTAGCTCATAGATAATTAATTTCTGCTGTTTATTTTGCTTGCTTAAGTTCCATATACCGAATAGTAAGCCTCATTATCAAATGCATATTATCTTTTTATCTTTTTATCTTTTTATCTTTTTATCTTTTGGAGGAAGCAATGAAGAACCTTGGGAAGGTTTTAACCAGTTTGATTATTCTAGTACTGAGTGCAACAGCAGCTGCACGAGTTGTTACCGGTAAAATAAATGATTTGATGGTGTGGAACGATGGACACGTTTTAATAAAAATTGAAAATGGTCCAATCAATGGTTGTTCGGGTCAATATTATTATTCATTGGGTAAGCAGGGCACGAATCCTTATACGGATGGAATGCTATCTGTTGCACTGGCGGCGTATGTGTCAGGCAAAACAGTCACTATTTCTTCCAGTGATGCTGTTTGCGTGGGTGGAGAGGAAAAAGTCATATATATCAAGTTACACCCTTAATTAAGGATAACTTTAATGAGCAAGTGGATCGCTGATTGAATAGTTTAAAAGCCCTGCTGATTCAGCAGGGCTTTTAAACTTCAGGTTCAATTAACTGGTTTAGTTATTTCGGCCCAAGAAAGAACCACAAGATAAACCCGAGGAAGGGCAGTAACAATAAAACTAATATCCAAATTACTTTTGTGCCTGTGCTGGCACTGCTTTGTACTGTTTTAACAATCGCATAGATAACGCAGATAAGAAGAATAAAACCAAACAATCCACCCACTTGTATATCCATGATCGTCTCCCGTCTACATGTCTGTATATCGCTAGACAACCGCGATAACAAAACGTTCGCAGTTAACCCATCTCTGCAAGCAGATGATTGTAAAAAAGTGGTTGGCTCGACTTCGACCATGTAAAATCGCTGCCTACGCAAGTTGCGTAAACGCCGGATTTTCGGTGCTCAGATTTTAAATTTGGACGGTTTTGATTAAATAAATTAGGAGCAGGTATGTTTCGTTACATTTGGGTTTTAGCATTTTTTATATGTAGTAATGCAAATGCTATTCAGTGGATTAAAGGGAAAGTTACGGCAATAGAGATTACCTATATGCCTGGGACTTTAGTTTTTTCTCTGGATGCTGGAAATACTGCTTGTCCGACAGGTAAGGCGATGAAATGGCAACATTCTTCAGTGGACAATAACAAAGTTGCTCATTCAACAGTTTTGGCTGCTATGTTGGCTGGAAAAAAATTACATGTAGTTATTGAGGATAATGACACAAATTGTGTTGTTAAGTATCTTCATATTCTCAATGAATAGAATGGTATTTACTTATTTTTATACTGTGAGTTCAGTCGCAACATTTATGGCCTTCCAAATTTTGAAAGGCCATTACATTCAATAATCTAATCGATTTGCTTAAACTCCATCCACCCACTTTTGCTAGTCCCTGCCGGTAAATTCCATTTCTCTTCAAGCACCGCACCGCGTTCTACACAAATATAAAATTCTTCATTGCCTGCACCGATATCGGCAATTTTACCGGCGGCTTCTGCGCCCGGGTTCCAGGCGACTACGCTTGGGCAGTTGTGGTGGGTGATTTCAATGGAGGGGATGCTGCTGATGGTTAATGGGTTTTGGATGTCCGGATAAACGCGATCCACCGGGCCGGGGAAATTTACATCACCGGACTGGTGTTTTTCGGCGTAGTTCTCAAGGTTGTCCAGATAATTTCTGCCGGATAATCCCAGTACTTTTACATCAGCAAGTGAGCTTATGCGATGGTAGTTGTGTAGCGCCCAGCTGCAATCAAAATCTTCGGTGTCGGTGTTATTCACGGTCAATTCGATTTTTGCGCTTGCTCCTAATGTCATGCGCACTTCAGCGGAAAAATCGTAGGCGAATAAATTATTGGCGTCACTTTGGAATAAAAATGCCAGTTCTACATTGCCATTGTTTTGCAGATGGGCTTCGCTGAGTGTCCAGAATTGGTTGCGGGCAAAGCCATGTTTTGGTTTGGTCGGGTCTGTCTGGTTAACACCAAACCAGGGCAAACAAATGGGGACGCCACCACGTAGTGCCGTGCCGGGAGTGAAATCGCATTTTGGGCTTAGCCATAATAATGGATCGCCGTTGGTGGTTTTAAACTCCAGCAAATGGGCGCCTTGCAGGGAAATAACAGCAGAGCACAGGGAAGTCTCTACAATCAATAACGGTAGGCCAGTGCCGGGAGCATCGGGATATAAATCCTTACTGGTGGTGAGGCGCAAAAAAGGCGATTTGGCGACCAATTGTTGGAGTTGTTGGGTGCTGGTGGCATCGGGAATATTGATGTGCATAGGAACGACCGTCGCAAAAAGAGTTGGGCTGGATTCTATAGAAATCCATGCAAGCGAACAGCCAAATTTTTTGGTTTTGTGGGCGTTAAAACAGTATCATGCGCGCCTTTTCGACAATTTTGATTTGTCCCACATTAACCGGGTATGCATTAAGTAGGTGTTTGAGTGAGAAAGTCGCAGTTAGCTGATGGTTTTGTGATTGGTCAACGCTGGATTAGCGAGTCAGAGGCAGATTTGGGATTGGGAATTGTGTTGGATGTTTCCAATCGTCGCTTAACCCTGAGTTTTCCTGCGGCCGGTGAACGCCGCACTTACGCGATGGATAACGCCCCGGTCAGCAGGGTGAAATATGAGGTGGGTGAGAAGGTTCGCCATCAGGACGGCACCAAAATAAAAATTACCAGTGTCGTTGAGCAAGCAGGTTGCCTGATGTACGTCGGCTTGACCAAGGAAAACGAGGAGCTTTCCATTCCCGAGTTCGAGCTGGATAGCTTCGTACAATTCAGCACCCCGCGTGACCGTTTATTTGCAGGGCAAATCGATAAGCACGATCATTTCACGTTGCGTTACCAGACCCTTCATTATCAAAACCAGCACCGCCAGTCAGCTATGTTTGGTTTGGCGGGGCCACGGGTGCAATTGTTGCCACACCAGTTATATATCGCCAGCGAAGTATCCCAACGCCATGCCCCACGCGTGCTGCTGGCCGACGAAGTCGGTTTGGGGAAAACCATTGAAGCAGGATTGGTACTGCACCAACAATTAGTGAGCGGCCGGGTGCAGCGTGCGTTGATTGTGGTTCCGGCAAGTTTGCAACACCAATGGCTGGTTGAAATGTTGCGCCGGTTTAATCTGGCGTTCACGTTATTGGATGAAGCCCGTTGCAATGCACTGGTGGGTTTGGACAGCGTTGAAGAGTCTGTCGATTATGTTGATGACTTTGAAGACGATATTGAAAAAACAGCTGATATCAGCAATCCCTTTGAAACCGCGCAATTGATTATTTGTTCGCTGGATTTCCTTACCAAAAATAATTATCGCTATGAGCAAGCGGTACAAGCCGAGTGGGATTTGTTACTGGTTGACGAAGCGCATCATCTGCAGTGGTCAGAAAAAAAACCCAGTAAAGCTTATACCTGTATTGAAGGATTGGCGAAGAAAGCCAAAGGGTTGCTGCTGCTAACTGCAACGCCTGAACAATTGGGATTAGAGAGTCACTTTGCGCGTTTGCGCTTGCTTGATCCGGATCGTTATTACGATTTGGAAAAATTTATTGCAGAACAAAAAGCTTATCAACCGCTTAATGAACTGGTACAGGAACTATTGCAACAGCAACAGGATGAAGCTGCGGCTATTCCCTCCAAACTATTGAAAGCACTTGCTGATTATTTGCCAAAAGAAACCTTGAAGGAATTGCAAGAACAGGCAGAAAACCGCAGCCTGGCTACCGCACTGGATACGGCTGTGCATTATTTATTGGATCGCCACGGTACTGGCCGTGTGTTATTCCGCAATACACGCAACTCGGTTGCGGGATTTCCAGAGCGTAAATTAAACGCACATTTATTGTCGCTGGATGATAGCGATGTCGAGTCATTACAACGCCAGCCATTGGCAACACAAATTTGTGCGGAGCACTACTGGCAACAAAAAACCGATAATGATTGGTGGTTGCAAGACCCGCGCGTGAACTGGTTGGCTGAATGGCTGCGTCAACACCGTCGTAAAAAAACGGTGGTTATTTGTGCGAACGCCGACACAGCACAAACACTCGAAGAATATTTACGTTTGCGCAAAGGTTTCACTACCGCCGTATTCCATGAAGGCCTGAATTTAATTGAACGGGATCGCGCGGCTGCGTATTTTGCAGAACCAGATGATGGTGCACAGGTATTGGTGTGCTCTGAAATTGGCAGTGAGGGGCGGAATTTCCAATTCGCACAGGATCTGGTTTTATTTGATTTGCCAACCAATCCGGATTTGCTGGAACAACGCATTGGTCGCCTGGATCGTATTGGTCAAACGGCAACCGTCAATGTACATGTCCCTTATTACCAGCATTCAGCACAAGAAAAATTGTTGGACTGGTATCACAAGGGGTTAAATGCGTTTGAGAAAACCTGTGCAATTGGTCAGGCGGTTTACGTAAAATTCGCTGAGGAACTCTTGCCTGCATTGGTAAGTAATGACGAGCCTGCATTTGGGGAACTGGTATCCGCAACGCGCACGTTCGCAACCAATCTGGTTGAACAGTTACAGCAGGGCAGGGATCGTTTGCTGGAATTAAATTCATGTAAACCTGTGCAAGCCAACGCGTTGGTTGGTGCGTTGGCAGAGAATGATGCAAGTAATTCATTAGCAAACTACATGGAACAAGTGTTCGATAGTTTTGGTATCGATTTTGAAAAACACAGTGAAAAAAGTTTGGTGTTGCATCCCAGTGATCACATGCGCATCGCTGAATTTCCTGGCCTGCCAGAAAGTGGTTTAACGGTGACCTATGATCGCCAGCAGGCCTTATCGCGTGAAGATATGCAATTCCTCACGTGGGAGCATCCGTTAGTCGTTGGTGCGCAGGATTTAATTTCGTTAAGCGAATTTGGTAACACCGCATTTTGTACTTTGAAGCTGCCGCCACTTAAACCCGGCACGTTAATGCTGGAAGCCTTATTTGTTCTGCATTGCCCGGCACCGGCCGAGTTGCAGTTGTTCCGTTATATGCCACAATCCCTATTGCGGGTGCTGCTGGATGACAAGGGTAAGGATTTATCCAACGTCCTGGGGATCAGCCAGCTCAGCAAATTATTGCAAAAGGTGCCTCGCAATAACGCCCAGGATCTGGTACGCCATGCACGCCCGACCTTGACAACCATGGTGCAAAAAGCCGAAGAGATTACTGCCGCAAAACAAGCGGAATTAATTGCCGAAGCAACTGCCAAAGTCACGGAGCAATTAAATGGGGAGCTGTCGCGCATGAAAGCATTGAAAGCAGTTAACCCGAATGTGCGTCAGGAAGAAATTGATTACTTGCAACAGCGATTGGCGGCAAGCCAGCATTTCCTGGCACAAGCTAACATTCGTTTGGATGCGCTGCGCGTAGTAATGACGATTTAATTTCTCAGTTACTGTAAAAAATTTAATAAATAAACCCAATCCTGCAGGGTAAAAAATATGTACATATTCTCCGTCAATGGTCGTGCAAAAAAAGCGTTTGATGATATTAAGGAAGGACAGATGGTGCCCTTCATTGTGTACATTAATTTCAAGGATTTGTTTGGCGCCGAGCAGTTGTGCAAAATTTACTTAATGCGTGCCGGTTTTACCGAAATTGATATAGAGAATCGCAAGTTGGTGCCGAGTAACCTGACTACGGATCCTCGCGTGATTGCTGCCGACAAGGCAATGGCAGAGGCATTAAAAGATGGTTATATGATTCAAATGTTTGACGAATAAATGATGCGGTGTTCACTGCGTGTCATCCGTGGCACGCAGTGAACAGGTCATCCAGCTTTCCTTACCATTCAAACATTAATCCAACAATCGGTAAGGGCTCTCCATCTTCAATTTCTTCCTTTCCATAACGTTCAATAAAATCAGAGTTGGACGGATTGTCCGACCCCAGCACATTAATAACATCAATAAAAGCAATCACATTGGTGCGACCGAAATTGCGAATATAATCCGCACGAAAATTTAATGAGCTATAGCTATCAAAGCGTGTCGTGTTGGTATCAACGGTTTCACGCGAATAACGCATCGGTTGGCCGTTGCCCAATACATTTGCATGAATGCGGTAAACATCCTTTGGTTTACCCGATGCCCATTTCCAACGGGATGATAACTTCCAGCGTTGGTTAATTTCCCAAACGCCACCCACACTGAAAATGTGTGGCCGATTAAAGTCTGCATCATATTCACCACTCGCCGGGTTGTCCCTTACTCTGGCTTCGTTATAGGAATAGTTAATATTCGCTGACCAACCGTTATCAAATTGGCGGGTGAGGGCAGTGTCAATTCCCCAGGATTTTCCTTGTCCTGTATTACCAAATGTTTGGTTTACCCCATCTTGTTGTACGATCAGATTATCCAGATCCTGATAATAAGGCTCGATAAAAAATTCAAGGTTGGTATCAATACGATAATTCATTCCAAGGCTAAATTGATCGATACGTTCGTTTTCCAGTGATCGATTCGTTGCATCGCTGGCGCGATCATTAAAGCGCGGAGCCTGGTAGTAACGCCCTACAGTGGCTGTTAACCGAAACTTATTATTGATCGGCCAGGTTGCGGCAGCACGCGGTGAAATTAAATTCTCATCAGAAAAATTATCTCGCTCATAACGGGTTCCCACACGAAAGTTCCAGTAATCGAGATCAACTTCCTGATTTAAATAAGTGGCGTAGTTGGTTTCTTTTTGGGTGTAGTGGTTGTTAACTGTTTCGGGTGTTAACAATACATATTTTTGCTCGGGTGTGGGGCGATAATCAGTTTGGTCAAAGGTATAACGAATCCAGTCGTCATCCAGCGTTAACTGAAAAGCCAAATCCGTTTGGGTAACGTGTATTCCAGTGGAAAAGCGCCCCAATTGATTATTGGTTTGAAAATCACTTTGCAACCCGGTTTCTCGCTCTTCACGCTCTGAAGCCAGAATATTTATCCGGGCAGGAATTTGGTTTGCGGGTGTGCCCAATGGAACAAGGTCAGGGTAAGCTTCGCCGGTAACCGCTTTTTCGTGATAATCGCGAAGGTAGATGCGATTCGTTAATTCAGCATTATCGCCAATCAATCGAGTCCATGTTGCCGCCACCAAACTGTTATCCGTTTCTGCCGAGACCAGGTCGGAATCACCAAAGTCACCGCGGTTATCTTCATCAGACGCGAGGACATTTTCCCTATCGCGTTCAAATTCTTCAGGCGCATAAATGGCGAGCAGGTTAATACGATCCTGGTCACTAACTTCCGTGGTAGATTTAAAAATGACGTCGGTAAGCTTAGGGGTTCCTACGTCATCCATTCCGATGGCATCAAACAAGCGACCAAAGTCGTAATCACGTGCAGAAAATAACACAGAGGTTTTATCGTGAATGATGGCAGGGCCGTCGTAGCCTATTTCCAGGCCCGCAATATCAACCCGCGTACGATAGGAAGCCGTGTCCGGGTTTCCTTCGGCAACATCGAGTTTTAGCAATGAGCCTGCTTTGCCGCCATAGGCAGGTTCCCATCCTCCGGGTTGAAACTCTGCGCTGCCAATCGTGTTGGGAGCGAATACCGAATAACGCCCGCCACCTTCAACTTCTTCTTGTTGGCCAAAACTATCACTGAAATGAACCAGGTTTTCGAAAGGAATCCCGTCCACCAAAATCAGGTTGTCGCGTGGTCCATTTCCTCGCACGGTAAAACTGGAATATTCTCCGTCGCCAAATAATCCCGGCAGGCCATCAAGTGAGCGTAGAACATCGCTTCCGCTACCAGCAGCACTATTAAGCGATTCACGGTCTATCAGGCTCGCTCCCGAAGGGTGCAGAGGATTGCGCGTACTGGCAGCACCCAACACCAGCATTTCTTCCACCGTATTTTCAACAGCATTTAATTTTGTTTCCAATGGTGTTGTTTTGTTGTCCAGCACTCGCACGCGCGACAGGCGAATGCTTTGATAATTGGGATGATTGACGATAAGTGTGTAAAGTCCTGCGTTGAGGTTTTCAATATAGGCGATGCCTTGTTGGTTGGCCGTTGCTTCTTGAGGGTCACCTGAGCGCGGAATCAATGTGATATTGGCATTGGTAATGGGGCGCTGGGTTTGGGTGTCAGTAACAGTTAAACGAATGGTGCCGGGATCTGCATAAACCTCCGCTCCGTAAAGAAAGCTCGTCGACACGAGAACGTTGATAAACAGCGACAGTCGGGTTCGACGATAAGGGTAAAGCGACATACACACTCCTTTTTTTGAAATTAAATTTGTAGTCGACTATACGCATCCACGTGTTACTGTTTGAAGTTTTTGTATAGTTGGTGGATATTTTTCATATTCGGTTGTGTTGAGTAAGTGGAAGCATGTGAAAGGCGACGCAAATGAATGTTGATGATTGCGACATTACAATAGCCATTCATGAAAAATGTTGGTGATTTGTGTAGATAATTCGTGCAATGGAACCTGGTTGCGGTTTTTAATCCGAATAAAATTCAAACGGGGGGACACTACGTTGTTAAGTGGAACAGTGCTGGAAATTGCACCAATGCGGTTCAGTTTATTGTTGGTCGCATTGGTTTTAAGTGTGATGTTTACTGTTATCGAACCCGAGGCAACAGCGGGCATGGATCTTTTGGTGCGATTTGTATTTTGGGTTTGTCACACAGGAATAGGACTGATCGGAATCCTGTTGGCAAGCTTTTGGCTCAACGCGCATCGTTGGGGACGATTGCCCCTCGTTGTTTCCCTGGGGCTGACAGGAACTTTAGGTTGTTTATTAGCATCTCCATTCTTCTATTTAATTTGCGGGTTATTCCCGGAAGATCCACCTGATGAATGGTTGGATCATTTCGCCAGTCGTGGGTGGATGCAGGGAATTATGGCGAAGTTTCTAGAGGCTTCGCCGATGTTATTAACCAGCTGGTATGCAGTAAACGCGCCTTTACTTTTTAAACGCAATGAAACCAAAACAAGCTATACAGGAAATGAAGAGCCAGCAAATGATTTGATAGCCCCTAATGAGAGCGAAAACAGTAAACGTCTTAATGACTTGTATAGCCGTTTGCCAGAAGTACTGGGCAAAGAGTTGGTTGCCATTTCTTCCGACTTGCATTACCTCAATGTATATACCACCTGTGGAAAAACGTTAATTCTGGGAAGCCTGAAATATTATGCTGATGCCTTGAATGAAACAGGAATTCAAGTGCACAGATCCAGCTGGGTTTCCAAATCACATGTCGTAAAAGTATTTATGTCCGGTAACGAAGCCTGGTGTTTAATGTCGAACGGACTGAAAATTCCCGTCAGTCGTAGCAAACGGAAAGATGTTAAAGCCTGTTTCGGTCAAGCTGTTCGCACACAATTTACGGCGGATGATATTTCGCTACTCCAATAAAATCCTCAGCGCCAAAGCAACTTTCTATTGGCTTGTGGGTCTAGATTCGGTCTTTATTTATCTCCGCCGAACCCAGGCTCACAAGTATGTTGGCTGATACAATCGATTCCAGGGAAATCACTTCAAAAGAAGTGGATTTTTCTCACTTATATTTCCGCGTGATTCATGAGGAATTGCCTGAATCAATACCGGTTTTAAAAACATCTTCCCGTTATATATTCATTGGATTTTTGCTTTCCGGTTTATTGCACGTATGTGCATTGATTTTTTATTGGGAGCAGGATGTGGCGCCGGTTATGCAGACGGAACATCGATTAACCCTTCAATTGCAAACGAAACCACGTAGTGCAAAACCCGCGGGAATCGAGACTCCGCAAGAGATAACTTCGCGAGCAGAAACGGTAGTTTCAGAAACATCGAGTGTTCCATCTGCGTCGCCCGATGTTCGCGTTACTTCAAAAATGAGATCTATTGATACGACTCAACAAAAACCAGAGAAAACAGAAGAAAAAACCGTAAGGGTTCAACATTTGACAGCAGCGGAGTTACGCGAAATCAGCTCACAAAAAAAGGCAGCAAAAGACGCTCCCGCAACTGGTATCGCTGCTAATGTTTTTAATCCAGTATTGCGCAAGCGACTACACGAAGAATCTAATAAACCTGTATTGCAACGATCTGACGAGGGACCCAAAACTCATGTCGATCCTGCCGGCGCAACTATTGTCGACTTGGGCGGTGGTAAATGTTTACGGTCTTCTGTGCCTAAAGCAGGCGAAGTACAAAATTGGTATATGACGTCTTGCGGTGGAAAATCTGAATCGGAACAAATAATGGAGCGAGTAAATCAGGCGGTGAATGAAAAATTGATGTTTGATTGAACAAGAACATTCAATTAAGAATAAAAAAATCGCCATAACACTTGCGTGTTATGGCGATTTTATTTGTATCAGCGATTAATCAGACTTCTTTGGACGATAACCGGATTTTTTGCTGGCATTGTCTCTGCCGGAGTTATCACGATCATTGAAGCGTGGTTTATCGCGATTGCCATCTCGATCTCTGTAACCACCACTTTCACGACCACCACCATCGCGTGGGCCAAAGTCACGCTTTGGTTTGCCTCGACCCGGATAGTCATCACCGCCGCGTGGGCCGGTGTCCAATGAGATTTCCAGTGGGCGATTACGCACACGCACTTTTTTCAACTTGGCGAGAATGTCTTTTGAAATACCGGTGGGCAGATCAACAGTAGAGAATTCATCGTGCAATTTTATGTGGCCAATAAAACGGCTTTCAATTCCTGCTTCGTTCGCAATTGCACCAACGATATCACCTGGACGTGCTTCATGGTTACGACCCACTTCGATGCGGTAGCGATCCATGTTTTCATCATTACGATCACGGCGCGGGCGATCTTCACGTGGGCCGCGATCACGACCACCGTCACGGCCGCCACGATCATCGCGATCACGACCACCTCTGTCATCACGATCACGACGTTCATTGCGCTCGGGTTTTATATCGGTAAATTTCACTTGCAGCGGACGCTCGCGTTGCAACAGGAAGGCAAGGGCGGACGCAATTTCTTCTGGTGACACATCGTTTGCATGACTGTATTCAGCGAGCAAATCGTTGAAGAAAGACAAGTCAGATTGTTCTTTCAACGTATCAGTAATTTGTTGCGTGAATTGATCAATACGGTGTTTGGTAACTGTTGCACCACTTGGTAATTCCATCAGTGTGATGGGTTTCTTGGTGGCTTTTTCGATGGTGTAGAGTAAACGCTTTTCACGTGGAGCAACAAACAGGATTGCCTTACCGCTACGACCGGCACGGCCAGTGCGGCCAATGCGGTGAACGTAGGCTTCGCTATCGTAAGGGATATCGTAGTTAACGACGTGGCTTACACGTTCTACGTCGATACCACGTGCAGCAACGTCAGTGGCAATAACAATATCAAGCTTGCCCGTTTTCAGGCGATCAATTGCACGTTCACGTAATTGCTGATTCATATCGCCATTGAGTGCGGAGGCTGAGTAACCGCGCGCTTCTAACTTTTCAGCGAGTTCAACCGTTGCAGTTTTGGTGCGCACGAAAATAATCATGCCGTCGAAAGGCTCAACTTCCAGGATGCGGGTTAATGCATCCAGCTTGTTGGTGCCGCTGACCATCCAGTAAACCTGTTCAATGTTGTCACCGGTAGATTGGGTACTGGCGATTTTGATTTCTTTCGCATCGCGCAAATAGTTGTCGCACACTTTGCGAATTTCGCGCGGCATGGTTGCAGAAAACAATGCGGTCTGACGGGTTGCCGGTGTGTGTTCCAGAATCCATTCAACATCATCGATAAAGCCCATGCGCAGCATTTCGTCGGCTTCGTCGAGTACCAGGCTTTTCAGATTATTCAGGTTCAAGCTGCCGCGACGCAGGTGATCCATGACGCGACCGGGTGTGCCTACAACGACATGTACACCGCGCTTCAATTGGCGTAATTGGCTGGTCATGTCCTGGCCACCATAAATAGGCAGTACATGGAAGCCTGGCATTGATGCAGCATATTTTTGGAATGCTTCTGCCACCTGAATTGCCAGTTCACGCGTGGGCGCAAGCACCAGGATTTGCGGATCGTTTTGGCTCAGATCCAGTTTGGAGAGCAGGGGCAGCGCGAATGCTGCAGTTTTACCGGTACCTGTTTGCGCCATCCCCAGGATATCGCCGCCTTGCAGCAATACAGGAATCGCTGCGGCCTGGATGGGGGATGGAACTTCATAACCCACAGCCTGGATGGCTTTCAATACGGGTTCGGAAAGGGCTAAATCGGTAAACAAAATAGGTTCAGACATGTAATAACCTGTGTAACTGATGACTAAAAAAATACCAAACCGCAGCCGCCTTCCGAGCCTAAACAGACCAAGCTGGCAAATGTGGTTGTTATTAGTATTTTGACGATGGACAAAGTCCCGCGCGGTGAGGGTCAGGCAAATGAGTCACAACTGTGATTCATGAGTGAAGATAAACCTGATAACAGCACACACCCGCTGCAATCGGCGAGTCCAACTCGCGTAATAGATTGCGCACTTTGGGGCAGGCCGTATTTGGTGCCGCTGAAGTTTGATCGAATCGACGAGCGAGTCGACTAACAGCGATGAAATACAAGAAGCCTTTTAGCAGGAAAAACTATTGCGAAAAGGATTAACGGGCAGCCCTCAGACATCCTGTCTGCTCAGCATAGCCCAGGATTTGATTTTCACTATCATGGAGGGCTTACTGAAAGTGCGCGAAGTATAGGGTTTTGAGTGCCGGGAAGCCAGTTAAATTTTGTGTTGTTTCATGGATGAACGCGCAATCCACCGATCAAGTGCATTGGCAAACGTCTGGCGATCCTGTTGGCTGAAGGGCGGTGGACCGTCATTCATTACTGTGCCGCTGGCACGCATGGTTTCCATAAAGTCGCGCATATTCAGGCGCGCGCCGATATTTTCGCGCGTGTATTCCTGCCCGCGCGGGTTGATAACGGCGGCGCCTTTTGCGAGCGCATCAGCGGCGAGGGGAATATCAGCGGTAATTACCAGATCATCGGGTTGAAGTGAATCAACAATGTGATTATCCGCCACATCAAAACCACTGCTGACTTGTAAACTCTTGATAAAAGGTGATGTGGGTACAGCAATATATTGATTGGCCACTAACGTAAGTGGAATTTGCCGCTGGTGCGCGGCGCGGAACAATATTTCTTTGACGACTTTAGGGCAGGCGTCACCATCAACCCAAATAGGCATAAATCTCTCTGAGGCAGTAGAATGGCCAAACATGATTCAATGGGTCGGCATGATGGCAGAAAAACACATTTCCACAACCGCTTTGGCGCGTTTGTTGGGTAAAGAAAGCAAGGAGCTATTTATTCTGCTGACTTCCGGTGGCTGGATAGTCAAGGTAGATAACCATTGGCAGCTCACTGAAAAAGGAAAGTTTGAGGGCGGGATTTACGTCAACCATCCCAAATACGGGGAATATATCGCTTGGCCTGAATCTATCCAGCATCACCCATTATTAAAACTTTTACCCGAGGCGCCACTCAACGCGACCAATCTTGCGCACAAATGGGATATCCCCGCGCGACTGGTGAATTTATTGCTCGCGGAAAAAGGCCTGATTAAAAAACATATCCGCGGTTGGTTGTTAAGCGCAAAAGGAAAATCACTGGGCGGACAACAGCAGGAAGCTGAATCCGGAATTCCATTCGTCACCTGGCCTGAAACCATTCTGGATGAAGCGGAATTGATTGCGTCGTTATTGCAAGTTAAAGGCGATGCCGGATTGGATGGACAGTCGGCACTGGATGGTCATCGTGTAAACAATGCGGTGCAGCGTCGGATTAATAACTGGTTATATCTGGCGCGGATTGTTCATGCGCGCGATTATTTATTAATGTGGGATACCGATTCTGCCGTTGCCGATTTTTATGTACCGGAAGCAGATTTATGTATTGAGTGTTGGGCTGATCAGCTTGAACAGGAAAAAAATCGTGCGGCAGTCATTAGCGGCGAGCTGGAAAAGCAGCAGATTTATAAAAAATATAAAGTCGCCTATATCGAATTTAACAATGAAACCATTCATCAAATTGACGAGATGCTCGCACGTGAATTGTTGCGGCGTGGCATCGCTGTTTATTAATTTTATTTATCCACTTTTTATAAGGAGTTTTTATGGCAAGCGTATTTACCCTGATTATGGAAGGTAAAATTCCCGGCAATTTTGTCTGGAAAGATGACAAGGCAATTGCGATCCTCACCATTCAACCGATTCGCCAGGGCCATGTCTTGGTAATTCCGCGCGAGGAAATTGATCATTGGAATGATTTGCCGTTGGATCTCGCGGCGCACCTGATGCAAGTCAGCCATAAAATTGCCAATGCATTGAAAGTGGCTTATCCGGCAAAACGTGTCGGTTTAATGATTGCCGGTCTGGAAGTTCCTCATACTCACCTTCATATTGTGCCGGTAGATCATATGGGTGATTTAAGTTTTGATCATGCCAAAAATGCTGATGGTGATGCATTAAAACAAACCGCCGAAAAAATTCGCTCCACCTTGCAGGCGCAAGGTCATCAAGAAGCGCACGTGTAGTTCTGCATGAATTTGCTTTTTGCTCCCGGCGCTAATTTGTTTTGGACAAGTTGCGCCATTGCCAGCCCGGCGTTGTTGATCGCCGTTATCACTGCTCCCTGGAAAATGCTGCTCACAGAGTCCCTGCGCCAGCACGCATTTTTTGCGGCGATATTAGGGCTGGCGATTGTGTGGTTGTTGCAGGTTTCGGTGTGGAGTGCCATTGCCATACATCCGCTGATGATGATTGTTACTACGATGATTTTCGGGTGGAGTTTTGCATTGGTGATCGGCGGTGGCGCGCTTGTTGTGCTGGAAATTTTCCAGTTGCCATTGCGGGCGGCAAATATGGATTGGGATATGGCAATGGCCCAATTTGATTTGCATACATTTCCTGTCGATTTTGTTTTAAGTGTACTGGTGCCGGCAAGTTGGGCATGGCTGGTAATCTGGCTGGTTGATCATTGGAAATTTAAAAATCCGTTTACCTACTTTTGGGGTGTCGGTTTTTTTGGGGCAATGATCAGTTGTTCGCTAATTGGCGCTTGCTCCTGGCTTTTATTTTATATCACCGGTAGTGACATTCAGCTTGAAGCGGTTAGTGAGCATTTCTGGATATTTGTCTTGCTCACCTTTCCGGAAGGTTTCCTTAACGGTATTCTTGCGACGGTAATGACGGTGTTTTACCCGGAATTGGTTAAAACCTATCGCGATGATTGGTATACCCGCAACTAGTATTTTCTCCTTTATCAGAATGATTAGAAAATAATAATGATTAGAAAATTTTTGTTTTTACTGATATTTATCCTGGCAATTATTTCTCTTTTTATCGCACTGGTTGTACCCAATCGATTGTCCGATATTTATGCTGATAGTTTTTTGCGATTACCATTAGAGTTGCTGCTGTTTGGACTGGTGTTGTTAGTGCAGGGTAGATGGGGAAAATTATTACGTTGGTTTGCGGCCAGTGTATTGGCGATAGGCGTAATTTTTAAGATTGCTGATATGGCAACATTCAATGTATTTGCCAGGCCGTTTAACCCTGTCTTCGATGCCTATTTGCTTGGTAATGGCATGCATTTGCTACAAGGCGCGGTGGGAAAATTTTCAGCATTGATTGTTGGTATATTATTAATTGCGGTGGTGGTGCTCATCATTGTGTTGGCATTTTTTTTGTTGAATGTCATTCGCAAAACCCAGTTGGATTACAGTAAAACCAGTGTATGGGTTTTGGTTGGTTTATTAGTTGCCTGGTGTGGATTGCGTGCTGCTGATTCCCGTTATGCGATTGCAGGTTTTTACGATTTGATGGTAATGCACACACGTTCAACATTTGCCAGCATTAATGATACGCGTGAATTTCGTAAAGAATTAAACCTGACCAATGCACAAGCTTCTGCGGCTAAAAATAACCCGCAATTATTTGCTGCGTTACAGAGTAAAGATGTGCTGATTATTTTTATCGAATCCTATGGTCGCACGTTGTTGGATAAACCTGAGTTCTCAAAATACTTTCGTCCATTCTTGCAGCAGCAAGAACAACATTTACGTGATTCGGGTATAGCTGTGCGTAGCGCTTATTTAACGTCACCTACGTTTGGTGGACTAAGCTGGTTTGCTCACGGTACTGCGATGTCGGGTTTGTGGATCAACACCCAAACTCGTTATGACGCTTTGGTCATGAGTGATTACCCTTCCATTAACCGTTTATTTAACGCTGCTGGCTGGCGCACAGTTGCAGTAATGCCTGCTATTAGCATGGCCTGGCCAGAAGGAAATTATTTTGGTTATGACCATATTTATCATGCGCACAATTCTGGTTATGAAGGCAAGCCGTTTAACTGGATCACAATGCCCGATCAATTCACACTTGCCGCCTTTCAGCGTAATGAATTAAACCTGCCAAATCGCAAACCGGTAATGGCAGAAATAGCATTGATTTCTTCACATGCGCCCTGGACACCAGTGCCGGAATTAGTGGATTGGAATCAAGTGGGTGATGGCCAGATTTTTAATGCGCAAGCGGTTGCAGGTGATAAGCCGGAAGAAGTCTGGCGCAATCCCGAGCGTGTACGTCTTCAATTTCGTTTAACTACGCAATATTCCTTGAATACAGTGGTGGACTACCTGATTCATTATGCAAATGACAATACAGTCGCGTTGGTTTTTGGCGATCATCAACCGGCGCCACTGGTCACAGGCGATACCGATAATCGTGATGTGCCAGTGCATTTTTTTGCGCGCGACCCTCAGGTTTTAGAAGCAATCTCCAAATGGGGTTGGAGTCAGGGTATGACGCCATCAGCTGCAGGTCCTGTCTGGCGAATGGACGACATTAAAAACCAATTGATCGATACATTTAGCCAATAAAACGATTGCAGTTAACGCTTTTTTGGCAATGCTAATAAATCCCAATGACCGACAATGCAGGTACCAGTTGCCGCATGTTGTAAGCGAAAATTTTTCCAATCTTCCAATTGAGTAGCATCAATGTCGGAATGCTCAGCCAGAGCAGCAGCGATTCCAGTAATCAGGTTCTCAACTAATGTTTGTTGCTCACCATTCAACTGCCAGGGACTTGCTGCAATTTCAACCGTGAAACCCATCTTTTCCAATGTTGATTTCAGGTAGTCGGTTGCGTGCGGGCCTAGTGCAGGCCCAAAGCCTTTATCGCGCAATTGATCCTGGTTAAAAGCTGCAAGCACTGTGTCATCTAACGGGTGCGTTGGCTTCCACTGAGTGTTGCCATCATAATTCAGCGCTGCATAGAAAGCTGTTTTGCGTGCATCTATGCGAGCAATTAACGCATCGCAAAATTCAGCGGAAGCCAAATCAAATAACGCGGATGCAGTCACAATGTTAGCACCTGTTAATGGCAATTCATTCACCAGGGTTAAATCTGCTTGATAATCCTCAATCAATAATTGTTTGCCATGACGCTTGAGCGCTTCATCCAATAGTTTTCCATCCAGATCTACCAAACGCCACACAAAATTACTCGCACCGAGTTTGGTGAGTGTGCGCAGGGTGGAGCCAGTTCCCGAACCTAAATCGACAAGAATACGGTCAGGTGAAATAGGATCGTTTTTTTGCCCCAACCAATCCAATACAGTTTTTATCAGGGTTTTATCACGTGCGGCGAAATCGGCAGGTTCACGTAAATCCAGCCATGCAACAGAAAAGCTACTCATATATTCCTCAAGTGATGAATAAGATTTGCCACAATTATTGCGCAATCTTCCCATGTAGGAAGTGTTAGTGCAGCTCGTTGTGCACCACGTTGTAATTGTTGGCGATAGTGATGATTAGTTAATAATGTAGTGATTGCGTTTGCTAACGCGTTGTGGTCAGCGGGTTGAACCAGCATTCCAGCATCAGGTGGAACCAG
Organism: Cellvibrio sp.; assembly: GCA_035490715.1. Taxonomy (GTDB): domain Bacteria; phylum Pseudomonadota; class Gammaproteobacteria; order Pseudomonadales; family Cellvibrionaceae; genus Cellvibrio. The sequence goes on from DATJLF010000087.1 coordinate 45,075, forward strand.
ATCGGGCACTGCGCCGGCTCGTGCAGCTACAATCGGTAAACCGAAGGAAAGTGCTTCAGCAAATGCCATTCCATAACCTTCAAAATGCGATGGCAAAATAAAAGCATCCGCATTTGCGTATTCAGATGTTAAATCAGCAACGTTACCTAAAATAGTAATTCGATTTTTTAGTTGCGATGAATCAATCAAATGCTCGAGATGGTTCATCCAATCAGGATCAAATACTGTGCTTCCAATCCATGTTGCTTTCCAATCGAGATGTTTAATTTGTGCAAGTGCTTTAATCAATACATCGTGGCCTTTTCGTTTTGTTAATGTGGCAACGGTAAGTAATTGAGGTGTTTTACTATCACAAACAGCAAACAATTGGCGATCAGTGCCGGGACGAGCGAGATGAATTTTTACCATAGGCACTGAAAAATCGTTGGCTAACAATTGTGCAGTAGCAGAACTGGTAACAATCACCGCTCTTGAAGCATTAAGGGCTATGGATTCAGATAGGTATAGACATTTTGCATGTGCAGGATCAATTCCCGTTTCCAATGCGAGTGGGTGATGACATAGCGCAATAAGGTTTAGCCGCGATGCTTCTTGTTCAGCAATATTATTCATCACACCGAAGGCGAGGCCATCAACTATCACAATAGCGTTATCCGGAATGCTCGCAAATATTGCGGCGGTTTCTGCCATTGTTGCGGCGCTTGGTAACGGAAATTCATGGGATAACGGCATGAGTTCAACATTCACACCAAGTTGTGACAACCCTTTGATTAATTTGCGGTCATAACCATAACCGCCGGTAAGGTTGTTAATATTTCCTGGTATAGCAAAGTACACAGATAGGGGATGTTTGGTTTCAATCATTGCCGGCGCAGTTCGCATTTGTTTCGCCTGTTGTGTCAGGGCGGTTGAGTCGGATGCTAATTCTGCCTTAAGATCACCATCACTGACACAATAAAGACCACAAATAAATAAGGCCGCAATAAGCCTTGATACCAGTGACCTGCATGAACCTGAATGACACCATTGAGCACTGGCTCACCCATATCCAGCAAACCCGCGCTCCAGTTAATAGGCCTTTTGTAACGCTCAGCTATGCACAGGGTTTGGATGGCAGTATCGCGCTGCGCTCTTGTGAACCTCTCGCATTAAGTGGCGATAATTCTTTACGTTTAACTCATCAGTTACGTAGTTTGCATGATGGCATATTGGTGGGTGTAGGCACCGTAATTAGTGATGATCCGCAACTTAACGTTCGCCATTGGTCGGGTAAAAACCCTCAACCCATTATATTGGATAGCCAGCTACGAACTCCCGGCGATGCCCGTTTACGGCAATGCGCTGAAAAGCCATGCTGGATACTGACTACTCAGGAGGAGCAATCAACAGATGCGGGTGGTGCAGAAATTTGCTTATTAAAACCCGGAGAAGACGGTCGCGTTTGCTTGCAAAATGCGCTCTCTTTGCTCTATGAAAAAGGTATTCGACAACTCATGGTAGAAGGTGGAGCCAAGGTTATTACAGCCTTCTTAAAAGCAGGTTTTGTAGATGCAGTTGTTATTACCGTCGTTCCAACGTTTGTTGGTGGCTATAAAGCAGTAAATGATTTGGGCGTTCATTCACGCGTGGAGCTACCGCGCATTCACCCTTTTAACAGCGAACGTTTAAATAATGATTTAATTATTTGGGGCGAATTAAATTACCCGAAGGAAAAGTCATGAAAAAAATTGCACAACAACTTTGGTTTACCGGGCAACAACAAGTTGAAGTGCGCGTGCGTGAATTGGAGTTGCCTGCTCCCGACGAGGTGCTCGTTGAAGTAAATTGTTCTGCAATCAGTGCCGGCACAGAAATGTTGGTTTATCGCGGTCAATTACCTGCTGAAATTGCACTGGATGCAAATATTGAAAGTTTGCAGAGCCAGAATTATCCATTGCAATATGGATACGCTTGTGTAGGAACCGTAATCCAGCTGGGCGAAAATGTGGATGATTCATGGCTCGGGCAAACTGTTTTTGCGTTTCAACCGCACGCCAGTCATTTTGTAAGCCGCGTTGAAAGTCTGATTCCTGTTCCCGCTGATATTTCAGCGGAAGATGCAGTCTTTCTGGCAAATATGGAAACTGCTGTAAATTTATTGCATGACGGTAAACCCGTTGTTGGTGAGCGGGTTCTGGTGTTAGGGCAGGGGATTGTAGGATTGTTGCTAACCAGTTTGCTGGCACAGTTGCCGCTAACTGAAACACTGGTGGCAGACAAGTGGTTAGTGCGACGTCAACTCGCCAATCAACTTGGCGCAAACTCGTTTGATCCGCTAATTGCCGAAGAGCGTAAAGCGCAACAGAGTCGTTTGGAAAAAGAACAGGGTGCTGATTTAATTTTTGAATTAACAGGTGTGCCTGATGTACTTAATCTGGCAATTGATTTTAGTGGTTACCACAGCAGGATTGTAATTGGCAGTTGGTACGGCACTAAAACTGCGTCGGTTTATCTAGGTGGTGCAGCGCACCGGAATCGTTTGCAAATTGTGACCAGTCAAGTCAGTAGTATTGCACCGGAATTGACAGGGCGTTGGAACAAGGCCCGTCGATTTGATGTAACCTGGGATATGATTCGTCGATTCAAGCCTTCGCGTTTTATATCGCACCGAAACGCATTGGATGATGCACCCATTATTTATGAATATTTGGATCAACAAGCTGAGTCTTTAATTCAGGCCCTGTTTGTTTATTAAAATAATTTGTTTATTAAAGTTTTTTATTAATTATCTACCGTGAATTGAGAGACTGTTATGTATAGCCTGGGTGTAAGACGGAATTTTATCGCTAACCATTATTTAATTGGTGGTGATTGGGGTAGCGAAAATTTTCCCCATGCGCATCATTATATCGCTGAAGTAATCATTGAAAGTGCGCAGCTGGATCAGCATGGATATTTGGTAGACATTGTTGAAGTGGAGGCAGCATTAAACAGCACTATCACTTATTTTCGCGATTCACTGTTAAATGATAAACCTGAATTTGCTGGATTAAACCCTAGCATTGAACATTTCAGTCGTATCATCAGTGAGAAATTACTTGCCGGAATCAATCCTCCCGGTTCTGGGTCGTTCACCGTGAAGCTATGGGAAAATGATTTTTGCTGGGCTGCGTATAGACGTGATTTTTAAAATGTAAAATATCAGGAAGAGCCATGGAAAAAATCGATCATAAAAAAGAACTGAAACATCTTTACAAAGCTTCCGCAAAGAAAATTGATGTGGTGGATGTTCCAGCATTGAATTACCTGATGATCGATGGCCATGGCAACCCTAATACAAGCCAATCATATGTCGAGGCGGTAGAGGCATTATTTTCCGTCAGTTATACCGCCAAATTTATGATTAAAAAAGGCACTGTTGAAGTTGATTATTCGGTAATGCCGTTAGAAGGATTATGGTGGGCGGACGATATGTCAGTATTCACAGGAGATGATAAAACCCAGTGGAAATGGACGATGATGATCATGCAGCCGCCAATAGTTAGCCGACAAATTATTGAATCTTCAATTGCCGAGGTTGCTAAAAAGAAAAAACTACCGGCAATTCAATTGTTACGTTTTGAATCTTTTATCGAGGGCCGCTGTGCGCAAACTCTGCATGTCGGACCTTTTTCTGAAGAAGGGCCGACCATAGAACGCCTTCATCAGCAGATTCAAACGCACGCAACACTCAGTGGCAAACATCACGAAATTTATTTAAGTGACATTCGAAAAGCTGCACCAGATAAGTGGAAAACGATAATTCGTCAGCCATTTGAATAGCAATGATGGGGAAGTGATGGCGTCAAACTTAGCCATTGTGATGCATCGACTGTGATCGTCCAATGAACTATTTTGATCTAAGCAGGCAATTACTTAGTGTGAACGAATTCCTTGATACGCCCGTTTATGTGTTAGAGTAAATCGTATCTTCCCTCTATTCAGACTCCCTCGAAATGAAAATTACCCAAGTTGGCGGCAATGCCTTTTATTCTATTCGGTTCGTTGAGTTCTTTCGGAGTGATGGCAATCCTTTGGATGCTTATTTCGAATTGATATGTCTGCCATTTCGGTGCGTGGGAATATTTATGACTGCAGAATCGGCCAGCCATGAAATGAATCGCTTGACTGAATTACTCAAAGTTAAAGGTGCCAGGATGAAAATCGGGTAAATTTGAAGTTCACGTTGTTATTGGGACACTTTTATTTTTTAATCAGATCACTATTTCAAATTACGTAGGTATTTTTAAGTCAGATCAACTTTTCCTGTTCAAGGATATGTAAAAGCAACTTCTCTTCACGGCTCAATAATGAATATTTCGAAGATTTTTTTACGTGATTTAATTTTGTGTAGTAGTTATGCAATTCACAGCGTTCATATAAATCAATAATAATTGGATGCACATAATATTTCTTGCATACTGCGCGCGTGTTTCCCAAATATGTAGCAACCTGGTCAATTACCCCGATAACATTCTTTTTAGCGGCACGCTGTGTTTCTGCAATGTTGATTTCACTAAAAGCACTTATAGCTTTCACCGTGCCAAGCCAGGTGCGTATGTCTTTCGCGGTAAAATCTTGCCCGGTAATCGATTTCAAATATTGGTTAACCATTCCGGAATCAATTGCGCGATGATTTCCGTCCTGATCATAGTATTGAAACAATTCCTTTCCTGGTATATCCCGGCACTGCTTTACAATGCGGGCTAATTTTTTGCTATTAATTTTAATGTTATGTGAAATTCCTTTCTTCCCTGTAAATACAAACTGGATATTGCCACCACTGATTTTTAGGTGTTGGTCTTTTAATGTGGTAATTCCGTAGGAGCCGTATAATTTTTCATAAGCATTATTGCCGATACGGATGCTGGTTTGTTCCATTAAACAAACTACAGTTGCTAATACCTTTTCTACCGGCAAGCCGCGTTTTGCAAGGTCTTTCTGTAGCTGTGCACGTATAGTGGGAACCATTTGCCCAAATTCATAAAGGCGATAAAATTTCGTATGGTTACGCAAGCTATTCCATAAATTATGGTATCGATACTGTTTACGTTGGCGGGAATCCAATCCGGTTGCCTGCAAGTGACCATTGTCGAATTTGCAGATCCAGACATTTTCCCATGCAGGAGGAATGGCTAATTTTTTTATTCTTTCTAGCGTATTTTTATTGCTCAGCTTCTTTTTTCCAACAAAATAAACAAACTTGTCTCCGGCTTTTTGGCGAGTAATGCCGGGTTGTTTATCGTGCACATACACTAAATTGACCGCTTTAGCTGACTTTTCCGGGTCTGCGACAATAGCCTTCAGCTTTTTTGGAGATATTTTGACTTCAGATAAATCCATCATGGTTTGTCAAAAATAGTGCAAAAGATAAACGTTTGACTCCTTATTTTGGATTAGTTCATGGGATGGAAATATGTGATTTTAGTTGGCAATCTGAGTAGATTTTGAGGTAATGGGATCGTCAGGTTCTTTTTGCGTAATCTGCAAAAAAATTGCAGTTATTAAACCAAACGAGAGCATTGCTATATCCCTCAACCGTATCAAGGCGATGATTACCAGCGCTGATTCCATTCCAAGATTCAAATACTGGAAAACCCAAAATACAGCTGCTTCAATAGTTCCAATGCCACCGGGAAGAGGGAGCAGCAGGGCAAGGCGTAGAGCGATAAAAAATAACAGGAATCCGCTGAGATCTACTTTTATATCTGCCATCCAGAGCAATATTTCCAGTTCGATAAACATCCCAAACCAGCCCAGTATCGATAATAAAAAAGCAACGCCAAGCCAGCGTTTTTTGTCCTTGACGCAGTAAATAAGATCATCAGTTAACAGATTCCATTGCGTTTTAATGGATGCCAGGTAGCGGTGTGATTGCCAACGGTGGGTTATTTTGCTCAGGCGTGTGCTAATCCATTGCGGTTTTTTTAATAACGTCATTCCTGCCAGTGAGAGCAGTAATAAAATTCCGCACAAAATGCTAACAATTTTTAGCCAATCTACCGCACTGTTTTCAGACAACATCATCACGAGTAATACGCTTCCGATAAGCACGGCGAAATTTACCCATAGTTCGAAAAAGCGATCAAACCCTAGTGCGAGTAACGCTTTGTGCAGTGCAATCTTTGTATGTTTCCACAACCAATAAAGCTGTAATGGTTCGCCCCCAAACTGGGGACCCGGAGTAATAAAACTAATACTTTGACCTGCTTGTCGGATTATTAATAATTGCCAAAAACTGGTTGTTGCTTCAATTGCCTTGCTTAATAGCCACCAACGAAAGGTAAAAATAAAAATAATAGCGAGATTCGCAGAAGACCAAACCAGATATTCAAGTGCGGAGATATTGTTAAGGCTGGTAATAATTGAAGCGAGTGGTAGTTGCGTTAATGTCCAGCTTGCGAGAAGCAGCGCGCTTATCCAAAGGAGACCTACGAATATTTTTGCTTTGGTCATTAGGCCCCATCCTGACGGTTTACCCAGATATCATCGCCGCGCCAGAGGCAATAGTTACCGGGACCCAGTAACAGCAGCCAACTACTGGCAATTAATAATATTGATTGATACCAATAAATCGCAGTGTAGTTGAACAGGTAAGTGCAAGTAATGAGTAACGCAAATGCGGCCAATCGCGCCCCGGTGCCGGTAATAATCAATATTGCCAGTAATGAAAGCACCAGTGATGCATGATTGGATTGGTTTACGCCAAATGCGTCGGCTTCAAAAAGTTGCGTATTGAATTGCAACAATGAGACAACCAGTAAACCCACGGTAAAACGCAATGCAGGTTGCAGCAAGTTTTTACTTAATAGATCTATCCTTCTTAGCAGTTTTTGGATTGGCGCGCTTGTGCCAATAACGCGTCCCGACACTATCAACCAATCAAATGCGAAACCAATGAGGATTGGTAGCATAAATGCTGTGCCTAATAATTTTGTCGCCTTTGCAGGGAACAGCGGTATTAATGCCAGTGCTACAAATCCCATTTGAAAACCAGCGAAAGCTCGCCGCAATTGACTGGGTAACAAGGGGTACACCGGGCGCGATTTTTTTTGTCGCCAATAAATGCCGGCGATAAAAAAATAATACGCGAGACTGACCGTGAGAAAACTCCAATGTAACTTGCCAAGTTGTATGGCGAGCAGTGGTGCGATTAATAAGCCCAGTGCATCAAATACTGTATCCAATTCACTACCTAACAGCGTGGTTCTTTTGGTGCGACGCGCCACGAAGCCATCAATCCGATCCAATATTGCTGCCAAGCCGTATATCACGCCAGGAATCCATGCAAGCAAGCCATAAGGAGCGGGTTGCAGCAGGAAACCTCCTGTTAGTGCGATCAGTCCGCTCCGCAACAATGTGAGGCCATTAGCCCAACCGAGATTTGGATAGTGAACGGAATTAATATCCCGACGATTAAGGTCTGCCCGTTTCCAGGCATGCCAATAACTAAATAACCAAATCGCAGTAGAAATCGAAAAGTAGATAAATGGATTTAAATGACTGGATGAATGTAAATACAAAAAACAACTCATCAATAAAATAATACCTAAACCTGCAACACCAAAAATGCGCAAATTTTGGTAGATAGCGGTAGGTGTGGAATCGCTTTGCATTTACGTTTTCCTCACGATCTTATTATTTTTAACGTATTTACGTTAGGGCGTTATTAACTGTCGGTTATTAACGCACATTGTTTAGCTGCTCAATAGCGTAATAATACCCAGGCTAATGAAAATAACGCAGGCAGCTTTGTGTGCGAGCTTCATCGGTAACCTGTTCATTATCCATTTGCCAGCAAAAATCACCGGTATATTCGCGATTAACATTCCCAGCGTTGTGCCTGCAATCACGGCTACAGTCATCAATAAATCGGTGGAATATTTGGCCGCAAGTATGACTGTGGCGATCTGGGTTTTATCCCCGATTTCTGCAATAAAAAACAGGAATAATGTGGCAAGGAAGGGGCCATAGTGGGCAAACCGGCTTTGTTGTTCATCTTCTTTGTCAGGAAACAGTAACCAGAGCCCAATACCAATAAAACTGATACCAACTATCCAGGAAATCCATTGGGAGGGTATGGCATCAGCAAGCGCCGCGCCTAGCCAGGCTGAAAGAGCATGGTTAACGAGAGTAGCGACCAAAACGCCTGCACTTATTGCCCAGGGGCGACCATATCTGGCGGCAAGGAGCAGCGCGAGTAATTGGGTTTTATCGCCAATCTCCGCGATAGATACGGCAAGTGTTGAGCTGAAAAATGCTTCCATTAAAAAATACCAGGGCGGAATGAATACATGAGATAGCACCGCGTCCGCCCGAGGGGCGCAGTGTTATCTCAGGTCTCATCAATCCGACGTGCGCTAAGCGACAGTGGACGCTTTTGCCATGCCAACATTTTAAATGGCAAGTATGTTGACAAAAGCGCTCAGCGATTCGTTGGGAACTAAATCACTTGAGCAGATTACTCCCCCGAGAGAGGTTGCGCATTATAGAAAG
>DATJLF010000088.1:0-8589 GCA_035490715.1 Cellvibrio sp.
ATTTCAATGCGTTATCGCAAAACCTGGCGGGGCTGGAAAATACCGGCAGCGTTGATTTCAAATACAACAACTGGTTGTTATTGAATGGTGCAAGTGATGCCGATTTATATGTCGCCAATATCACCGGTCAAATGCTCGGCAGTGCAACCGATTTAACCGCTACCGGTATTGATGCAAATGACACATTGGTCATCAACGTCAGCGGTAAAAACATCAATTTTGATTCATTGAATTATGGTACGCGTGAAAGTTTTGCGGCAATGAACCTGTCCGCCAGCCATATTTTGTATAACTTTTTCGAAGCGGAAAACATTACCTTTGGCGGTGGAATTAAAGGCAATTTTCTTGCCCCTAACGCCAATTTCAATTTCCTGTACGGTGATTTAAGCGGCCAGGTTATCGCCAAATCCTGGACGGGTGGTTGGGGCGCACAAGTGAATTTGTGGGATGGCTTTTTTGTCCCACCTGTCGATACCACACCGCCATCGCCAATTCCACCCGTAATAGTTACCGTACCTGAACCTTCTGCCTTGCTATTACTCATTGCGGGGTTGTGTGCATTGTTGCTAATACGCCGTAGACGTAGCTGATTTTGATTGCTTTTGAAAGCCGCTCAATAGAGCGGCTTTTTTTATGCCCGGTATTCGCTAAACTGTACAAGTTTTTCACACCTTTTTGCTTACCTTGCAAGCACAGTTGTTTAGGCAGCACAAACTTCTCAGGGAAAATTATGAAAGCTAATAATATTTTACAAACCATAGGCAACACTCCCCACGTTCGTATCAATCACCTGTTCCGCAAAGACATTGAAGTGTGGATGAAAGTCGAACGATTCAACCCCGGCTCCAGTATTAAAGACCGCATTGCCCTGGCAATGATTGAAGACGCAGAAGCCAAAGGATTTATCAATAAAGAGACCGTCATTATCGAACCCACATCGGGTAACACCGGGATCGGCCTTGCACTTGTGTGTGCGGTAAAAGGCTATCGTTTGATTCTCACCATGCCGGAATCCATGTCCATTGAACGTCGCAAATACATGAAAGCCCTGGGTGCAGAATTAGTATTAACACCGAAAGAGTTGGGAATGGGTGGTTGCATTGCCAAGGCTAACGAATTGCTGGCCGAAAATGAAAACAGCTGGATGCCACAACAATTTAATAATCCTGCCAATGTGGAAATACATCGCAATACTACTGCGCAAGAAATCCTCGCTGATTTTCCTGAAGGCGTTGATTATTTAATTACCGGTGTGGGCACGGGTGGCCACATCACCGGTTGTAGCGAGGTATTGAAAGAGAAATTCCCGCAATTAAAAACCTTCGCCGTTGAACCGGAAAAATCACCCGTTATCAGTGGCGGACAAAAAGGCTTGCATCGTTTGCAAGGAATCGGAGCAGGCTTTATTCCACAAGTATTGAATAAAGACACATTGGACGGAACTATCCTTGTGAGTGAAGAAAACGCATTTGATATGACTCGTCAATGTGCACTCAAAGAAGGTATTTTTATCGGTATTTCCTCGGGCGCTGTACTTGCGGCAGTTGCGCAAAAACAAGCGGAATTTGCGTCCGGTAGCAAAGTAATTATTTTCAGTTACGACACCGGTGAGCGTTATTTATCAATTGAAGATTTGTTTTAATTGATATTGAGTAGTAAAAAAGAGCCTCTACCGAGGCTCTTTTTTAACTTGCTGCAGCGAATACTGGCTCGCTCGTCCCCAATTGCACATGATTGTTTGCGACCGTGTCGTAAATCGCTTTTGTTCCTGTAAAAATATGGCAGCAATTTTTTCATTGGCATGAAAATAAAAACCAGATCTTTTTTCAAGATCTGGTTTTAAATACCTACCTAAACAGAAAACGATAAACTTATTTTATCTCAACCACCACAACAGATTTAGCCGGTAACTCCAACGCTAACTTACCATTACTCGCATTCGCTGAATAATTTTCAGGTTTGATGTTATTCGGTGCTGCAAACGTGTTGTGCGCATCCATCGCTTTTGCTGTTAATACCTGGCCGCTAACAGAATTAATTTTTACGCCTGCAAGGTTAACATTCACTGTTTCCGCTTTATTAGGATTGGCATTCACCAACGCCAGATAAATTTTTCCATCCTTTGTTCGTGCAGCGGTTGCACTCACCGCCGGAACCGACTCTTTACCCAACGTATATTGCGGAACATCTTTTAATTCCAATGGCAATGCAGTGGCATCCTGGAATGGTACATACATTTTGTAGGCGTGATAGGTTGGAGTGAGGATCATCTTCTCCTTATCCGTAAGAATCATCGCCTGCAACACATTCACCATTTGTGCAATGTTGGTCATGTGTACACGATCAGCATGCTTGTGGAAAATATTAAAGTTAAGTGCAGCTACAATCGCATCACGCAGACTGTTTTGCTGGTAAAGGAAACCGGGATTCTCACCTTTTTCCACGTCGTACCAAGTACCCCATTCGTCCACATAAAATCCCACGGTTTTTTGCGGATCATTTTTGTCCATCACTTTTTTGTTGTTAATAATGAATTGATCCATTTTCAACGTATTTACCAACGTGGACATCCACTCGGCTTCAGGAAACCCAAGTGCAGCGCCCTTAACCTTCCAATCGCCTCTGGGCAACGTGTAGTAATGGAAACTCACAGCATCCATCCGCAAACTCCAGTTGGATTTAACACTGGCGGTAAGATGATCCGCCCAGGATGTATCTTCACTGTGGCCACCGCTGGCAATCAATTTTGGTTTATTGTGGTCCGGTGCTTTTAGAAAGCTCGCGTATTGTTTGTAAAGGTGAGTATAAAATTCCGGCGTCATATTGCCGCCGCAACCCCAGGCTTCATTACCGATTGCAAAATAATGCACGCGGAACGGTTTATCGCGACCATTCTTGCGACGCAGTTCGGCCAGCGTGGACTTACCCTCGGCCGTCATATATTCCAGCCACTCTGCCATTTCTTGCGAAGTGCCGGTTCCAAGATTGCCATTTACATAGGTTTCTGCACCAAGCTGCTCGGCCAGATCAAAAAATTCGTGCGTACCCACTGCGTTATTTTCTTCTACTCCACCCCAGTTGGTATTTACCTTAACGGGGCGTTTATCGCGCGGGCCTATCCCATCGCGCCAGTGATATTCGTCAGCAAAACAGCCACCGGGCCAACGCACCAATGGCACATTCAACTCTTTCAGTGCCCCAATCACATCTTTACGCCAGCCACGAACATTGGGAATTTTGGAGTCCGGCCCAACCCACATACCTTCATAAACGCCACGCCCCAAATGCTCGGCGAATTGACCATAAATGTTTTTATTAATGACAGGCCCCGGTTTGGCGGTATCAACACTGAGTTGAGTATTGGCGAAGACCAGGGAGGAGGCACACAGACCGACTGCTGCCGCGAGTGGTTTGATGAAACGCATAGGAATTTTCTCCGATGTTTGTATTTATAGTTAATCAGGCGAGGCAAGAATAGTCGCCCAGAGATAATATAGTCATACAATTAACGTATTTTTACCCGCTGCTGCTTCGTTATCCCCATCATTATTAGATCTCCCCCAACCTGCTCGTGACCCTGCCATAAGTTGTCAGTAATGGGGATGTTTATGCAGCCCGATACTGGCTTTTTATACATACTGTGTTTAAATACAGAAATTGTTTGTTTGCCTTGGGCGACCACCTTCAATGCGTAAAATTATTCATTTGGATGCTGATTGCTTTTTCGCCGCAATTGAAATGCGCGATGATCCGTCGCTGGTTAATCTCCCTATCGCAGTAGGTGGCCGGAGCGAACGGCGTGGAGTGATCTCCACCTGCAATTATGTGGCACGCCGTTTTGGTGTGCGCTCCGCCATGCCTACCAGCCACGCCAAAAGACTCTGCCCGGATTTGCTGGTACTCCCGCATCGGATGGAAGCTTATCGCGAAGCATCCATGCACATGCGCAGCATTTTTTATGAATATACGGAATTGGTCGAGCCGTTATCATTGGATGAAGCATTTCTGGATGTGAGTGATTCGGAATTCCATCACGGCAGTGCAACACTGATTGCTAAAGAAATTCGCGCACGTATTCAAAGGGAAATTGGAATTACTGTATCTGCCGGTATCGCTCCCAATAAGTTCCTCGCCAAAATTGCCAGTGACTGGAATAAACCCAACGGCCAGTTTGTTATCACACCGACAAAAGTACCGGAGTTTGTAGCGCAACTGCCGGTTAATAAAATTTATGGCGTAGGCAAAGCCATGTCTGCAAAACTAGCTGAAGCAAGTATCTTCAGTTGCAGCGATTTACATAAATTTTCGGTATTCGAATTAACCCAACGTTATGGGCAGATGGGCACACGCCTGTATCATTTAAGTCGTGGTATCGATAACAGGGAAGTGACTGTAGATCGTCGCCGTAAATCCCTTAGTGTGGAAAATACATTTGCCAATGATTTGTCAGGTTTGCCGCAATGCCTGAATGAAATTCCCTCGCTGAGCCAGCAACTGGCCATTCGTTTACGCCGCGTGGATGATGATTACAAGGTAGTAAAACTTTACGTAAAAATAAAATTTTCCGAGTTCAGCATCACTACCATCGAACGCAGTGCAAGTGCGGTTTCACTCAGCGAGTTACAAAGCCTGTGTGCTGAAGCGTTTAACCGGAAAAATATGCCAGTGCGCTTATTAGGTGTGGGGGTAAGGTTTATTGATTTGCGGGAAGATGACCATTTTTTACAATTAGAGTTATTTCATGAATCCGCCTTCAACAAGGTGCAATATGCCGGCGCACATTAAAGGCATAAGCTTTTATTTTTTCTGTCATGCTTTTTACCCTAAAACGAACAACCAGGAAATCACAAATATTAATGGAGCGATGATTATTTGTGCATTTTGCGCAACGCAATCCTGGCCCAAATTAATAACACGAACGTTACCAGTGCAAAAAAAGGAACTTGCCATAGTAAGGCACTGCGTAAAGCACTGCCCTCTGGTGAAGCAGGAAAATAGGTTAACAGCATTGAAAATACTAAACTGAACAAACCGTATCCGAGATTAAATATTAAACCTTTCACCGATAGTACGGTCGCACGCCGTGCTGATTCAGCTTCCTCATGCAGCACACGGCTAACCGTGAAACCCAGGAAAAACATTACGCTAAATACACAAATCGCAGGAATAAGCCCATAGACGGGCCAGGCTGGAATCAACGCAATCAATCCAACCAATGTACCAAGAACAATAAATACCAGGTTAGTAAGTAAACTGAATTTTTCATTGAGAAATTTTGCCAACGTGGGAATTACGAAACCCATCACCCCAAATAATGCACCCAGGAGACCGTACGTCCATTCGGGTACTTCAATGAGTCTGTAGTAACTACTATTGATCGTCGCAAAATTGCGGACAATAGAATCAACGGCGACGCCGATTAATATCACCGCCAAAACCCTTGGGGTGGTAAAAGCCCAACGCGCAGTGGTAAGTATGTGGTTAAACGTATTTACCAATTTGGCCCCTGCAATTGCATGCACCGGTTCAACCATCCGTAAAGTAACCCAAATACACACACATGCCTGTACAAGCACCAATATTACGGGTAATCGGTGTGCCATATCTTCAGAAATGGAATTTCGCTCATTCAGAATATAATTAATGATTGCAGGATCATAAAGTAAACCACCGATAATCATCGATAACACAAAGCCAACAGATCGCCAACGCATTACTTTTTCCAACAATTGATCCCACACCAGGGTTCGGTTTTGCTCCGGCAACGAATCGTAAGCCAATGCTTCATCAGCACCACTCGCACAGGCCTCGGATAATCCGGAACAAATGCGATTGAGAATACACAAGGCCAATACCGTTGCTCCACTACTAAACGAAGCGAACAATAAACACAGCATTTCAATTAGCATCAATACAGAAGCAGCAATTAACAAATAACGCCTTCCAATCGTATCTGCTAATGCTCCCGAAGGAACTTCAAATAAAAAAATGGTAATCGCCCAAATAAAATTGAGCATGACGAATTGATCCAATGTCAGGCCGAGATCAATGAAAAGAATTGCCAATACAGGATAATAAGCGCGCGCAGTAAAAAATACCGAAAATAGAATGAAACGATGCGAATTGAGGGTGAGATCCCTGATCATGGTTTTTCCATAATAACGATGATACAAACCAGCGATAATAATCGAAATATAGCCGTCTGGTAATCAGGCATCCAGTGGAAGGTCTACAAAAGGAGAATATCAATAAACAACTCGCAGGAATAAAATAATGCCTGCAATAGTTCATGCATGCCGGGGAAGAAATTTTATAAAAAAGCCGGCATGATATTAGTCATGCCGGCTTTACATTGCTGACCTACGATGAGTGAGTAAGGTTTAGCAATTTTCGTCCGTAGCTTCTTCACAGGTATCTTCAATTTTATCCTTAACTTCGTCCGCAGCATCATCCAGTTTATCCCTCGCTTCGTTAGCGGATTTGTCTATATCTTCACCCAAGCGCTCTGCTTTACCGTCATTGGAATCACAGGCGGCCAAAGGAAATGCCAAACAGAAAATAATCAGTGCATTTTTGAGAATAGTCATAACCGACTCCTTATTAATCATTGAAATATACTGCGTAGAAACACGAGTACGAAATCAGTAATGCGTATAACGTGCCAAAGTAAAAAAACTTAATAATTTCAATAATTAATAATTCCTTTCGAACAGATAGCACGGACTCTTTCCCAAATTTCAAAAGAATTGATGTAAAGATTACAACCAAAAATAAAGGCGAACACTGTCGCCTTTAAATATTGCCGCTTTTATCTGGTGACAAGCGTTAAAAGTTATCGTCCATTTACGTCCAGTATGCGTGCAGGGATTTTAACTTTTACACTCGACTGGGGTTCTGTTGCCGATTTGGCGAGAATTACCTCATATTGTCCCTTGTTAATCTTCCAGGTTTTATTTTTCCCCTGATACATCGCCAACAGTCGCGGATCTACAGTGACGCTCACCTGAGTGGACTCACCCGGTTTTAAATCAACTTTCTGGAATGCGCCTAAACGTTTAGGGGCTTCCCATTTCGTATTCGATGGCGATACATAAATTTGAGCGACTTCTTTACCGGCAAGAGTACCAATATTTTTAACACTGAAACTCACGCTTAATTGGTTATTTTTGACCACGGCTTTTAAATCACTGAACTCAAAATCGCTGTAAGACAAGCCATGACCAAATGGAAAAAGCGGCTGTAATTTTTTTGCATCAAACCATTTATAACCAACCGTGGCACCTTCGGTGTAATCGACTTCAAAGCGTTGATCTTTTACCTCCGGGTAGCCATCAACCCTGGCACGCGGTAATTGCGTCTCTGTCGCAGGGAAAGTGATAGGTAAATGCCCTGAAGGATTTATTTCACCCGTCAATACTCGCGCGATGGCTTCACCGCCACTGGTGCCGGGATACCAGGCTTCCAATACAGCAGCAACATCATTAAGCCAAGGCATTAATACCGCACCCCCTGTTTGCAGAACGACAACCGTTTTTTTATTCGCCTTGGCAACAGCTGCAATGAGCGCATCTTGCTCACCAGGTAATGACAAACTTGCCGCATCAATTGACTCTGCCGTCCACTGGTTTGCGAACACTAATACCACATCACTTTTTGCTGCCAATTCTGTTGCAGCCTGAACATTGGTGCCTTCATCGAAACTGATACTGGAGTTAGGTAAACGCGCTTCCAATGCTTTGAGTGGCGATGACGGGTAATACACCATTGGACCAGGAAATACTTTTGGTCCAAGTCCGCTTACAGCCATTCCTCCCACTGGATACACTTGAGAGGAACCTCCGCCGGAAAGCACACCTACATTTGCATGGGAACCAATAATCGCAATTTTTTTCACATCGGTTTTAATGGGTAATAACCTGTCATTTTTTAAAAGCACCATCGCTTCTTCTGCATCTTTTTGGGTAATCGCTGCATGCTTTTTAAAATCAATCTCGTTACTTCCTTTTGGAACCGGATTGTCAATAACGCCCTTATCAAATAAAGCAAATAGCACGCGGCCGACCATATCATCAAAGCGTTCTTGCGATACCCAACCATTCATCACCGCTTCTTTCAAAGGTTCTTTAAAATAAGCGGAGACATCAAATGGAAAACCGGATTGCTGATCCAAACCATTATTCGCAGCCGGCACGGTGGAGTGAGTCGCCCCCCAATCCGACATTACCCAACCTTTGAATCCCCAATCTTTTTTCAATACTTCATTTAATAAGTAATCACTCTCACAACCATACACACCATAGACACGATTGTATGAACACATGACCGAGCCGGGATTACCAATTTCATAAGCAAACTGCAATGCAAGCAAATCCGACATGCGCCCTGCTGCTTCATCGATAGTTACGTTTAAATTAAAACGACCGGTTTCCTGATCGTTGTACGCAAAATGTTTTAGTGTCGAGACAATATTGTTGGACTGCACACCTTTAATCTGGTGGCCGACCATTACGCCAGCCAAGTAGGGATCTTCACCGCCGTATTCAAAGTTTCGGCCGTTACGCGGTTCGCGTACTAAATTTACACCACCAG
>DATJLF010000089.1:0-17058 GCA_035490715.1 Cellvibrio sp.
CGCAGAAATAGTGCTGGGTATTCTTGCTTCTATGATTGTGGCGGCATTCTCTCGTTATCGCGAATATCGCGCTGACGCAGCTGGCGCGACTCTCGCAGACCGTGGTGCGATGATTCGCGCACTGCAACGCCTGCAATCAGAAATGAGCGCCGGTGTAGAAAGCCCTCTACCTACCAGCATGCGTGCATTCGGTATTAGCGGCGGCATTCATAACCTGTTTGCCAGCCATCCTCCATTAGAAGCGCGTATCCAGGCATTGC
Source organism: Cellvibrio sp. (assembly GCA_035490715.1). GTDB lineage: Bacteria > Pseudomonadota > Gammaproteobacteria > Pseudomonadales > Cellvibrionaceae > Cellvibrio. Next base: position 261 of record DATJLF010000089.1, read on the forward strand.
GTGACGCAGCGTAGTTGCTAGAGGATACAAATGATGAAGCTCTGGCGCTGGTTTGTCTTAAGCTTCCTGACCGGCGCCAGCGCCTTGAGCGCTGCCACCGTTCAGGCTTTTTCTACTGATGACGAACAGAATAGTATGGAGGTATTTGAAGCTTCACGCCCCAGCGTGGTGTTCGTCACTAACCAACAACTTGCTCGCGATCCTTACTCTTTTGATTTGGTAACCGTGCCGCGAGGCTCGGGCACAGGCTTCGTATGGGATGAGAAAGGGTACATAGTGACCAACTTCCACGTAGTGGAAGGTGCGCGCAAAATCACAATCACCCTGCAAGACCAATCCAATTGGCCTGCTGAAGTTGTAGGGCTTGCTCCGGAACGCGACATAGCAGTACTCAAAATCGAGATACCGAAGGGAAAATTGAAAGCGTTACCCTTGGGTGACTCCACTGATTTACGTGTAGGACGCAAAGTGTTGGCTATCGGTAATCCGTTCGGCCTGGACGCTACACTTACTACCGGTGTAGTCAGTGCCTTGGGGCGGGAAATTGAATCCCCCAACCAGCGGAAAATTACTAATGTTATCCAAACTGACGCTGCTATTAATCCGGGTAATTCAGGCGGCCCACTACTAAACTCCGAAGGGAAACTGATTGGTGTGAACACCATGATTTACAGTCCTAGCGGCGCCAGTGCTGGCATCGGATTCGCTATTCCGGTGAACACAGTGAGGGAAGTGGTTCCCGAATTAATCACTCATGGCCGTATAGTTCGTCCTGTACTGGGAATTGCCGTCGCACCCGACCAATGGGCGCAGCAAATTGGCATTGAGGGTGTGCCAATTCTCCGCGTAGAGCCCAACTCACCAGCCGCCGAAGCAGGCTTACAAGGCGCAAAGCGTAATGCCTGGGGCCAAATTAGTTTAGGGGATGTGATAGTCGCGATCGAAGACAGTCCGGTAGGCAATGATGACCAACTGCTTAGTGCCCTGGAGCACTATAAACCGGGCGATAAAGTGAGTGTCAGTGTGGTACGCGATGGAAAATTACTCACCCAAAAAGTGCGATTAATTGCACCCAAATGAACCAATCACGCCTGGTTTATCTGTGCGATTTAAACGATCTGCCCGATGGAGCGTCCAGAGGCTTCAAGTCAGAGACTAGAAATGTCTTTGTGCTTAATCAACAGGGCAATGTGTTTGTCTACCACAACCGTTGTCCTCACTTGGGTATTCCTTTGGAATGGGAAGATGATCAATTCTTTGATGCAAGCAAAACCTTAATCCAATGTGCAAATCACAGTGCACTATTTGTTATTAACACCGGGCAATGTGTCGCTGGCCCATGTATCGGTCGAAAGTTAACTGCTATTCCTTACACAATCCTGAATAACCAGATTTGGATAAGCTCTCCCGAGAGTAAGAGCCAAACATATTAACGATTGTCTACATTCCTTATTGCAACCTACTTGCTCCCGGAGATAACCATGCAGAACTTCACATTCTCCAATCCCACCAAGATCCTCTTCGGTGAAGGACAGATTCAAAACATCGCCAAGTTAATACCGGCTAACGCAAAAATCCTGCTCACCTATGGCGGTGGCTCAATTAAAAAGAACGGTGTGTATGATCAGGTGGTCAGTGCGCTGGAAGGAAAAACCTGGTTTGAGTTTGGAGGGATAGAGCCAAATCCCCATTATGAAACGTTAATGAAGGCCGTAGATTTGGTTAGGAAGGAGAACATCGATTTTCTGCTGCCAGTCGGGGGTGGGAGCGTAATAGATGGCACCAAATTGATAGCAGCCGCTGTTAATTTCGATGGTGAGCCTTGGGATATCATGGCTAAAAACCTGCCATTCACATCAGCCTTGCCAATTGGTTGCGTGCTCACCCTACCCGCTACCGGAACAGAAAGTAATGGCAATTCAGTCATCACAAAAGCCTCAACCCAGGAAAAACTGTCCTTTGGTAGTCCACTGGTTTATCCCCAATTCGCAGTTCTCGATCCAACCACCACATATAGCCTGCCCCCACGCCAAATCGCTAACGGCGTAGTAGATGCATTTGTTCATATTATGGAGCAATACCTAACCTATCCGGTGGATGCAAAAGTACAGGATCGCTTCGCGGAAGGGTTGCTAATAACGTTAATTGAGGAAGGTCCACGCGCACTAAAAGAACCGAACAACTATGGTGTACGCGCTAATGTTATGTGGGCTGCCACCATGGCACTCAATGGATTGATTGGCGTCGGTGTCCCGCAGGACTGGGCCACTCACATGATTGGCCACGAAATCACTGCTATGTATGGCCTCGATCACGCCCAAACATTGGCCGTGGTTTTGCCTGCAGTGATGCAACACCAACGCGAGAAAAAGCGCGATAAATTATTGCAATACGGTCGTCGTGTATGGGGATTGAACGGTGGAAATGATGACGCTCTCATTGATGCCGCAATTCTTGCAACACGTAACTTCTTCGAGCAAATGGGAACGCCAACCACACTCAGCGGCTACGGCGTTAGCAACACATCAATTTCCAAATTAGTGGACATGCTTGTAAAACATGGATTGTTGGCTTTGGGCGAGCATGGCGCCATTACACCCGAAGCATCGCGCGAAATATTGGAACTTGCAGCCTGATAAAAAATGCCTCCATCAGGAGGCATTTTTTACATCGGTCGGTTGTTTTCGAATTTTATTAACTATCGATGTTGTGGAGCAGTTATCGAAGAAGCTCAATACACGCACCTTACCACCATACGCCTTCACAATATTGGCCCCTACTACTTGATCTTCACGGTAATCACCACCTTTTACCAGCACATCGGGTTTTACCCGGCGTAGGAGTCGTTCAGGTGTATCCTCATCAAAAAACACAACCCAGTCCACGGCCTCAAGACCAGCCAGCACGGCCATACGACGATCCAGCGGATTAATAGGCCTTCCACTCCCCTTCAACCGACGAATAGATGCATCTGAATTGACCGCTACAATCAAGCGATCCCCTTGTTTACGAGCGTCCTCAAGATACCCTACATGGCCAGCGTGGATGATATCGAAACAGCCATTGGTAAATACCAGACGCTCCCCACTCGCACGGGCATCCTCAATAGCCAATAGCAATTGTTCTTCAGTAACAACGCCCCGCTGTGCCCCTTGCTCAGCAATAATGGCGCGGCGCAATTCAGGAGCACTTATTGCTGCAGTACCCAACTTACCTACCACAATGCCAGCGGCCAAATTAGCCAACGCCGTAGCTTCCGGGAGTGATTGGCCAGCGGCAATTGCAGCGGCAAGGGTAGCGATAACTGTATCGCCCGCACCAGTAACATCAAATACTTCCCGCCCGCGAGCAGGTAAATGCAATTCTGGCTGCCCGGGGCGCAACAAAGTCATACCATGCTCACCGCGAGTTACCAACAATGCTTGCAACCCCAAATCCCTCATTAAGTTTTCACCTTTTTCAACAAGCTCCTGCTCGCTGTAACACCTCCCCACAACGGCCTCAAACTCGGAAAAATTTGGAGTTAACATGGTGGCGCCACGGTAACGAGTGAAGTCTTGCCCTTTAGGGTCGACCAATACCGGGACGCCTGCTTCACGGGCAATAGCAATTAACGCCTGGCAATTTTGAAGGCTCCCTTTCGCGTAGTCTGACAGCACCAATACATCCGCATTATGAATAGTGGATCTGACTTTACCGATAAAATCAGCGCTATCCGCCAGATCAAATTTATCCTCGAAGTCCATACGTAGTAATTGCTGATGGCGACTAACTACACGCAATTTTGTGATGGTAGGCTTTGTGGTAGATATAAGGAAATCGGTGTGGATTTTGGCGGCCTTAAGACGATTTTGCAGAATCTGGCCAGCTTCATCGTTACCAACTATCCCAATCAAAGAGACGTTGGAACCCAGCGCCGCCATATTCAAGGCAACATTTCCTGCTCCCCCGGGACGATCTTCAGTCTGATTCACTTTAACAACCGGCACCGGTGCCTCCGGTGAAATACGTGAACTCATACCATGCCAGTAACGATCCAGCATGACATCACCAACGACCAGTACACGAGTCGATTCAAAATTAGGCATAGAGATATGCATAGTATTTAGCATCTATTTATCAATTCCGTTGTAACCACTTTCCAGCACTGGGCCATTATGAACATGTTTGAAGCAAAAACTAAAATAAAATCTATTCGACAATCCCGCTCTCATTGCGGCTAGTATACAGCTTCGCGTAATAGCCATTCTGTAACAAAAGGTCACGGTGAGTACCTTGCTCCACAATCTCCCCGTGATCCATAACCAGAATACGATCAGCCCGCTCTATGGTAGACAGCCGATGGGCTACAACAAACGTGGTACGCCCTTCCATCACTCGCTCCAAAGCAGCTTGTATAAAACGCTCTGACTCGTTATCAAGCGCAGAAGTTGCCTCATCCAGAATCAAGATTGGGGCATCTTTCAAAATAGCCCGGGCGATAGCCAAGCGCTGACGCTGTCCTCCAGACAAACGAGCCCCGGATTCACCAATCAACGTATTGAAGCCGTCTGGCAATTGTTCAATAAACTCTGTGGCATATGCTGCATCTGCGGCTTTACGGATCTCATCTATTGGTCTGGTTTGCAAGCTTCCATAGGCGATATTGCCGGCAACAGTATCATTAAATAGAGTAACGTGCTGATTAACCAAGGCGATTTGCTCACGTAGATTGTTAAGTTGATACTGACCGACCGGTATATTGTCTATCCAAATTTCCCCCGCATCAATATCATGAAACCGGTTCAACAGACTGACCAGAGTTGATTTTCCGCTGCCTGATTTACCAACAAGAGCTACCACCTCTCCAGATCTAACATGCAAATTAATCTTTTTCAGCGCTTTTTCCTTTTGGCCCGGATAAGTAAACACAACATCTTTGAAGTTCACCTCACCACTAACCCGACTAACTTTGTGTGTACCCTCATCCTTCTCGGTGTTTGAGTCAAGCAACGTAAATACGCTATCCGCGGCTGCTACACCCTTCAATATCGTTGGCGCTACTTCACCAAGCTTGCGCATCGATGGCAATATACCTGCAACCGTTGTCATATAAGCAACAAAGCTGGCCGGATTATTAATTTCCATGAAGGTGAGTGCGATAAAAATTAAAAATGCAATTGCTATAGCAATGATCAACTGAATCAAAGGCGTATTCGCCGCTGATGTCACCACGATTTTTAAATTTTGTTGAAGATTTTTTTTACTTACTGACTCAAAGCGTTGTTTCTCATAATCTTCGCCGCCAAAGCTGCGCATTACTTTAAAACCATTAATCATTTCACCCGTCACCTGGGTTAAATCGCCAACCGTGTTTTGCACTTTGTTACTCAACCGACGTAATCGTTTTCCAACAACGCCTACGATTAAGCCAATCACAGGTGCGATGATGATAAATACCAATGTAAGCCGCCAATCCATATAAATTAAATACGCGAACAACCCTATAACGGTTAAGCCCTCACGAAGGGAAATTTTTATGGCATCCGTTGCAGCAGCAGTTACACCGTTAATATTGTAAGTAATGATAGAAATAAGATTACCGGAGTTTTTCTCATCGAAAGTAGCATTTGGTAATTTCGTCATATGGTTAAAAACTTGTACGCGTAACTGGTGAATAATATTGAACGCAATCCTTGACATTAAATACACACCAACGAATGAACCCAAACTGCGCAGTAAAGTTGCACCAATTACTTGCAGCGGCACCCAATAGCGATCAGCCGGATCATTCGCAGAAATAACATTAATCAAATTTTCAAGAATTTTTACAAATAAAATACTGGATGCGCCAAACAGGCCGAATGCAAAAAAACTGAGCACGAACCATCCGCTGTAAGGTTTTACATAACACAATAATCGTTTATATACAGACCACGCCGAAGCCTGACCAACCTCAGTAACTTTTGTCTGAGTAGTATCCATAAATTATCCAATAGGTAAGCAACTAACTTTAATATCCACATAAACACGTGGAAAAAAACAATATATCAACGAAAAATGAACAAAAACCAAACTTTTCAATGATTCTTGCATGCAAGAACAGAATCAGGCTGTACCCTGCGCCATGGAATAATAGTGATAGACACCAGCCAATGCCGGATTTGCAATGAGCCCCCCCAAACTCAAAGATGAGGGAGATGCCCATAATCCCGAAGATACATTTTGCGCGCACGTTGCTTTACTTTTTTCAGGAACGACGCTTGATCTCGCAACAGATTGGGCAAATCTGCAGCGAAATAAATTTTTAAGAACCGATAATAGTCTCGATGGTTAAAATCCAGATTCAAACAGGAAAATAATAATCCGCCGATATCTTTAACCAACCATCGCTCCGGCACTGTTGCACGCATTTGAGCCCGATGCAAATCGACAAGGGTTAGTTCTGGATTAGATGCCGCATCGAATACCCCCTGCTGCAACATAAAATGGCACAGATAAAAATCGCGATGATTAATACCTGCAGCATGTAACCCACGAGCAATCTGCGCCACCTTGGCAATCAAGGCGCGCTTAATGAGTACCGGTACATGGTGCTGCTCAAAAAAATGATCCAGTTGTATTACATCGCGCAATTCGCGCGTAACAATAAACGATTCCTGATGTGCCGGATTTTTTCCACGTTCGCCAAACGCAACAGGCGTTAATGTGGGAATACCTAACGCACGCATTTTATTTAACGCATCCCACTCATTACGCGCACCCAAAACCGGCAAGCGCAAACGAATCAGATTTTTGATTATTTCCGCCCAACCTACACCGCGGTGCCATTTGCGATAATAGGCCTGTCCATTAAGTTCAAAACGCAGGGTTTGACGATCCGGCATTTCGCGAGCGATTTGACCGGGCAACTGCTGGACATGATCAAATACAACACTATCTTTCCACAATTCAATCAATTCATCGCGCAAGACCAGGGTTTCGTCAGCATCGATCTCGATTATTTCTGCATTGTTAGCTACAGTTTTTTTTCGCTGCACAACCCTTTGAACAGCTGCAAGCGCATATTCAGCGCGAGAAAAAACATCGGTACTTTTTTGTAGCTTATCCGCCAACCCCCCCCAATGCGCTTTATTCACCACCAACAATCGGCACAATTGCTGTGCAATATCGGCGAATGAGGTATTCGCGCTAATTAATTCACCCAATTGATGCTCAACAATATAATGTGCGTAACCACAATGATCGCTGGCAAGCACAGGGCAACCACACAACATTGCCTCCAGAATAACATTCCCTGCCAACTCCTTACGCGCCGGGTGCAACAAGATATCTACTGCATGTAATAAATCACCCACCGGACTGCGCGGCCCCGGGAAAAAAACGTTTTCAGCAATACCCAGTGAACGAGCCTGCTCGCGATATTTATCCGGATTATCATTTCCTACTACGAGCAATACGACATCAGCACATACCTTTTGCAATTCAGCAAACACAGCAATACTAATATCAACACCTTTGGTGTTAAAACCCGACCCCAAGCATAAAACAACCCGAGTATTTGCCGCCAGATCCAGCTCCGCACGCAATGCTCGATGCGCAGCATGCGGATCAGCACATGCGATATGCTCGCGAATAATACCCGGGGGTAACGCATCAAAGCGTTCGGACGCGGTAGCATAAAAGCGTGCAAATTGTTTACGCTCGCGCTCAACCAGCGACAAAATTTGCGTAGTACTTTGCTCACCGAACACCATCGCTTCATATTGCAAATATAAGCGCGAACGCGGCATTAAACGATACAACCAGTTGCGTTCACAAAACGCCTTATAAGCAAAACAGGTGTCACCTGCAAAATAAACATCCAGACCCGGCATTTTATTAAAGCCAATTAATGCATCAAATTCTACATGGGCAAATTGTTGCTGGAATCGTTCGACAAAATTCTTTACTCCTGCGACATTAAATAAACCACCGGCAGCAATTTCGATAACATTAATTCCAGGTAATTTTTCGCCCTGCCAACGCTCACAAAAAACAGTGATAACATGCCCTTGCTGCTGAAAAAAACGTGCAAGTATTAGCATATCGCGCTGCAATCCACCGAATGGGAAATAGCGAAAAATAACAAAGGCGAGCTTCATTCGCATTAATCTGCAATTGGTTTTAATGGTTGGGCAATCAGCGAGTCCAATGCTTCCAGCACTTGTTGCGGCATTAAGTCACGCAAACATTTATGGTGTACCTTTGGGCACTCACGTTCAAAGCAAGGAGCACACTCAATTTTTTTGCTGATGATAGTGACTCGCTCAGCCAAAGGAGGAGTGTGTTCTGGTGAAGTGGAGCCGTAAATTACGGCCAACGGTTTTTGCAATGCTGCCGCAACATGCATCAACCCGGAATCATTACTTAATACAGCATCGGCGCAACCCATTAAATCAATTGCTTCACCGAGGTTAGTACTGCCAGCAAGATTGAAGCAATGCTCACGCTCTTCATCTAATAACAATTTACGAATTGCATCAGTCACTTCGCGATCTTTTGCAGACCCCATTAACCATACCTGCCAACCTGCGCGGATTTTTTCATCGGCAACTTCAGCAAAATAATGCTCGGGCCAACGTTTTGCCGGGCCGTATTCGGCACCGGGGCAAATTATTAACAGCGGTCGGTTCATCTGCAATGCAAATCTTGTTAACAGTTGTGGACGCTGGCTTGTATCAACCGTTAAACGCGGATGAGGAAATTGTAGTAGAGGCTCGCTATTTTTAGGCAATGCCAATGCTGCATAACGCTGCACCATTAATGGAAAACGTTTTTTTTCCAACACACGTATATCGTTGAGCAAACCATAACGCATTTCACCGCGCCAGCCGGTGCGCAGGGGAATGTTCGCAAAGAAAGGAATAAATGCAGATTTGAATGAGTTAGGTAATAAAATCGCCTGATCGTAGTGATGCAGCGCCAATTCTTTTCCCAGTGCGCGGCGCTCGGCAAATGCGAGACTGCCGTGGCCAATCGGCATATCAATCGCCTGATGCACTTCCGGCATGCGAATTAATAATTGCCGTGTCCAACCGGAGGCCAATACATCGATTTGCACATCAGGGTTACGCTGTTTCAATAATTGAAATAGCGTATGAGCCATCATCATGTCGCCAATCCATGCAGGTCCTACCACCAGAATTTTCCGGATTTCTTTTAGCTCTGGTGGAAATTGAATCTCTGCCATAGATGATTAATAAGCTGCGAGGATAAAACAAGAACGGAGCCAGTTGGCTCCGTTGTATTGATCGTCATAACGGCAGTTATTTAGCGACCGGAGACAACCAGTTATTGTGTTCGGGCAATTCGCCGCGCACCGACTTGAAATACAAATCTTGCAATCGGGTAGTAATTGGGCCGCGACGGCCTTCGCCAATTTGGCGACCATCCAGCTCCCGAATCGGCAATACCTCAGCGGCGGTGCCGGTGAAGAATGCTTCGTCAGCCACATACACTTCGTCACGCGTAATGCGTTTTTCCTTAATGGTGTAACCGCAATCATCAGCCAGTTGGAAAATTGTATTACGGGTGATGCCATCCAAACATGAAGTCAGCTCCGGCGTATAGATAATGCCATCACGCACTAAAAAGAAATTTTCACCGCTGCCTTCTGCAACATAACCTTCGTTATCCAGCAACAGCGCTTCTTCACAACCGCTATCCAGCGCTTCTTGTAACGCCAGCAATGAGTTGATGTAGTGACCATTGGCTTTCGCCTTACACATGGAAATATTCACATGATGGCGAGTGTAACTTGAGGTGCGGATACGAATACCCATGTCACGCGCTTCCGGTGACATGTACGATGGCCAGTGCCATGCAGCAACCATAATATGCACTTTCAAGTTATCAGCGCGCAGGCCCATACCTTCAGAACCGTAAAATGCCATGGGGCGCAGGTAGGCCTCTGCCAAACCATTTTCACGGACAACCTGCTTGTGCGCATCATTAACCACATCTTTGGTGTACGGCATTTTCATGCGCATGATATGAGCAGAGCGGAATAAACGATCAGTGTGTTCTTGCAAACGAAAAATACTGGTGCCCAATTTATCGCTGTTGTACGCACGCACACCTTCAAAAACGCCCATACCGTAATGCAATGTATGGGTTAAAACGTGAACCTTGGCATCGCGCCACGGAATGAGTTCACCATCGAGCCATATAACGCCGTCGCGATCGGCAAAAGACATAGCTAACTCCAAATTCTTTATTAAAAAAGTCTGTGTAATCAGGGGTGGCCGATCAAGCGATCCCAAATCGCCGTGACCCGCGCACGTTCTTCAGTAAAGTGATTATCACCTTCCAGCACGGCCTCCTGTCGCTGTAGCGCAAGGCTGTGTCCGGTGGATCGGTATGCTTTGTAAGCGGCGATCAGGTGGGCCACGGAATCAGCATCCAGTAAGCCTGCTTCTTCCAGTGATCCGAGTATGCGAATGTTGTCCGTGTACCGGATGATGCCGGGCGATTTGGACGCCCAAGCCAAGGCCGCGTATTGAACCATAAATTCAATATCCACGATACCACCGGCATCCTGTTTCAAATTAAATAGGCTGGTGTTGGTCGCTTTGGTCTTTGCGTCACTCCCCAATTGTTCGCGCATTTTGCGGCGCATATCAGCCACATCTTTGCGCAACTGATCCAAATCGCGGACACGTCCCAGTATTCGCTGTCTGACAACCTCAAATTGTTCACCCAGCGCCGCACTACCAGCAACCACTCGCGCCCGCACCAATGCCTGGTGCTCCCAGGTCCAGGCTTCATTCGCCTGATACTTTTCAAACGCCGCCAGCGAAGACACGAGCATGCCCGAATTGCCCGATGGGCGGAGACGCATATCCACCTCGTAGAGCTTACCGGTCGGCGTGTAAGTATTGAGGATATGGATAATCCGCTGCCCCAATCGGGTATAGAACGTCAGGTTATCGATACTGCGCTCACCATCGGTCGAAAGGTTTGAATCGCTGTTGTGGATAAACACTAGATCCAGATCCGAGCCATGACTTAATTCAATCCCTCCTAATTTGCCGTAACCAATAATGACAAAATCTGCTGCCGTATCCACCGAGCCGTCAACACGGCGTGGGCGACCATGACGCTCGATCATATATTCCCAGGACAGCTGCAATACATGCTCAAGCACCACTTCAGCGATGTAGGTGAGGTAGTCACTGACTTTCATCAACGGCAATGCACCTGTGACTTCACTCGCCGCCACTCGCAAGCCGTGTGCGAGGCGAAAGTAACGCAATGCTTCCATATGACCTTCGAGATCATCCCAGGTCAGGCGCAGCACATCTCGCCGCAATTCATCGCGCAGCAACGATTTATCCGGTGGGGCGTAAAGGCTTTCAGGCGTCAGCAATTCATCAAGCAAGGCAGGGAATTGAGTGAGCTGGTCGGCAATCCAAGGGCTGGCCGCACAGAGGCGAATGAGTTGATGCAGGGCAGTAGGATTTTCCACCAATAATACTAAATACGCTGTACGCCGCGTTACTGCTTCAATGAAAGGGACAATTCTGCTAAAGGTTTCAGCGATAGTTAGTGGCAACTTACCGGCACCCGCCTGGATGAACAAACCGTGGAGCAAGCGAGGGATAAACACGTCAAGGCGAGTACGGCCGCTCGCCTGCATCGATAATACTGCACGACTCGCGCGTAGATCGGCCAGGTTTTTTACCAGCCCCGGGGCCGCATCTACGTCGCGCGCTTCGAGCGCATGGACCGCATCCTCCCCCTGCAAGCTACCCTCCCACAAGCTCAGGCAAAAGGTCAGCGCCTTTTGATCGATAGACTCCTCTTCATCGGGCGCGGCTATCACCGCTTTAAACTCGGCATTTACGCGCTGGCGATAATTACTCAGTACCGTGAAAAAACTGACCCAATCATCAAAGCCCATTACCCAGGCCAACCGCCGCTGGCCAAGTGGGTCGACCGGCAATGCCTGGGTCTGCTTATCCTGAAAACCCTGGATTGCATGCTCGGTATTACGCAGGAAAATATAAGCCTCCAGCAAAGCACTGCCTGCGCCCGGCGGCACGTAATTTTCCTGCTCCAGAATTGGTAGCAATACCGGTACCTTGCGCTTGCGCAAAAGCGCATCTCGCCCACCGCGTATCAGCTGGAAAACCTGTACCACGAACTCCACTTCACGGATTCCGCCTTCCCCCAGCTTCACATCAAGGCTCATACCTTTGCGCTGTACCTGCCGTGCGATCAAACCCTTCATTTCACGCAAGGATTCAATCGCGCTGAAATCAATGTATTGGCGATAGGTAAATGGCTGCAACATTTTACGCAGGGTTTTTCGCGCTTGCTCCTGATTCTCCCCACCCGCCATAGCAACAGTGCGCGCCTTGATCATCGCATAACGCTCCCACTCACGGCCTTGGGTTTGGTAGTAATCTTCCATGCCCACAAAGCTCATTGCCAAAGCACCGCTCTCACCGTGGGGACGTAAACGCATATCCACACGGAATACAAAACCATCGGCAGTTACAGTATCCAGACTTTTAATTAAACGCTGGCCGAGCTTGATAAAAAATTCCTGATTGCTCACCGCGCGCGATGCATGATTGGTTTCACCGCCTTCGGGAAAAGTAAAAATCAGGTCGATATCAGAAGAAATATTTAATTCTCCTGCACCCAGCTTACCCATCCCCAGCACCATAAATGGCTGAGCTTGATTTGTTTCGCGGCCAATCGGTGCGCCGTATATCTTTTCCAGCGAACGGTAGTGATACTCCGCCGCAAGCTGAATCGCTTTATCCGCAAAACGTGATAACTCTGCTGTTACCTCGCTCATACTGGCAAGGCGATTCAAATCACGCCATATCACCCGGATCATCGCTTTATTGCGCTCCCGGCGTAGACGAGCATCTACTTCAGCATCACTTGCAGCGGCATTAATAATTTCTGCAAAAGCCAGTAAATCCTCTTCGGTTTGAGCGCGAAACAACACACCCGTTTCAATCAACTCCAATAAGAAGGCAGGCTTTTGAATCGCGGTTTTTGCAATAAATTCGCTCGCCACAAACGCGCGTGTTATTTGCGTAGAAAACACATTTACATCAATCGATGTTGGTATCAGATCGCGCGGGTGCGTCAAACCCTGGCTTTGAATAACTGCCTCGAATTGCTCCCAATAACGAAGAGCGGCAGGCTGTAAATCGGCGGGAACTCCGGTGAAATCCAACATAGAAGGCTCTCAATCAATTCAGATACACATATCGGGAATACTAGCAGGTCGGAATTAACAAGTTCACTCCCGTATTTGTGGATTAGCTCATCCTTGCGAACGACACCAGTCACACCCCCATTGATAACCAGGACGCAACGTTGATTTTTACCTCATCCAGTTAAGTTTTTATTCAGAAAAAACCTGCTTAAACTGGGCACATGAAAGCAACACGACACTTAAGTCGCAGGAGATAATCATGAACAAGTCGATGTTAATCGGTACCGTATTGGGGATGGGTGTAGCGACTGCCGGTGGTGCTATCGGCAGTTACCAACTTTTGAAAGAGCCGACTCACGCAGAAGTTGTACGCAGCACTCCGATTGTCAAACAAACCAAAATCCCTCAACAGGAATGCCATGACGAAACAGTGGTCAAACAAAAACCTGTGAAAGACCAAAATCGAATTGCCGGCAAGGTAACAGGTGCAATTATCGGTGGTGTACTGGGCCATCAAGTAGGTGATGGCAATGGTAAAAAAGTGGCGACTGTTGCAGGAGCCGTTGCGGGTGGATATGCCGGTGATAAAGTACAAAAGAATATGCAACAAAAAGATACTTACACCGTTGTTGAAAAACGTTGCAAAACTGTCTATGAAACACGCGAAGACATTACCGGTTACGATGTGGTTTATCGCATTAAAGGTAAAGAATCTTCAGTAAGAATGGATTATGACCCAGGCCAGGAAATTCCATTAAAAGACGGTCAACTGTTATTATCGACTAACGATACATCAGACAGAAATCTAACCAACTGAATAAAATTAAACTCAATAAATAAAAAAGGTGGCCAAAGCCACCTTTTTTATTTATTGACGCAACATCATTTATCATTATCCGATTTTCGCCCCGCCCGCGGATGCGCGTTGTCATACACTTTTGCGAGATGTTGAAAATCCAGATGCGTATATACCTGCGTGGTGGATATGTTGGAATGACCGAGCATTTCCTGCACTAAACGTAAATCACCACTCGATTCCAGCATATGACTGGCAAATGAATGACGCAGCATATGCGGGTGTACCGGTTTATCCATACCTTGCTGCACACTTAATTGTTGCAAGCGCATCTGCACCGCCCGGTGCCCGATGCGGGTTCCGCGTTGAGATATAAATAATGCAGGCTGAGCTTTAGTTGCAAACAAATCACGCGCCGGCAACCAGTTTTTTAATGCTGTCATTGCCGCTGAGCCAATGGGAAGAACCCGGGATTTATCACCCTTACCGGCTAACACGCGCAACATCGCATCGCCCCATTCAATATCATTGAGATTGAGTGCAACGACTTCCGCCAACCGCAGGCCGGATGAATAAATCAGTTCTACCAACGCGCGATCACGCTGCTGCATAAAATCATCACCTTCGACTTCAACAAACTGGATTGCCTGATCCACATCTAAAGTCTTGGGTAATTTTTTTGGCGATTTGGGCGCTGCAATACCATCTGCAACATTGTTCGTCATCCATCGCCGCTTCATACAAAATAGAAAAAAACTGCGCACTGATGATAACCAACGCTGCAAGCTTTTACCGCCCAAACCGTCGCGATGCAACTGGGCTACGGCAATACGAATATGATTGGAAGTAAGCTTTTCCAACTCGAATAAACGTTTATCCAGGCAGTAGCGCTGGAACTTTTCCAGATCGCGCGCATAACTGGTTTGGGTATGGAGAGCTAATTGCTTTTCGCTGCGCAAATAAGAAAAAAATTCTTGCAATGCCGCAGCGAACGGTAAGTTTTCGGATGGAGACAAATCACTCATGGCATCTCCAGATTGAGGGATTAGCGTGGCAGATATTTTGGCAGCAAGCGATTTAGCACTTCTGCAATATAGCTCAGAAACAAGGTTCCCATACTGGAGCGATAGTATTGCGGGTCGCGATTACCGATAGAGAGCAAACCAAACGCACTGCCATGAACCAATGGTACCGTGGCAATGGAGCCAATTTCATCGGCGTGGTCGCCAAATATAAATTGCAATTCTTTTACACCCAGTGTGCCGCATACCGCACGACTGTTTTTTAGTAGTGGGCCAACGTGTTCGCGCGCATCACCGATGGAAACCACTCGCGCCTGGCTACTGGGGATTTTGTCCTGGTTGCCAATTAAAATCACACTGGTGAAATGGATATTAAAATCTTTATCAAAGCTGTAATGGAGTGCATCGACAATATCGCCCATATCCTGGCCTTCCAGCAAGCCCAGCACCAGGCGTTTGGTTTTATCAAATAGCTTGTCGTTATCACGTGCATTATCAAGCAATTTGCTCAAACGATGGCGCATATCAATATTACGCTCACGCAATATTGCTACCTGCCGTTCAACCAAAGATACGGCCGAACCTGATTCGTGAGGCAGCGTTAATTCTGCAAGCAAATCCGAGTGCTGCACAAAAAAATCCGGATGCTCACGCAACCAGGCTTCAATTTGTTCGGGCTCCAGGGGATCAGCAAGGGTAGCTATGTGTTCGTTCATAGAAGTAAACGCAATTAGATTTTTATTTGCCCATGAAATACGGTCACGGCAGGCCCGGTCATAATGACCGGCTTACCATCTCCCGCCCATTGGATACTTAAACTGCCACCTGGCAAATTGACTTTTACTTTTTCATCCAGCAATCCGCGCAAACGGCCTGCGACCACAGCGCCGCATGCACCAGTTCCGCACGCCAGTGTTTCACCAACACCGCGTTCGAATACACGTAAATTTATTTCATTGCGCGAGACAATTTGCATAAATCCGGCGTTCACCCGCGCAGGAAACCGCACATGTTTTTCCACGAGTGGCCCAAGTTCCAACACCGGTGCGGTTTTAACATTGTCGACAACCATCACACCGTGTGGATTACCCATAGATACTGCAGAGATGTCATAACTTTGCCCGACAATCTCGATGGGATAGGTAACTGCACGTGCATCTGCTACAAAAGGAATTTGAGCGGGCTCTAAACGCGGTACCCCCATATCCACGCTGACTTGTTCGTCTTGCTGGACACGCAATTCCATTAACCCGCCGGCAGTTTCCACTTTGATAATACTTTTGCCCGTGAGTTTGCGTTCGCGCACAAATACCGCAAAGCAACGCGCTCCATTACCGCAATTTTCCACTTCACTGCCATCACAATTAAAAATGCGGTAGCGAAAATCGACATCGGGACGCTCGGGCGTTTCAACCAGCAATATCTGGTCACAACCCACACCAAAGTTGCGATCCGCGATATAGCGAATTTTATCCGGCGTTAAACGCACACTTTGACTAACGCCATCAATAACAACGAAGTCGTTGCCCAAACCGTGCATTTTGCTAAAACGTAAACGCATCATAATTTCCGTGGTCGATTCCGGCCCGCGCACATTTCATCGATCACGGGCATTGCATTAAGGAATATTTCTTCAGCTAACAATCATTCAACATAATAATCATTCAGGTAGCAGTCATTCCGGTAATAATGCTTCGCCGCGAATTAGATCTTCAAAAGTTTCTCGCGCACGCACCAAATGCATTTGATCACCGTCCACTACCACTTCTGCAGCACGTC
>DATJLF010000090.1:0-18188 GCA_035490715.1 Cellvibrio sp.
ATGCATAGACAGTTACCCAAAGCCTTTCCGAAGGAATTGCCAACCAGTCTTTAGACGTTAGAAACTCCCACGCAAAACGAATGGCATCCTGTTTGAAGTAGTCACCAAAACTGAAATTACCCAACATTTCAAAGAAAGTGTGGTGACGTGCGGTATAACCCACGTTTTCCAGATCATTATGCTTACCGCCAGCACGAACGCAGCGCTGGGAGCTGACTGCACGTACGTATGAACGTTTATCAGCACCGAGAAAGCAATCCTTAAACTGGTTCATACCAGCATTTGTAAATAATAAAGTCGGGTCATTGCCTGGAATCAATGAGCTACTGGCAACTATGGTGTGACCTTTACTTTCAAAATATTTTAAAAAGGCATCGCGAATTTCAGCGCTTTTCATCATTCATTAACTCGATTTCGACTTCTTTTGGCATCTGCCATCAGGCGTGATGCTGCTCTAATTCTTCCGCGCTGAGTTTGCGCGCTTCATGCTCCAGCATCACCGGGATACCGTCGCGAATCGGGTAGGCTAAACCACTTTCCCAACACACGAGTTCCTGTTGATCGGGGAGATATTCGAGCTCTCCCTTACTGACCGGACATACCAAAATACTGAGTAATTTTTTATCAATCATGATCTTAGGTCGTGGTTAGTTTACCGGGGGCAGTATCTTACACTGCCTATAATAGCCCTGTCTCTAGAACGGCAAGGCTATTGCGGGGATTGGGTTTCTAAATTCGTCAAAACTGGACGTTCTGCACTGTTCAGCCAGTGCTTTACGTAACGGGTTATCTTTTCATTGGCATAGATTTGAGGTTCAGAATGGGTTATTTTTTGCTCTACCTCCCACCCTTCCACTAATTTGCGGGCCTGATAAAACGCCTGTTCAAAGTCTATCCCCGGTTTAAGGGATTCCTTAAAGTACGCTTTTCCGAAATAAGTGAACAAACTGTCGTCAGCACAACCGAACGAGGTTTTTTCAGCTGAAGCGGCTGTCATGACCAAGGTGTTTTCATCTTTTATGTCATCAATAAACCCACCTGAAAAACAAGCTGAAAGCACAATAACACGATGCTGGATTTCGGTGCTTTTTAATAAATCACCCAACCATTTTGCATCTATATCCGCAAGGACTACTCCATTGTGATTGAGCGATATGGTTTTATTTTTACTGCCATGGCTAGTGATATAAAGGAAGAAAATATCCTGCTTTTTATCCATGCGTTCTGCAATACGTGTTATAGCTGCAGCGATACTGGTACGCGTCGCCATTGGTTTCTCATCCAGTGAGCGCTGGCTATTGGACAGGTATATTGCCGTGGGTTGATTGCCATATTGGGTGGAAAATAACCCTTCGATGAATCTACTTTCGCGCCGAAAGACTTCCTCTGTGCCGTAGCCCGCCACTACAAGACTGTACAGTTCTATTTTCTCCGGCTTGGAAATTTGCAACGCATCTAATGTTTGTTGCAAGCGAGCTGACTCTTTGTAAATTGCATGTTCGGCAATTTCTTCTGCGGAGAAAATTTTTAAGTCACTGCCTCCATCAACCAGGCGGTTGTAATCCCAACGGCCGGTAATTTTACGTATTCCGTCGATAGGTTCTTTATATGTCAGGGTTCCATGTCCATGCTTTCTACCGAAGGAAAACTCACCTTCATAAATATCACCATTAGCAGCAATCAATTTTCCCTTGCCACTGTACTTTCCAAATTTGAATTCACCCGTGTATTGCTCCCCTTGTTTTTCAATAAAGGTTCCCTGCCCCTCCAATACACCATTTTTAAATTCACCTTGCCATTGATTACCATCACTATCTGTTTGCATGCCACTTCCATGTAATAACCAATCCTTGAATTGTCCTGTTGCAATACTTCCTTCAGTGCTTTTGTGAAGTCCCTCGCCTTGAAAAGTATCTTTCACAAAACTACCTGAATAAGTACCACCAAACTGATCTATATACACACCCTTGCCATGCATTTTTCCATCAACGAAATCTCCGTGGTATTTTCCATCCACTCTCACCAACTCACCTTTTCCGGTAAGCACGCCATTTACTACATCACCACTGTAAATAGATTTATCTGCAAAAAACCATTGTCCTTTACCATTAGGATGGCCATTTACAAAATCACCGAGATAATATGAGCCATCAGAATATGTAAATTTTCCCTTTCCATGAAAATGGCTTGCCTTGAATTCACCGCTGTAATGTGAGCCATCCGGATATGTAAATTTACCTTGGCCTTCAGAAGCTCCTTTAACAAAACTTCCCGTATAGGTACCCGAAGCACTGGAAAACTTTCCTTCACCTTCAAATAAACCAGCAACAAAGTTACCGACGTAAATATCACCGTTTTTCCATTGCAATCGGCCATTGCCTTCCAGCTGACCATTTGAATTCAGATCACCAACGTATGTGGAACCGTCAGCAAAACCAAGTGATGGAGAGAAGGTGTGGCGCAAATGATTGAGTGTGCCATGCACGGAAATCAATCCTAAAATTACGCCAGCAGAAAAAATCGCAGATGCTTGTAAAAAACGTTTCATACCGTTCCGGCTTCAGATAATAAAAATTAACCCGATTATTTTGCAGGCATTGGCCCAACTAATAATTGTGGGTCAATGCGCTCTTCAAACCAGTTCATTCGCCAATCGAGATGTGGGCCAGTCGCACGACCGGTTTTGCCGACTTTTGCGATGGATTGTCCCTGCGTAATCGAATCACCTTGCTTCACTAAAATTTCACTTAGATGAATAAAGGTCGAGGAGAGGCCGTGGCCGTGATCAATGATCAATGTTCCACCGGAAAAAAACATGTCTGCATGCACTAACGTTACTACGCCGCCTGCCGGAGCAGTCACTACAGTTCCAACCGGCCTGGCAATATCGACTCCATAATGAGGTGAGTTGGGAACACCATTATAAAAACGTTGGCTGCCGTATACACCAGTAACCGGGCCATTCAACGGCCAATGAAATGTTTGGGTAAAAAAAGTAAGCGGCAAATCACCTTTACGTGCATCAGCAGCCATTTGCGCTTCTCGTTTAGCGCGTTCTACTTGTGCTGGATCAGGCTCCACAGTTTGCTGCGGAACTCCGGTTACTTTCTGGATATTGTATTTGCGTTGTTTAATTGGAAAATGTTGTTCTTGGCGAGTTCCATCAGAATCAATCACTACCAGTGTCGCGGGTGACACTGCATCGCGACCAAAGCCAAATACAAATTCCCCTTCGGGAGAAAGCCGTAATTTTTTACCTGCATATTCAACCTGGACACCGGCGGGAGCTTTTCCAATAATAATGCCGCCCTGTTGCCATTCACCGCGCAGCTCTAATGCGTGAGCAGGAGCAAACCAGAAACAAAACAAAGCCACAAAAATAATTTTCATAACGTCACCACATAAAACTGTAAGCCAAAAAAAACGGCAGCCGAGCTGCCGTTTTTCCAAACCATTCAGGCTTAGGCGAGCGTATCGCCAACGCGCAGAACTTTCATAGTGTTGGTGCCGCCGAGTAACGTGGTATCACCCAGAGACACAATTACCAAATCACCCTCCACTAATACACCCTGTGCTTTCAACATACCAATCGCACGATTGAAGTCATCAGCACACGGGGCACTGCTGGTATCAAACGCAATGGGTTGTACCCCGCGATACATCGCCATTTTACGCTGGGTATTGAGGTGGCGAGAGAACGCGAAGATTGGCAATTGTGAGCCAACACGGGACATCAGGCGTGGCGTACTGCCCGATTCGGTGAAAGCAATAATCGCTTTAACTCCCGCTAAATGGTTGGCGGTAAACATGGAGGCGAGCGCAATAGACTCATCCACGCTGTTAAATGCCTGATCCATGCGATAGTTATCAAAACTTGCCGTAGGGTGTTTTTCCGCACCAAGAATAATGCGCACCATTGCTTCCACTGTTTCAACCGGGAAACTGCCAGCGGCCGTTTCAGCAGAAAGCATCACCGCATCAGTGCCATCCAACACAGCATTTGCTACGTCAAAAACTTCAGCACGGGTTGGCAACGGGCTATTGATCATTGACTCCATCATTTGAGTCGCGGTAATCACCACTTTATTCAATGCACGTGAGCGCGCGATGATACGCTTTTGAACACCAATCAATGCTGCATCACCAATTTCCACACCCAAGTCACCACGCGCAACCATTACGGCGTCACTCGCACGGATGATGTCATCCAGGGTTTCGTCATTCGCTACCGCTTCTGCGCGTTCAACTTTAGAAACCAGACCTGCACGGCCACCCGCTTCCAACATCAGCTTGCGCGCGTAATTCATATCTTCTGCTGAACGAGGGAAAGACACAGCGAGATAATCCACATCGATTTCGGCAGCAGTTTTGATATCAGCCTTATCCTTCTCCGTTAAAGCCGGCGCAGTCAATCCACCCCCCTGACGGTTGATGCCTTTGTTATTGGACAAAGGGCCTGCCACTTTAGTGGTGGTATAAATACGTGTGCCTTCAATTTTATCGACTTGCAAAACAACGCGGCCGTCGTCCAGTAACAGGATGTCACCTGGCTTACAGTCGTTCGGGAGTTCTTTATAGTCGATACCCACTTGTTGCTGGTTACCTTCATCACGCCCCAGGGATGCATCCAAAATAAATTTATCGCCTACCTTGAGATGAATCTTGCCTTCGGCAAAACGCGCAACACGGATTTTCGGACCTTGCAAATCGCCTAACACGGCGACAAAACGATTGTGCTTGGCGGCTAATTCGCGCACGGTTTCAGCGCGGCGCTTATGATCCTCCGGTGAGCCATGAGAGAAGTTCAAGCGGACTACGTTTACCCCCGCAAGAATTAAACGCTCAAGTACTTCCGGCGATTCAGAAGCCGGGCCCAGAGTACTGACGATCTTGGTACGTCTTAACATGATGGGCTCTCTTATTATTTAGCGTTCATCAGCGCAAGGGTGTTATCCAACATACGGTTGGAAAAGCCCCACTCGTTGTCGTACCAGCTCAGTACTTTTACCCACTTGCCATACACTTTGGTTTGCAGGGAATCGTAGTTGGATGAGTGAGGATTATGGTTGAAATCAACAGATACCAACGGCTCATCGCAGAATGCCAATACGCCGGGCATTTCTTTTTCAGCAGCTTCTTTCATTGCCGCGTTGATAGCTTCAACACTTACGTCTTTCTCTACCAACACATTCAGATCAACCAATGACACATTAATGGTAGGAACACGGACAGAAATACCGTCCATCTTACCTTTCAATTCTGGCAGAACCAGACCCACCGCTTTCGCAGCACCAGTGGTAGTAGGAATCATTGATTGGGTAGCGGAACGGGCGCGATAGATATCTTTGTGAAATACGTCAGACAATACTTGATCGTTAGTGTAGGCATGAATGGTAGTCATAGAACCCTGAACGATTCCGAACTTGTCATTTAATACTTTTGCTATGGGAGCCAGACAGTTGGTAGTACAAGAGGCGTTTGAAATAATAGTATCGGTAGCTTTCAGCACATTGTCGTTTACACCAAATACGACCGTTGCATCAACGTCAGTACCAGGAGCAGAAATGATAACTTTCTTTGCACCGGCGGTCAGGTGAGCGCCTGCTTTCTCTTTGCTGGTAAAAATACCGGTACATTCATAAACCACATCTACATTCAGTTCACCCCATGGCAATTTGGATGGATCGCGCTCGGCAACGATGCGAATAGAATCGCCGTTCACAAACATAGTATTGCCTTCAAATTTCACTGAACCGCTAAATTGGCCGTGAACAGAATCGTATTTGGTGAGATGAGCATTCAGGTGTGCATCCCCCAAATCATTGATCGCTACGATTTGGATCTGGCTACGCTTGCCGGATTCGTACAATGCACGCAATACATTGCGACCGATACGGCCATAACCGTTGATTGCCACTCTAATAGTCATTGCTTTCTCCTAACCTTTTTAACTGATTCTTTTGCTGTAGGGGCACAATTGCTTGCACCCATGGGATTTAAAAATATAGGGGCGCATAAATTGCGCCCCTAAGGATTTTTTATTTAACGAGGCAGGCTGGCTGCTTCTCGTGCGAGACGTTCAATTTCGTCCCAGCGACCGGCTTTCATCAACTCTTTTGGAGCCATCCAGGTTCCACCTACACAGTGCACATTAGGCAGGGCGAGGTAACTTGGCGCTTTTGCCAAATCAATACCGCCTGTCGGGCAAAAGGTGATTTGCGGTAATGGCCCC
The DNA here is from genome assembly GCA_035490715.1 of Cellvibrio sp. GTDB lineage: Bacteria > Pseudomonadota > Gammaproteobacteria > Pseudomonadales > Cellvibrionaceae > Cellvibrio. The sequence continues at coordinate 6,233 of DATJLF010000090.1, forward strand.
GCAATCGACTTCAGCATAGGAACACCACCCGCTGCTTCAGCCGGGAAAAATTTTTGGTGGGTAAAGCCCTGGGTATAAAGATTCATTGCTTCTGTCGGTGTCGCTACACCTGCCAACAAAGGAACAGGAGATGCTTTAGCCGCTTCTATTAATGCAGGAGTAGTGCCTGGACTTACCAAAAACGTAGAGCCCGCTTTTACTGCTTTTTCCAGGTCTGCCGGCGTGATAATTGTACCCGCGCCGATGACTGCATCTTCTGGCAATGCCTCAACCATGGCAGTAATCGCATCCAGCGCACAAGGCGTGCGCAAGGTAATTTCCAATACTTTCAAGCCACCGTTGTAGAGAGCAGTTGCCAACGGCACTGCATCTTCTATGCGCTCTACCACCATAACGGGTACGACTGGCGCCACTTTGACAATTTGATCGATAGTTAAAGCCACTGAATGTCCCTCGTTGTTCGTTCAAAAAGTTCGAAAATCAATCTGTAAAAGATCAGTTCGGATTCGGTAAAAATCAGGGTGCCCAGTAAACAACCACAGGCACCTGTTGTTGGCGTAACACCGCTCGGATTGGCATATCTTTAACGTCTCCATCCGCTTGCGCAGCACGCAATACCGCTAATTTTTCATCGCCGGTAATTAATAAAATCAATGTTCGGGATCGAAGAAGCCCCGCAAGAGAGAGCGTCATGCGTTCAACAATCGCGCCAGTGACTTCACTTTGTTTGGCTGTTATTGCCGAACACAATTGACCCGACTCCGGATTCAATGCTTCATCCAAACCCTGTGCATGCGGGAACAATGAAGCAGTGTGACCATCAGACCCCATGCCCAAAATTGTGATGTCAAAAGGTTGCGCTAATTGCTGATAAGCCGCTTCACAGTCTGCCAGACCTTCTACCGCAGTTTCTGCGGTGTTCTTCATACCAATTAAATTCGCACAAACAGCATTGTTCTGAATGAGGTGCTTAACGGTAAAAGCTTCATTGCTTTTGTCGTGTTCGAAATCTACCCAGCGTTCATCAACCAGCGCCACATAAACAGATTCCCAATCCAGATCAGAATTACTGAGCGCTTTATACAGTGGCTCCGGCGTGCTGCCGCCGGATACCATAAAAGTTGCTTCACCGCGATTTTCAATTGCATTGCGCAGTGCACTTTCGCATTCAGCTTGCAGCGCGGAAATCATGTCCGCGCGATTGTCGAATAAACGTTCAGTTACCATTCCTGATCAGCTCCAGACAGAACTTCGTCAATAGAGAACCAGCGGCGGCGATCACTGGCGAGCATTTGTGCAGAGGCCTGAGGCCCCCAACTACCCGCCATGTAGCCGTGCGGCTTATTTTCCGGACGCTGCCACGCCTCTATGATTGGATCAATCCAGGCCCAGGCTGCTGCCACTTCTGCACGATGGATAAATAAACTGGCATCACCAGCAGCAGCATCCAGCATCAAACGTTTGTATGCATCTGAGTAAAAGTCTTTATAGGTATCAGCAAAATTCAGGTTCAACACCATGGGGCGCAGATGGGTTTCATGTTTCTCAAGATCTTTTGCGACCATCACAATCTTGATGCTTTCTTCCGGTTGCAAACGAATGATTAAGCGATTGGGTGTGGTTCCACCCGCAGACTCAGGATAAACACGATGGGCAACATCTTTATACTGAATAACAATTTCCGCGAAGCGTTGTTTCATACGCTTGCCAGTACGCAGATAGAAAGGAACGTTGGCCCAACGGGAGTTATCGATGTAAGCACGAATCGCCACGAAGGTTTCAGTATTGCTCGCCTGCCCCAACTCTTCCAAATACCCGGGGACCTGCTTTCCACCCATTTCACCTGCAACGTATTGACCGCGCACAGTATTGTATTTAACTGTGTTTCCCGTCAGAGGACGCAAGCTTTCCAATACCTTTAATTTTTCCGCGCGAATGCGGTCTGCCGTCATTTTGTTAGGTGACTCCATCGCCACCAGGCATAACAATTGAAGGATGTGGTTTTGCACCATGTCACGCAAAGCACCGGCGCCATCATAAAAGCTGGCACGCCCCTCAAGACCAACAGTTTCAGAGATGCTGATCTGCACATGGTCAATTGATTTGGCATCCCACAGATGCTCAAACATGCCGTTGGCAAAACGCAATGCCAGAAGGTTCTGTACCGTCTCTTTACCCAGGTAATGGTCGATACGGAAGATTGCATCTTCTTTAAAATATTCAGCAATCTGGCTGTTGATTTCTTCTGCTGTTTTAGCGTCGTAACCCAGTGGTTTTTCAACGACTACGCGAGCATTGTCTGTAATCAGACCGGTTTCATGCAGATGCTTACAGCACACACTGAACACCGAGGGAGGTGTTGAGAGATAGAACACGCGCTGACTATTACCACCAGAATTCAGCAATTGTGCCAAAGCATCCCAATGCTCATCTTTGGTGCCAATATCCACAAATACCGGGAACAGGCACTTCGCGAACTCGTCCCAATCAGCCTCCACAAATTCGTCACCACCCAGATGCTTTTCGGCTGCATCGCGCACTTTGCTTTTGTACTCGGCGACCATTTGGGTATTGCGACATGTCGGAATAATACGCGCACCAGCAGGCAATGACCCTTCGCGATGCGCGCGGTACAAACCGGGAATCAACTTGCGCAAAGCTAAATCGCCAGCGCCCCCAAAAATGACAAAATCAAACGCTTCGAGCATGAGGAGTAATCCTGTTTAGAATCTGGACAGTGGATATACGTGCAACAATTTTTTTAAAATCAGGTGCCTTTTAATTCAGGCATGTTTTAAAACGAAGACCCCGAACACAGGTTCGGGGTCGAAAATTTAACTGCTTACCAGTTAAACACTGTAGCTCCTTCTTCCGCCAGGCCCACCGATGCACGCAAAGGGGCAAACAGTTCGCGCCCCATACCATAGTGAACCCCGGTTAAATCACATTGAGCAGGCTGGCGAGTTTTTAATTCTTCATCACTTACCAACAACTGCAAAGTACCCGTTTCTGCATCCAGCTCAATCATATCGCCATCGCGAATCAAGCCAATCGGACCATTATCCAGTGCTTCAGGTGTCATATGTATTGCGGCCGGAATCTTACCAGAGGCACCCGACATACGGCCATCGGTAACCAACGCCACTTTAAAACCACGATCCTGTAATACGCCTAAAGGTGGTGTCAGTTTGTGTAACTCTGGCATCCCACACGCCTTCGGCCCTTGAAAACGCACCACTGCAATAAAATCTTTTTCCAGTTCACCCCTCTTGAATGCGGACTGCAACTCTTCCTGGCTATGAAATACGACTGCTGGAGCAACAACTTTGCGATGATCAGCTTTTACTGCAGATATTTTAATCACCGAGCGACCAATATTTCCCTTTAGCAGGCGCATACCGCCCTCAGGTGCAAATGGATTGGAAGCAGGACGCAATACTGAATCATCCAGAGTCTCAGCCGGTGCATCACGCCATACCAGTTCGCCGTTTTCAATAAATGGCTCTTTGGTGTAATGCGATAAACCGCCTTCAGCACCCATGATGGTTTTCACATCATCATGTAGCAAGCCAGCCTTACGTAACTCGCGAATAAGGAAGCCCATGCCACCCACAGCCTGGAAACGGTTTACATCTGCCAAACCGTTTGGATAGATACGGCACATCAGCGGGATTATATCTGAAATATCAGACAAATCTTGCCAGTTAATGATCACACCTGCCGCACGAGCAATTGCCACGATATGCATGGCATGGTTGGTAGATCCGCCAGTTGCCATCAAACCGACAATACCGTTTATTACCGACTTTTCGGTAACGATGTCAGCGAGGATTACGCGATTATTTTCACGGGTAATACGGGCCAACTGATGAACGTGCGCTCGCGTTAAAGCATCGCGCATGGGAGTATGCGGATTGATAAACGTACTACCGGGCAAATGCATGCCCATGATTTCCATTAACATCTGGTTAGTATTGGCGGTGCCGTAGAAGGTACAGGTTCCCGCACTGTGATAAGAGGCACTCTCAGCAGCAAGGAGCTCTTTCCGCCCCACTTTCCCCTCGGCAAATAATTGACGAGCTTTTGCTTTTTCAGCATTGGATAAACCGGGAGTCATAGGGCCAGCCGGGATAAATACAATTGGCAACTGCCCAAAAGACAATGCACCGATCATCAATCCAGGAACAATCTTGTCACATACACCCAGACACATTGCACCATCAAACATATCGTGAGACAGCGCAATTGCTGTACTCATGGCAATCACATCGCGACTGAACAGCGACATTTCCATCCCGGGAAAGCCTTGAGTTACACCATCACACATGGCCGGAACACCACCTGCCATTTGAGCTGTCATCCCCATTTCTTTGGCAGCTGCTTTGATGGGCTCAAGATACTCACCGTAGGGAACATGGGCAGAGAGCATTTCGTTATAAGCAGAAACCACCCCCAAATTGGGTGCTTGGCCTTCAGCCAGCGCTTCTTTATCCGAAGCGTTACAGGCCGCAAAACCATGTGCCAGGTTAGCGCAGCCCAAGTGATGACGTGCCGGGCCGTTACTGCGGAATTTGTTAACGCGAGCCAGGTATGCTGCACGCGCCTCTTTACTGCGAGCAATAATTCGCTCGGTTATTTCGACAAGTCTTGGATCTGTAGCTAACACGTCAGTCATGGGAATACCATTGCTCGTTGGGTCTGTACTGACGCAGGCCTATGCCTGCGAAGTCTGTGCATTTGCACATGGCGCCGGGTACGTTGCCCGATGCTTTGCTTTATCTCTCGGTACTAAGCAAGATCAACCTGCATAGCACCTATTTGCTATTTTGACGCTTTGGCGCGTTTGTAAAAATCAATCAAACAGCGGGTAGATGAGTCATGGCCAGCATTGGTTGATTTGGCAAGGTCCAACTCGGGCTGGATACCCGCTGCCAACACTTTACCCAATTCAACTCCCCATTGGTCAAAGGAATGAATACGCCAAATGATACCTTGAACAAATATTTTGTGCTCATAGAGGGCAATCAAGGCGCCCAATGTACGCGCATCCACCTTATTCAATAAGATGGTATTGGTAGGACGATTACCGCGATGCACCTTATGCTCAACAATCTCCTCGATTCTGGCCGGACTTACATTCTTGGCTGCCAACTCGCGGCGAACCTGATCAGCGTCACTACCCAGCATTAACGCCTGGGTCTGGGCAAAGAAGTTGGCCATCAGCGCATCATGATGCCCTTCAACAATGATATTTGGCGTCACAGAGCCGATAAAATCAGCGGGGATAATATCGGTACCTTGATGCAACATTTGATAGAACGCATGTTGGCCATTGATACCCACCTCACCCCACACCAGCGGAACACTGGCATAAGTAATTTGCTCACCGGCCCAATTTACAGATTTACCGTTACTTTCCATCTCTGCCTGTTGCATGTATGCAGGGAAGCGATGTAAGCATTGATCATATGGCAGCAGGGCTTGCGCTGGATAATTGAGGAAATTGCGATTCCAAATACCTACTAGTGCCAACATTACCGGCGCATTTTCTGCCAACGGCGCAGTCTGGAAATGCTGGTCCATTTCGTAGGCGCCTTGCAGTAACTCATCAAACAAGTCATATCCCAGAAACAACACAATAGGCAGGCCAATTGCAGACCAGAGGGAGAAACGGCCACCGACCCAATCCCACATATCAAAAATATTCTCTTCTGCGATACCAAATGCAGTTACCAGTTTGCGATTGGTAGAAACTGCCACAAAGTGTTTGGCAATTGCAGATTTATCACCGGATGCCTTCATGAACCATTGCTCTGCCGTACGAGCGTTTGTCATGGTTTCCTGAGTGGTGAAGGTTTTGGAAGAGATTACAAATAGCGTGGTTTCAGGGTTTAACCCCTCCAATACTTCTGCAATTTGTACGCCGTCAATGTTTGAGGCGAAATGAATATTGAAGCGCTTATCGCTGAAAGCCTTGAGTGCTTCGCAGGCCATTAAAGGCCCCAAATTTGAGCCACCAATTCCGATACTGACAATATCAGTGATCGTTTTACCGGTATAACCGGTCCATGCACCCGACCGTAATTTTTCGCTCAGCTTGCGCATGCGTTCGAGCTCGGCATTAATAGCGGGGCGAGCATCTTCACCATCAATCATAATTGGCTTGGATGATTTATCGCGCAATGCAACATGCATGACGGCACGGTCTTCAGTGGCATTGATGTGTTCGCCGGCAAACATGCGGCTGCGCCAGTTTTCAACATCAGACTCTTTAGCTAATGCCAACAAAGCAGCCTTGGTCTCATCAGTAATCAGGTTTTTGGAGTAGTCAAGCAGAAGGCTGGGGAGTTGTAAGGAGAATTTATCAAAACGCTCATCATCAGCCGCAAACAGCGTTTTCATATGCTGCGTTTTCATCTGAGCCGCATGGGTGCTCAGAGCTTTCCAGGTAGATAAATCAGTAGGACGAAGGCTTGAATTAGTCATTTACTGCTCCGCAAGCGATTTGCATAGGTGGCATTCCTAAAAACAGGTGGTTGATTCCTATTGTGATTGTTAGTTAGTGCTATCAGTGGTACCCATTTAACTGGACAGGCAGTCGCCTTTACCCACTTAAGGTTGCCGATTTTTAGGTCTAACCGGGAAAGGATAAGTTTCCTACTACAAACACAGTTATGCAGATACCATCCTAGTATTTCGTCTTATAGGAGAGAGCTTTATAAAAAGAAGCCAAGTCCTGAAAATATTTACAAAAACGAACGAAATACCTGAAAAAATTTCTGCAACTGTAAACAAAATTGCCCGGCGCAAAAAGGCCGCTATGATAGGCAGATGGGTTTTAGGTGTCAATTAAAGCACAAGCGACAATCTAGTGATTGGATAAATACTTATCAGCAAATTTACAACGTAGATTTGCTGAAATTAAATATATGTTCTGCACTTTTATTTTTAATAATGGCTAACTAACCCAATACGTATTAAACAATAAAATCAATAGGAGCCCTGATGCAACATTCAGCCGCCTCAACGCATAAAAATCAGTCAACACCACTTGGCGTTATAGAGGGTTTTTTTGGAAGAGAATGGGATATGAGCCATCGCGCCGCTTATGCAAAATTTTTTGCACAATATGGGTTCAATTTTTATATATACGCACCAAAAAGCGACAAACACCTACGTAAGTTATGGCAACAAGATTGGAGCACTGAAAAAAAAGCATCGTTATTGAAATTAAGGGAAATTTATTTTGATGCAAGAGTGAAATTTGGAATTGGTTTAAGCCCCCATGAAATTTATCTGGATCCATCACGTAACCAACGCGACGTACTCACCCGGAGAATCCACCAAATAAATACACTTTCACCTGATATTCTCTGCATTCTTTTTGATGATATGCGAGGGGATATCCCCGGCCTTGCGCAAATTCAAATTGATATCGCACACCAGGCAGCAGAAATATCAACAGCAAGTAAAATTATCTTTTGTCCAACCTATTACAGTTTCGACCCGGTTCTGGAAAAAGTTTTCGGCACTCGCCCTACGCAATATTGGGACACATTTTCCAACAATCTGGATCATGCTATCGATATGTTTTGGACAGGCGAAAAAGTATGTTCCCCTGATTATTCGTCTGCACATATAGAAGAAGTTACTAATTTGCTAGGACGAAAGCCTTTCTTATGGGATAACTATCCTGTCAATGATGGCGCTATAAAATCCAATTTTTTGCAATTACGTGCGGTCGATAAAAACCATGCCCAGCTCAGGGACAAACTATCCGGACATGCACTCAATCCAATGAATCAGTCATGGCTATCGCAGATTCCATTAGCCAGCCTGCCTATTGCATATGAATCACAACAACACTATGAACCTCAAAATGTTTTCACTATGCTTTGCCAGAAAATATGTGGTGAAGAAGTGGCAAACGAATTGATAAAAGACATTGAAAAGTTTCAAGATAGGGGTTTAAAAAATTTGACCGCTGATGAAAAAATAGCACTACATAAAAAATACGAGAACTTTCCAAATAATCCTTTCGCACAAGAAATTGTTTCCTGGTTAAATGGCCAATACCAGTTCGACCCTGCCTGCCTTACCGAATAATTTTTATTTTAATAGCCTGGCTTGCAACCATTTTGACAGTGAACGAACCTGTTCACCACACAAGGCGTGATCCATTTCATAGGTTTCATAAGTTGCATTACCATCAAAATTTTTAATCGCTTGATATGCACGTTGCCCTAATAGCTCAGGAACGACCGAATCATGGGTTCCGTGCTGAATCAACACCGACACCTTCCTATTGACCTCGTTAATCAGAATAGAATGTTGAGTCGCAAAATAGCTGGACAGAATGAGCAAGCCCGCCAGTGGTTGATTAAATGTATACCCCGCTTGATACGCAACAGCACCACCTTGGGAAAACCCTGCAAGAATAATCCGATTGCCGGGAATACCACGTGATATTTCCCGCTCAATTAAATCCTGAATTGATTTAGCATTTTGTGTTAACTGCTTTTCATCAATTTTACGATCCAGATTTATCTCCAATATGTCGTACCACGCAGGCATGATATAACCACTGTTGACTGTAACCGGGATTTTGGGCGCATGAGGAAAAATAAAACGGATGTGCAAAGAGTCAGGCAAGCGTAATTTAGGTACTAATGGAGCGAAATCATGTCCATCAGCACCCAACCCATGCAGCCATATCACGCACGCAGTAGCCAGTTTACCGGGGGAACTTTCTACTTCAACACAAGGCAAATAACCCATACATACCTCTTTCGATTAATTTTTGTGCTGCCCATTTCTAGGTCAGGTCCATTTTTATGGAATGAAGTGATAAGGGCAACATACATAGTCAATAAAATAACACTACACTAGTGGTGTCCTTTTAAAAAATCACCGGCCAACGCATTCTGTAAATGCTAAGGAACACAATGAGTAACCTTAATCCTAATCAGCCTGAACTTCACGCCAATGGCGACCACAAAACAATTGATGCGCTGATCTCCCCTATCGATCAATTAAACATTCTTTCCAAAATGGAAGTGGCCAAGCTGCTGGATTCCAGCCAGAGTGGTTTATACAAATTATTCCGTAGCTGCTCTCTCGCTGTGCTCAACACAGGCAACGATCTTGATGATGGAAAAGAATTGCTGGAGCGTTATAAAAATTTCGACATCAGCATAGTGCAGGAAGAACGCGGCATTAAACTCGCAGTAAAAAACGCCCCCGCAAATGCATTTGTTGATGAAAAAATGATTCGTGGTATCAGTGAACATTTATTCACTGTGTTGCGCGATGTTATTTACAACAACGATGAAATTAACGGCAATACCAAATTTAATTTGACCTGCTCAGAAGGAATCACCGATGCAGTATTCCATATGCTGCGCAATGCAAATTTGCTAAAACCGGGATTAGACCCAAATCTGGTGGTGTGTTGGGGCGGTCACTCTATTAACCGTATCGAATACGATTACACCAAAGAAGTTGGTTATCAACTGGGATTACGTGGATTGGATATTTGTACGGGATGTGGCCCCGGGGCAATGAAAGGGCCCATGAAAGGAGCAACTATCGGCCACGCCAAACAACGTATTAATAATGGGCGTTACATTGGAATCACTGAGCCCGGCATCATTGCTGCTGAAGCCCCTAATCCAATTGTCAATCAATTAGCCATCATGCCGGATATTGAAAAACGCCTTGAAGCATTTGTGCGGGTTGGCCACGGAATTATTGTGTTTCCGGGCGGTGCGGGTACTACCGAGGAAATCCTTTATATCCTTGGGATTTTATTGCACCCGGACAATAAAAATATTCCATTCCCGTTAATTTTTACCGGTCCGGCCACTTCGGCCGAGTATTTTGAACGTGTAGATAAATTTATCGGCGCAACACTGGGCGAAGAAGCACAAGCACATTACAAAATTATTGTGAATGATCCTGATGCTGTTGCGCGCGAAATGAAAGAAGGGATTAAGAAAGTTCGCGAGTTCCGCAAATTCAGTGATGATGCCTATTACTTTAACTGGCAACTTAAAATCAGCCCGGATTTGCAGCAACCTTTTATTCCAACCCATGAAAACATGCGTAATTTAGAGCTTCACAAAAACCAGCCTGTCAACCAGCTGGCAGCCAACTTGCGCCGTGCTTTCTCCGGTATTGTGGCGGGAAATGTGAAAGAAGAAGGCATCCTCGCCATCGAAAAATACGGGCATTTTGAATTGCACGGTGACCCTGAAATTATGTATCCCGTGGACGAACTGCTTGAGTCGTTTGCTCGCCAAAGCCGGATGAAACTGCCGGGGCGCGAGTATATCCCTTGCTATAAGGTTATAAAGTGAATGAAAAATTGATTTTATAGTTATAGGTTGTAGTCAATCTCCTACAAAACTTAGCGAATTCTGCGACTAGTTCGTCAGCTCCGGGATCTGGATAATGGGAACCATCAAGGAAGTAGACAATGATGTGCGCTGGCCAGGAAAGGTCAATGGATGCGCCCACCACTTAAGGATGCGATGCCTCGGGAGGCATCAAAGGACTGCACTAGCGCAGGAGGAAAGGCGGTCAGGGATACGAAAGGAAACTCGTCGCAGATTGACTACTTCGACCTAGGGACAGATTCTGAATGGGGCCGCTTATGCGGCCCCTACTCATTTAAGGATCAGCATTTTTCAAAAGTCTTCTGGCTCGTATTAGATCACCGACTCCCACAACATCTTCGCTCGTCCCCCTTTTGCTTTCAGGAAATTCAAGGCATAAAAAAGCCGATTAACAAAGTGGCTCTCCTACACACATTGCAATCGGCTTGAATGGAACATCCATGGTCCCGGCAATACGATCCGAGTTGGCAGATCGCCGCTATCGTTATTAAAACGTTTTAAAAAAGACCGCTGATGGTAGTTCCACTCCAGTTTCTAAACAAACTGCCGTTTGTACCCTGATTAGCCTTCAACCTCACGCCCACAGTCTGGAACAAGTTGACCTGGCTTAAACCGCCTACATCAATCGTTCCACCACGCACACCACCGCCAGCAACCAGCATTGGACAGTTTTGGCCAGTGTGCGCATCCACATTACCCATGTCAGAAACCTGGGTTACCACGGTGGAATCCAACAGGCCTTTTGCTTGTAACTTGTCCAGCAATTGCTGGGTAAGCTGCATGTAATAGGTTACGTCCTGATCGTAAAAACCGGCGTAGTTCGGATTGCCCTGGTTGTGGTGAGAATCATGTGACGGACGCGGTCTGTAGGCGCCGGTAGCGTCTTTGATGATCGCGCCATCCAGAACATGAAGATGCTCATCAGTACCGAATGCAAGCGATACCGAGTAAGACAAGTTACAGTTCAATGCCAATACAGCGATGTCGGTCATCAGCCTGGAAGTTGCATCAAAACCTATCGCAGAAGTATTGGTAATTGCGGGACAGCTACCGCCGGGATTGGTCGAGGTGATAGTGCTTTCAAGCTCACGGATCGAGTTAAAGTGACTATCCAGCTTCTCTTTCTCGTGTTGACCCAACTTGGTTTTCAGTTCATTAACAGCTTTGTAATGCACATCAACCAGTGATTTACGCGGAGCCACAGCGCCACCCCCACCGCCACTATTGCCACCCGCAAACAATACATCGAGCGCAGCTTGTGGACTGGTGATGGTCGGGATACCGGCACTGTCACGTGACAATTCGGAAACCGCTGTAGTCCCCAGGTTTAACCACTTAACCGGTGCGTTGGAGTTTGCACTCAGGGTTTTACCCAGGTTCACATCGAAGCTTTGCTTACCCCATGGGTTTGGATCATTAAAGCGGTTGAACATTACACCGTGGCCACCGTTCATCATGGTAGCGTTTTTCAATAAGGCCACGCGGCCCGCTGCATAGTGACTTTGCAACGGTGAACTCTGGATTGGCAAAGCGCTGCCAGTTGGGAAGAACTTGGCGGG
>DATJLF010000091.1:0-19551 GCA_035490715.1 Cellvibrio sp.
TGGCCTGGTGACCGGTTCAGGTGAGCCGACAGCCACGATTAACCTCATTCGCAAACGTGCCAACAGCACCGGGCTAACGGGTTCGGCCGGTGTAAGTGCAGGCAGTTGGAACAATTACCGTCAGGAAGTGGATGTTTCCAGCCCGCTCAGTGCTGAAGGAACTATACGTGGTCGTATAGCAGCGGCGCATTATGATCGCGATTCTTTTATTGATCGTTACGGTCAGGAAAAAAGTTCGTTATATGCCACCGTGGAAAGTGATGTTACGGAAAATACCCTGGTGCGTGCCGGGGTAGAAATTGCGGATACCAAATCGCGCGGTTCTATTAATACCAACGCCGCTCCTTACTATTTTGCGGATGGCAGCAAGATCAATGCTTCTCGCGGTTATACCGGCATGACTGCCAAGTGGAGTGGTTGGCCCCTGGACGAAGAGACTTACTTCGTTGGCCTCGACCATGGTTTTGATAACGGCTGGCATTTGAATTCAATCGTCACTTACAACACGATTCACATGCAAGGCGGTGATTTATTCTTCCTTTACCCCGGCAGTGCAACGCAACCTATTGAGTATTTCAATCGCGATGGTAGTAGCACACTCGGATTTTCTTACAGTGCCATCATTGGCAGTTCCAAAGATGTCCAGAAAACATTTGATGTCACCCTGCAAGGGCCTTATGAACTTTTTGGTCGCACGCATGATTTGATTTTCAGCTACAACAATTTCAATCGTGAACGCACCAGTTATGGATTTGAAGCCAATCAAGCCGCCGTACCGCTCACCGGTTGGAACGGTTTTACCTGGACGGGTGATGTGGCTCGTTACCCATTTAAGGATCTTGGGCGTTCCAACCTTGGCATCACCGAATCTGATGGTGGTTTTGTGGCAACCCGTGTCAGCCTTGCTGATCCGTTGAAATTAATTCTTGGTGCGCGGTTGACTAACTGGGAAACAAATTCGCGCAACTATGATCCGAAAACGGGTGCCTACATTCCTCCAAAAACCAACGCTGCACCTTCCAACCATAAACTGGATGGTGAGGTAACTCCCTATGCGGGTTTGGTTTATGACGTAACGGAAAATATTGCACTCTATACCAGTTATACCGATGCCTTCGTCGTACAAAATAATTATGACGCAAATGACAATCTCATCAATCCGATTGTTGGTGAATCTTATGAGATTGGTGCTAAAGGTGAATTTATCGATGGATTATTAAATGTATCTTTCGCGTACTTTGAAAATGAAAAAGATAATCTCGCTATTTTGGATCCAGCGTACCCTGTTAACTACAAAACTCCTGCTAATAACACGCCTTATATTTCAAGTGGCAAAGGCAACAAGGCAAAAGGATATGAACTGGAAGTGTCGGGGCAATTAAGTGAAAACTGGAATATTTATGGTGGCGTGAGCCGCACTACTACTGAAAATAATGCAGGTGTACGTATTAATACGGATATACCGCAGACCATGTTTAATTTGTACAGTACCTATGGTTTTTCCGGTACCTGGGAAAAATTAACCCTGGGTGGCGGTATTAACTGGCAAAGTGAATACAGCGTTATGTCCAGACGTCCATCCGGTGCTCCGCGTAATGCCAATGGTGCATTACCGACAGTGGCAGAAAAACGTGTTCAATCCTCAGTGATGTTAGCCAACGTGATGGCACGTTATGATCTCAATGATTATTGGTCGGTTTCCTTTAATGCGAACAACCTGTTCGACGAAGAATATTTCAGTAGTATTTCCAGTGGTGATGGTTCAGTAACCTGGGGTGATCCGGCTAATTATCGCGTCTCAGTGAAATATCGCTGGTAATTTATCGCTATAAACATAGCGGATGAAACAAGAAGGATATTTCGATCCGGCAGCAGTGCCGGATTTTTCATTTATAGCAATAACTGTGAGCGGAAATTTTTACCCATGTTGTTAAGTTTTTTAATGTCACTGATCGGTTGCATTTTGTTTTACTTAAGTTCGTCAAACCAGTGCGTTCTGGTTGCACCGCTTCGACCAACAATAATGCGACCATTGGCGTGGTGCATGCTAGTTGTTGCGCAGTTCTTGTGGATGTATTTCCTGGATCCCAAAGCGGGATTTTTTGCGGCGTTGTGCATTGCAATGTTGCTGTTAGGTGCATTGCCACTAATTTTTCTTTTTATCAAGAGAAGCGTGTTATGAGTGAGTTGAATTCTGCTGCTGCAACCTCTTCTGTGAGAACGCGAAAGTATGCACCTGTTCAGGAAGATTGGATTAGCAAAACGCTGGCGGGATGCATTTTGGGAATCGCGCTGGCTTTCATCGCGAGTAGCTTATTTGCATTAATCGGCCCCGGTGGACTGGAAACACCCAATAAAATCCAATTCAATATGTGGATAGTTCCCCCCATCTGGATGACTATTTTTAGTTTGGTCTACCTGTTTCGCAGTGGCTTGCGTGCATGGTTATGGTTGGGAAGTTTTACCGTAGTGGGCGCTATTGTTTTAGTTCTGGTGCGCACCCTGGGAGGAGAATAATTATGCGTGGCCCATTGTTAAAAATTTATAAAACATTGCACACCTGGGTTGGCTTGATAGCAGGTATGGCTTTGTTCATTGCGTTTTATGCCGGCGCACTCACCATGTTCAAAGAACCCCTGTCCCGCTGGGCAACACCGGAACAATGGGGGGCACAACACTGGCCAAGTGAAAATCAATTACCGGATTTAATCAAACAATTAATTACCACCCAGCCAGATGCAGCAAAATCATTTACCTTGCATTTGCAACAACAGGAAAACACACCTGCTGCATTTACCTGGCGGCAGGGACGCGAAAGCACATTGACCTGGTATGCAAATCTCTCCGGTGATAATCAATTGGAAATCCACAGCTACGAACCCTCGGCTATGGCGGATTTGATTGATCGGTTACACCAGACGGCGGGTATTCCCGGCGACGGGCATCATGCGGTAGGTGTATATGTTATGGGTGTGATTTCGGTGCTTTATATTTTGGCAATCGTTTCGGGGTTAATTATTTTACTGCCAAATTTATTGAAAGATTTTTTCAGTTTACGTGAAAGTAAAAGTCCCAAACGTTTTTGGATGGATGCACACAACCTGGTAGGAATTACCAGCTTGCCATTTCATATTGTTATTGGGTTAACAGTTATCGTATTCGCTTTCCATGATCAAATTTATGATGGCCTTGGAAAAATGGCCTACGGTGATCGCCCCTTATTTGCACGTCCTGCGGATGCGCCGACGCCCTCACAATACACACTGGAACAATTGCTTCCGCCTGACCAACTGGTGGCAAAAGTAAAAAATATTGCGCCGGGGTTTATACCGCGCGAGCTAATGTACAACGGTGTATTGAGTGCACGCGCAAGTGTGCGTATTGCTGGAGAAGATCCGGAACATATGCTGCGTGGTGCAAACAGGGGATTTGTTAGCCTTGATCCCTACACTGGCGAAATCACGGATAAAGATTATCTTCCCGGCCATGAAAGTGGTTGGGTAAACATAGTAATTACATTTTTTGCGTTGCACTTTGGTAGTTATGGTGGCGACCCCATTCGCTGGATTTATTTTTTCCTGGGCCTCGGTGGTGCATTTGTGTTTTACACCGGCAATTTGTTATGGGTGGAATCCCGTCGTCGTCGCCAGCGTCCTCACGGTGAAACCGTGCAACAGGCACGCAATACACGTTTTATGGCTGCAGCAACTGTGGGTGTGTGTTGGGGATGTATTGCAGGGATTTCCAGTGCGATGGTAGCAGGTAAATGGCTTTATCCAGTGGGCACCCCTGTTAATGATTGGTATATCTGGGTTTACTACAGTGTGTTTCTGGCTAGTGTTGCCTGGGCATTTTTTCGTGGGGCTGGCCGAGCAGCAGTGGAATTATTATGGTTGTGCAGCCTCAGTACCCTCGCAATTCCAATAACTGCATTGCTCGCGCTGTTAATTCCGAATTCTCCTGCATGGTTCCACACCAGTGCGGACTTGTTATTGGTTGAGTTAACAGCATTGGTTGCAGCGGGTATTTTTGCGCATATGGCAATAAAAACCCGTCGTCGTTTAGAAAATGCTGCACCGGATAGCGTATGGGGTGAAACCGGTTATACAAAAAAAGTAAATCCGGAAAAGGGATTTTCTGCAAATCCAGAAAGCCCGGCAGTTACTTGAGAACCGACAGTTACTTGATAATCGAAAGTTATTTGATAACCGACAGTTACCTGATAATAAGCAGGAGAAATCCTGCTTTTACATTCTCAACGGTAATCGTATAGCAACCATCAAAATGCAGCCAACAGCTTGATCGGCTGCACAGGCGTCTATTTTAATTGGCCAGAAGACGCGGGATTAACATTGATTGCGCCGGAGTTGGTAACTATGAGTAGTAGGCCGAGTAAAAATGCAAAACCGGCGAATAAAAAATAGCTCCCCGCATAACCCAGAATGGTGGCGAGCGGGGCAGCGATAAGTGCACAAATGATTTGCCCGATAAAATACCAGCGAGTTAACGTGCCTATGCGTAAACCGCGTAATGCTGGAGGTGTGAACGAAAATAGCCATACCACCAGATTGGGTCGAATAATGCCAAAACCGATACCACTCAATAACAGGCTGGCAACAATTACCCAATACTGGTTAGTGAGATACATACCGGTAAATCCCATACCAATTAATAACAATCCATAGGCTTGTAAATGTTGAAACGATATAGTTTGGCCAAATTTAGCGTAGTAACGTGATACCAGTGCCGCCAGCAACAACCAAACCGCCATAATAATTCCAACCGCTGCCGGACTGGTGTAAGCACTGTTGATAGTTTGTTGTGTTGATAGCTGTGCAATGAAAAAGGGAAAGTTTAATGGAATTAAATACAACAAAATCATTTCTGCAAACGCGAACCCACAAAACATCCACATCATTTTTTTTGAAGTGCTTAATGTGCTTTGTGATGCTGTTTGGTTCGCTGAATTATTTTTTGGCAATGGTTCGGTGAGAAATAAAAACGTGATGGGTAAAATTGCCAGGGCAAGTAAATAAATTAAAAACGGGTTTGTCCAATGGGTGTCAGCAAGCAAGCCCGCACCTGCCATAAATACTACGCCACCAAAACCACCGAAGGCCGCTTGCAAACCCATGTAATTGGCGAGCGGCGGGCCTTGGTAATAATCTGCCGCCAGCGTCATACCAGTAACCATAATCGCTGCGACTGCAAAACCTAGAATGATCCGTGTGATTAATAAAAACAGTAATGAATCATTGAAGAAATAACCGGCGGTTCCACTTATGCCGCATACGATTAAACCGGCGACTAATAAAGGCTTGCGTGCATTACGCATTAAATAGCGCCCAAAAAACGGCGCGCTCAATGCAATGCATAAACCGGGCACTGCTAATAAAAATTTCACCCAGAATTCAATATGCGGTTCCTGGCTAAACGCATCACGCATACCCGGTAATGCCGGGGCAAGGGTAGCGCCTGCCATAATAGTCATAGTACTGGCGAGCAATAAACCAAGGTCGCGCCAACGGTGTTGTTGAGGTGATGATGAATCCATGATTGTCCCGGTTGAATCTGAATTGGAAATTCGTAGCGAATATAAAAATTGCGGGATGCTTTGTTCTACACAAATCGTCCCGCAACACATTGAGTGCATAGATTAGTGAACAGCTTGAATTAAGCAGGGCGAATGCGTTGACGCGCGGATGTTACTGCCAACCGATAATCCCGTAATAGTTCCTGCTCGTTAAATTCTGTGCTGCGGCCTTGTTGCACTACAATTTTTCCCGCGACCATTACGGTATCCACGTCCGCACTGCTGCCGGTTACTAAAAATGTACGCAGTGGATGGTTGCCTAACTGATAGCGCCAGTCATCAATATTAATCAACACCAGGTCTGCTTGTTTCCCCGGAATGATGGAACCAATTTTTTCTTGCCAGCCCAGTGCTTTTGCACCATTGATGGTGCCAGTGCGCAATGCCAGTGTAGGTGGACAAGTAGTGTTGTCGTTGTTCGCTTCGTTGTGGTTCAGGTGTGCTGCACGCAATGCTTCCGGCATTCCGCCAATAAAACTGATGTCGCCATCAGTGCTGGATGAAACGGGAACGCCCTCTTTTAAAAAGCGTGCGATTTGTTTCGTTTCGCTATTGGTAGATTCGCCAAGCATTCCATAATGGGCAGGTGCATGACAAATATTGACACCCGTTGTAAGTAAACGCTGATACTCATCTTCATTTGCATACGCGGTATGCACAGCAAGCAATCGATCAGTTAATAATCCTAAATGATCAAAACGTTCGATCGGGCTGCGACCAAAAACGCGCATTACTGCTTCGCGTTCATTGCGCAATGGTGCAAGGTGGGTCGCGTAGGGTGATTGAAATTGGTTAGCAATATCGCGCAAGGCAATTAATTGTTCATCAGAACTACCGAACGCGCCCATTACTGATGGCATACCACCAATCAACCCGGATGGATGATCGTTCCAGGTTTCCATCAGTGCGAGCCAGTCATTGGCTTGCTCACGAGTGTCAGCAATTTTTTTTAATTCACTTGCACCAGAGGGAATCATAATATCTGAGCCCCAGCGGCTCACACGAATACGCATTCCCAGATCGAGTGCCGCTTGAGCAAGTGCATCAGCCGTATTCGCAGATCCCACATCACCTAATGCCGTAGTACCGGAACGCAACTGTGTCCACATACTCCAGCGTGCAATAGCTTGTGCTTCACCAGCGGTTAAGCGCTTTCCAACACCGGCGATGAAACCAAACATACTGCTTAACGCTTCAATATTCCCGCCACGGGAATAGGGCGTTGGTTCAAGGCCCGCATCATTCGGTTGTTCAAAGTTGGGAGCGACAAAACTTTCATGCCAGTGCGGGTTTACAAATCCGGGCACCACCAGTTTTCCTTCTGCGCTGATTAAACGGTCGTAGGTCGGTGGTTGGGTTTGTTCATCACCAAGTGCGATAATTTTTTCGCCGCTAACTAATATCCATCCATTCGGAATGACACGGTTTTGTGCATCAGCGGTGTAAATAAAACCACCCCGAATTAAATAACGATCTTCAGTGCGTTGAAGCTTTTTGGGTTGGCTAAGCTCGGAAATCGCAATTGTTGATGCTGTTGAATCGTTGCCGGCAACTGCCAGCATCGACCCGGATTTTTTTGGTGTTATTGATTCTGTTGCAGCAAGGCTTGCCAGTCGGTTAAAACCTTGATGAAAAAAGCAGGAGCAAACCATGCTATTTCTCCGCTTATGCCGGTGTAGCAAGTGAGGCAAATACGCCGTCTGCCTGCATTGCAAGCAATGATTCTTTTACCGCATTGATCGTGAAGTCAATTTGTACTTCAGTGTGAACGGCACAAATAAAATTTACTTCGCGACGCAACATTACGCCGCGTTTAGCCATTTGGGCCAGGAATTTTTCTGCAATTTTGGCGTGTTCAGCGGGGTTTTTAGAAAACAGAAACATTGGAATTGGATCATAGCCGACTACATTCAGTGGAGTGCCCAGCGCCGCTGAAATCTGGTTTACACCATTTTTCAAACGTAATCCCAACGCAGCAATTTTTTCAATGTAGTCACTGTTTTGGTATTCCTTTAATACCGCATCGCACACTTCCAGCGATAACATTTCACCGCCAAATGTTGTAGAAACCTGCAGTTTTTCCATTTCACGCATATATTTTGCCGGGCCTGCAACAGCAGAGAGTGGCATACCGGCAGCAATACCTTTTGAAAGGGAAACCAAATCAGCAGCGACACCAAAGAATTCTTGCGCACCACCCAATGCTAAACGGAAACCGGTAACAACTTCGTCCATTACCAGTAATACGTTATGCGCGGTACAAGCAGTGCGGATTTTTCCAACAAATTCGGCCGTTAACGTGCGGTTGTATGGCACTGACAAAACAACGGCTGCCAATACGTCGGCCTGGTTCTGAATTAAATCGAGAATCGGTTGTTCATCCGCCGGCGTAAACAGTGGCATGCGATGGGTAAATTGCTGGATTGCTTTGGGTACACCGGGAGTATCAAACTGGTATTGGTCATGCCAGCCGTTGTAACCCACAGTGATAATGTGTTCCTTACCGGTAATAAAACGAGCAAGTCTTACTGCTGCCGAGTTTGCATCTGCACCGGTTTTAAAAAAGCGCACCATTTCTGCACCGGGAATCATTTTGGTAAGGGTCTCTGCTGTACGTACTTCAACCGGTGTTGGAAGTGAATGAATCAACCCTTTGTGCAAGTTGTCAGTTATCGCTTTTACGACAACCGGGTGATTGTGCCCAAGGGTGTTAGCCGCGAGGCCACAAATAAAATCAATGTATTCATTACCGTCGATATCGGTAACTATGGCGCCTTCGGCTTTTTCGATATAAACAGGGAAATGGCCTGGAGCAAATTGTTCCGGTTTTTTCATCATGGATTGGGTGAAGCCAGCTACAAGTTGTTGGCTCTTTTCTGATAATGCGAAAGATTTGCTTAAATTTAAATTGTTGTTGATTGTCGGTAATTGCTTTTCCATGATTGGCCTCGTTTAGCAAAAGATAAGTCAAAAAAATAAAACACTCGTTATAAACCGAGCGTGGCTCCACCATCCACCAGAATATTTTCCATGGTGATGTGAGTGGCGTTATTGGAAAGTAAAAATAAAACACTTTGTGCAATAGTTTCGGGCGTGGCAATTTTTTGTAGCGGAATGCCCAGGCGATAATTTTCCAGTGAACCTTGTATCACTTGTTCAGCGCCAGTTTCATCGCGCCACAACTGTCGTTGCATTGGTGTATCGGTAGAACCCGGTGAAACCAGATTGCAACGGATATTATGTTGTGCCAATTCAAGGCCAAGGCATTTCACCATTTGCGATAAAGCCGCTTTGGATGCAGCGTAAGCACCCATATTCACGCGCGGTGTGCTGGCCGCATTGGAACTGACAGCAACGAGTGCGCCACGCTGACGCAATTGCATCCGTCGCGCAACGGCACGGCACAGGTTAAAGCTACCGGTAGTGTTTACCGCAAAACTTTGTTGCCATTGCTCATCAGTGGTTTCCAGCAGTGAATTCATATGTAAGATACCGGCCACGCTGGCTAAATATTCAATAGCCCCGAGTCGCTGTTCAATACGTGCCACTAATGCATTGACCGCGTTCACGTCGGTTACATCCAAATGAACTGGAACATAACTTCCGGTGTTATTTTCGGTTGGCCCATTCGCGGTAAGAAAATGTTCGGGCAACGTATGGCCAGTGAATTGAATATCCGTTGCGATCACATGAGCACCGCAGTGAAGCAATGCATCAGCTATTGCTTTGCCAATACCTTGGGCGGCACCGGTAACCAAAACAATTTTGTTAGTAAATTCAGGGAAAGAATTCATCAAATTTCCTTAAGGCGATTAGTAAACTTCATCCATAATCTGGTGGCGCTCCTGATGGTAGGTTTCTTCATCCTGCCCCCGGCGCCAATAGGGAATGGCATACAGATTTTTTTTGGTCAACCCATACGTTGTCCGTAAGTAATCGCGAATAGAAACTACAGCAAAATTTTCACCAGCGATAAACGCAGAAAGAGAGCTGGCATCCATCGGCGGTGCGACTTTTTTTATCGCGTCTACCAATAGCTCACGCTGTGGGTCACGTTCCAGCCATTGCACAGTGATACCCGTCGGATGAATTAATTCAAATTCGTTGGCTGCAAGATCGGTTTCAATAAATACGCAACCGCGCGCATGAGCGGGCAAGTTTTCCAGTAAGGCGGCGATGGCAGGGAGTGCGGTCATATCGCCTGCCAATAAATGCCAATCTGCCGGGGCCAATAAGGGGTCGGGTCCCCCCGGCCCGGCAACGCCGAGGAAATCACCCACTTGTGCATGCTCAGCCCAATGTGCCGCCGGGCCTGAATCGTCACCTTCGCCATGCATGACAAATTCCACATCCAATTCATAGTGCGTGGTACCGCGGTCATCGTTAATTTCCCGATACGCACGAACGGAATACGTGCGGGTTACGGGACGTTCATGTGCTGGCGGCCATTGAATTCCCTGTTCGGTCAATTGTGGTAATTGCGGTATTTTTTGATGTACGCGTGGAATAAAAATTTTTATATGGGAGCCGTGGCTATTGGCAGGAAAGCCACGCAGACTTTCCCCGCCTAACGTAATGCGTTGTAAATGCGGTACTACACGTTGACTGCGCACAACTTGCAATAAGCGTGGTGGTGTGCGTGCTGGTTTTTCACTCATGATGCAAATTCCTCGACAACAGGTTGTTGCTTGACAGGCTCAAACCAATCGCGTGCAGATGCATAAGCAAAGTAACGATTAAATAATTGCTGGTCTATTACCGGCAATTGAAACGCTAATTCGGCAGCTGTTTGATCGAATTTTTGGTGATGAATAATTGGAGTCAGCGGTAAGCCTTGCTGATTCATTTGATCATCATCTTTCGCCTGCATATTTTTTATAAAAAATTCGGCAATGGGTTGGTGTTGTGGCAGGCCAATTTTTTTCACGCTCTCGCACCACTGCGGCAGTGGAATCACAGTGAAAGTTTGTCCTGCCTGCGTTAACCAATCGTAGAGTTGTCTGATAGCTACATTTTTAGGCGGGGCCAGATTCAATACACCTGAATCGGGGTTATCCAGGCAGTGTTGAACAATGAATTGTGCGAGTTTATCTACGGGTGTCCAGGGTTCCTCAAAATGTAAATCCGGCAATAATCCGATGGGCAAACCAGCTTGCAAAATATTCCATACCAGATCTTTCTTGTTTACATAAGCCGAGTCTAAATCGCCGGTTACGCGTGCAAGGCGGTAGACGTTAACTGCGTAACCTTTTTCTTTCGCAATGGCAGTCATTTGTTCTGCAACCCATTTGCTTTGCTGGTAACCATCGCGCAGGTAATTGTGTTGCGGTACAAAATCTTCTGGCAGCACCAGGCGCCTGGTATGTTGATCGTAATCTGCCAGGGCAACGGTGGAAATTAAATGAAACGGCACTTTTTGTATGGAGGCCAATTGCAGTAATTCACCAGTGCTCAGGGCGTTGGCAGCACGAAGTGATTGATAGTCACGCATCACGCTGGTGTTGGCAGCGTTATGAATCACTACGTCCACTGCATTGGCAAGTTGTAAAAATAGCTCGGTGGATAGCCCCAGCGTCGGTTGTTCCAAATCCGCTAATTGAATGTGAATGTTGTCTGGAAGTTTCGGGAGATCTCCCACATTGTTTTCTACATTGCCTGTGCAGTTCCAAAGTGATTGGTTGGCAAGGGCCTGAAGCAAACGATCTTTTGCAGCGGCTTCATTGCTTGCACGAACCAGACAGATAATTTTGTGGCCGGTTTTAACCAGTTGTGCCAGTAATTGTGCACCCACAAAACCGGTTGCACCGCTTAACAATATGCAAGGATTACGGGTAACCGGGTTCGATTGTTTTCTTCCCGCAACAGGTAACTGATTAGCAAATGCCTCGCAATCTCTTGTCATTTGCACATGGGCTGAATTGCTTTCAAGAGCAGCGTTACCATTAGTAGATTCGTTTAACAACTTATCCAGCGCGTTAATACTGGGGTGTTGGAATAGCCAGGCCACCGGTATTTCACGTTGTAATTTTGCGCTAAGTCGATTGGCGACTTGAATGCATTGCAACGATTGCCCACCCAGGGCAAAAAAATCATCATCAATACAAATGCTATTCTGGCCCAATACTTCTTGCCAAATTGCCATGATGATCTGTTGTTGTTCACTGAGTTTTTGTGTGTTTTTGGTCTTATCTTGATTTAATTCCCTGGATTGGCGTTGCAGTTCCTTGCGATCAATTTTCCCTGACGAATTTTTGGGAAGCTGCCGGTGATAAAGAACGGCGCTTGGCAACATCGGGGCAGGTAACAGGCTGTTAAGTTGGGCACGCCATTGCTGAATATTTTCTGATGTACTCTTCTCATTGTTGCCTTCGTTATCTGCAGACAAATCACTTACCACATGAGCAATGAGTACCTTGTCATTTTGTGCATTCGCCACTGCAACAACAGCTGCCTCACGTACGCCTTCAAGTTTCATTAATGCGGCTTCAACTTCCAGTGGATCAATACGATAACCACTGATTTTTATTTGGTCGTCGAGGCGACCAATAAATTCAATGTGTTTGTGCGAATTAATTTTTACACGATCCCCGGTACGGTATGCACGTGTTGGTTTTTCTAACCAGGGCAAATCAAGTGCGATAAATGCCTGTGCTGTTTTTTCTTCCAGATGCAAGTAGCCTTGTGCTAACCCCCCTTCAAGTGAATCTAATCCGGTGAGAAGTAATTCACCTTCATCACCGTTGGGAAGGATCTGTAGATTTTCGTCAACTATTGCGATTGCACGGCCACTTAAGGGAGTACCTATACTAACGCTTTGCGGATTTTGAATTTGCTCGCTGCTGCATAAGTTAACGCAGGTTGCGATAACCGTTGCTTCACTGGGGCCATAGGTATTAAACAGTGCAACGTTGTCGCCAAAACAGGAGCGCCACTGTTCAACGCGCTCGGTAATTACCGCTTCTCCACCAATAATAATTGCACGCAAACTGTCGGGTAACTGCAACGATAAATGTTTACAGGCAAACGCCAGCTCGTGCCAGAACGCGGTGGGTAAATCCAGAAGACTGATTTTCCATTGTGCGCATTGCTGCAAAAAAATAGGCATGGATTCCAGCATGCTACTATTGCGCAATACCAGACGTGCGCCTTGGCTTAGCGTCACAAAAATTTCTTCTATGCAGGCGTCGAAATGGAGTGGAGCAAATTGTAATACCCGATCATGCGCCTGAATGTTGTAAGAATCTTTGTTACTGGCAACAAATTCCGCCAGGGCAGTGTGGCCGATAATAACGCCTTTAGGAGTACCGGTAGAACCAGAGGTATAAATTAAATAGGCCGGGGCAGCCAATTGCGCTAACGTATTTTGAGTGACCCGCTGCCATAGCTGATGAATTTTTTCACGAGATAACCCTGCGCCATTTTTTTGCAACTGCTGTAAGGTTACTTGCTTTAACGACCCACTTATCGGTGCCATATACTCACTAATAATGAGCGCAGGTTGTGCATTATCAATAATCAATGCATTACGTTCCTGTGGCGCTTCAGGGTCAAGAAAAACAAAACAACAATCCAGTAACCAGCAGGCAAGCGCGGCAGCAATGGCAGATTCGCTGCGCGGCAGTACCAATGCAATGACAGAATCAGGTAGGACACCCTTATCCGCAATGAGCATTGCCAGATTCGCACTTTGTTCAGCCAGTTGCTGGTAACTTAATAAATGGTTTTCATATTGTAGTGCGATGGCATCAGGTTGGATCTGCACCTGTTGATAAATAGTCTGCAACACAGAATGGGTTGGTGCTGCCAACGATTTTCCTTCCAGCCAGGATAATTGTGTTTTATCAACGGTGAGTGGTGCCTTGCTATCATCTAAAACCCGGATAAGCTGCTGATGAAGTTGTTGTTGAATATGCTGTATTTTTTCTTCAGTGTAGCGATTTGGGTTTGCATCAATATCTACTCGTAAACACGCTTTTTCCTGCGGCTCATTTTTTTCCAGAACAAATGCAAAGGAAATATCTTCCACTGGACCCGCTGAAAGGTTATACGCCCTGGTCTGCAATGTGGAAAATGCAAGTGGCCGATCAAACGGCATTATATTAACTACCGGTCCAAATAATTTTTGTCCAGTTGTTATACCGAGATCGCGTTTAAGGTTTTCGTATCGATAGCGAAGATGAGGGCGAGATTTTTTCAACTGTTGGCCCACTGCCTGTGCCAAATCAGAAAAATGTTCAATACCCTGTAACTGCACTTTTAGTGGAACAATATTCATCACCATCGCGGGTATACGTAAACTGGTTGAACCCATGCGGTTCATAACTGGCATACCCAGTGTAATTTCTGTAGCGGCGGTTTGGTGATACAACATTTGGGTTACACAAGCCAGCAAAACTTCTGACCAGGTAACACCTAACGGCGCTGCCAATTGTTGTAACCCTGTTAATTGCTCGCTACTGATGTAACTACTTATACGAAGACAGGTGTTGGCGATTGCCGCGGTAGAATTTGAAAAGCCAGGTACTCGTGGTTGTTTTGCTTCGCGGTGTTGTTCCAGACACCGGTATTGTTCTAACCAATAGGTGCGATCTTTTTGCCATGCAGGTGAGCTGCGATATTTTGCATCCTCGGCAAGAACCGTATCAAAACGATCTAATTGCTGTTTAATATCAGCGGAGTTATCGCCGGTGGCGTTACTGACTAATTCTGAATAGCGTTCAGCAACCATTTGGGTGAGCAGCGCAAAAGCAAATCCATCACAAGCAATGTGGTGTATGCGTTGATACCAAAGATGATGATTCTTATCCAGTTTGATGAGTGCTTGTGTAAAAAGGAGTCCATGTTGCAAATCCACTGGTTTCGCCAGATCAGCTTGCATCCATTCCTGCGCAGCAATGAAGGGTGCGGATTCTTCGTGAATACTCGCATACTCACTAAAATCCAATTGTTCGAGATGCCAGGGTTGCGGCTGCCAGACTTGTTGTGGCCCGTCTTCAGTTTGCTTGAAACGCAACTGCAGGGTGATGCTTTGTTCAACCACCTGATTTAATGCGCGTTCAAAGCAGGCTGTATTCAATGGACCTTGCAATGAAATATATTCGGCCGCGTTATAACGAGGGCTAGCGGTATCGATTTGTTGTCCAAGCCAAATACCCAGTTGGGCATCGGTAAGTGGTCGCTGCCATTCAATGCTCATCAGGCAGGTTCCTCTACTGCCGCTGCAGTTACTTTACTTGCATGTGCAGTAGATTTTTCCTGAACCAATTGCCACCACTCATTGAGTGTGGTCTTTTCAGCGAGGTCGATAAACTGTATTTGTGCACCGCACTCACGCCATTGTTCCAGCAGGGACATCACACGAATAGAATCCAAACCGAAATAACTCAGGTTTTCATCTGGATCAATTTCAGCCGGTGTGAGCATTAAAATGCGCGCAATATCCGCTTGCATGGCGTCGCGTGTTAAGGTCGGGGTTTTAAAGGAGAGTTGTGGAAGAATATTTTGCAACGAATCAATGTATCCACATCGTTGGGCAATATAATTTAATGCCATCTGGTGATCAGCTAACGAAAAATCTGCAACGGCGTCCGCGATGACAGTGGTTTCAATATCTTCCATAAATGCTTCCAGCGCGGTAGATAAAATACCAATGTGCGCATACACACCACAGATAATTAATTGGTCGCGTTTTTCTGCACGCATAAATTCACGCAATGGTGTGCGTTTGAACGCACTGTAACGCCATTTTGTGTATTGGATATCATCCGCTACTGGCACCAACTCGGGTGTGATATCGGTTAATGCCGGGTTGGCAGCTAACCCGGGGCCCCAGAAATCAGTAAGCAATGCGCGATCTTCCGGTTTTTGATTACCTGGTTGCGCGGTATAAACCACGGGAATCCCTGCAGCCTTACACGCACTTTTCAACCGTTGGATATTGGCGAGCAAACTGACCATGGGCTCTGCATCGCGCTGGTAAAAATCCACGAAATAATTTTGCATATCGTGCACCAGCAAAACTGCACGGGCGGGGTCAACAGGCCAATTAACATTGTTCAGTGCAATTTTGTTTGCTGGTAATTGTGCCGCTTGTGCAAGTGAATAAGGGGCAATTTTGGGAATAGCCATAAAAACTCCGGAAAATAATACGACGGTAGCGAAGCAGCTAGTGCATCAGCGGCTTATGTGATGGGCTCGCTCAAGTTTTTCTGCAATCCATTCGCGCAAATATTTTTTATCCACCTTGCCCATTCGGGTTTGCGGTAAGGACTGCAAAAATTCAATGCGATCAGGGATTTTATAATTGGCAATATCGCGTTCACGCAAATAGCGCTGAATATCAAGCGCACGCAGTGGCACTGCATGTTCGCTATTACGCAAAGCAATAAAGGCGCAGGTGCGCTCGCCCAGAAAGGGATCTGGCATAGCTACCAATGCGGCATCCTGGATTTGCGGGTGTGTGAGCAGGTAATTTTCTATTTCTTCGGCAGCAATTTTTTCACCGCCGCGATTGATCTGGTCTTTCGCGCGACCTTCTACTACCAGGTTGCCATCTGTTGTCATTCGTACATGATCCCCGGTGCGATAAAAGCCATCGGAGGTGAATGCTTTAGCGTTGTGCTCGGCAGCGCGAAAATAACCGCGAATTGTATAAGGGCCGCGTGTTAATAAATTACCGGTTTCACCCGCGGCTACCGGTTGATCTTCGTCATCAACAATACGTACTTCATCGTGACTGGAAATGGGGCGTCCCTGGCATGTCGTGACAATTTCATTGTCATCCGTTAAGCGTGTGTAATTGACCAGGCCTTCAGCCATGCCAAAAACCTGTTGCAGCTTGCAACCCAGAACGGGTTTCACACGGCGCGCCGCAGATTCACTGAATTTTGCTCCGCCAACTTGTATTACTTCCAGGCTACCCAACTTGGGTGGGTTACCGGCTTTTTGACGATTTTCACAAGCAGTCAACCATGTTAATGCCAGTGGTGGAACCATTGCGGTGATGGTGACTTTGTGTTGCTCAATGAGTGGGAATGCAACATCCGGCGCACCGCTATCAGCGAGCACGAGTGTTCCCCCTGCCCACAAAACGCCGAGTGCGCCGGGTGAACTCAATGGAAAATTATGCACAACAGGTAAAACAGCGAGATACACCGATGAATGTTTTAATCCACAAATTACTGCGCTGGCACGAACGCTGTAGTAATAATCGTTGTGAGTGCGAGGAATTAATTTGGGTACACCGGTAGTGCCACCAGATAATTGATAAAGTGCAACATCATTCGCGTTGATGTGGGGCAAACTTACTGGTGTTTTATAAAGCGAATCCAATGGAGAAAATTCTTCAGCATCACCGGCAATAATAACGCGTTCAATAATGTGGCTGCGATTAAGTTGCCGCGCCAGTTCGCGATGATCAAATCCATTATTGTTCGCGCAGGTGATAAACGCATCCGCTTCAGCGAAGCTGCAAAAATAACTGATTTCCGCAAAACGATGAGTTGGTAAAGCCAATACGGGCGCAACACCAATGCGAAAAAGTGCAAACAACACTTCGAATAATTCGCCGCAATTAGGTAATTGCACAACAACCCGTGAACCGGGTTGCAAACCAATGCTAATAAAGCCGGACGCCAATTGGTTAGCGCGTACGTTAAGTTGCTCGTAAGTCCATTGTTTGTCGCCTGCAATAATTGCGGTGCGATTTTTTGCGGCCGTTGCAGTTTGTTGTAAAAGCTCACCTAACGGTACATCGTTCCAATAGCCTTTTGTACGGTATTCCTGTTGCAATTGCTCTGGCCAGGGCGTGAAATCATTTCCACTCATGCTAAATACCTTCATGAATTCCCAGTGCGTTGAGCATGGTGTTAAATTTTGCACCGGTTTCTGCCAATTCCTTTTCCGGGCTTGAACCTGCTACTACACCAGCGCCGGCATATAAACGAATAGAATTGGTTTCGACTTCCGCACAGCGAATGGTAACAACCCATTCTCCATCGCCATTGCTATCGCACCAGCCGACCATCCCCGTAAATAAACCGCGATCATAGCCCTCAATATCATTAATGGCCTTGCGTGCTTTATCGGTGGGATAACCGCACACTGCCGGAGTAGGGTGCATCGCCAATGCCAGCTCCAGTGATGATGTTTCCGAATTTTCCAAAATACCTTCAATGCGCGTAGACAAATGCCAGAGTGTGGGTGTGCTGATCAGCGATGGCTCTGAAGGAACACGCAACTCTTTGCAAAAAGGTTGTAATGCGGCAACAACAGCCTGGATAACCAATGCATGTTCGTAGCGATCTTTTGAGGAGGAAAATAATTGCTCGGCGCGCGCCTGGTCTACAGTTGCATTGCTACTGCGCGGTTCTGTTCCCGCGAGTGGGTTGGCGACGATTCGATTGCCTTCGCGTGAAATTAATAATTCAGGGCTGGCTCCAATTAATGTGCGAAACTCTTTTCCCTCACCCAGTTTTACTGCGAAGGTGTAGGCATTGGGGTTGCGTGCTTCCAAATTACCAAGCAATTGTTTTACATCCAGCTTGTCTTCACAGTTCACTTCCAGCGTGCGCGATAAAACAACCTTGTCCAATTCGCCACGTGCGAAACGCGCAAGCGCTTCCTTCACACCATTCATATACGTAGCCGGCGCGGGGACCTCGCGCATTTGGTAATTGGTCAGCGTTGAGTTGCTGCCAGACTCTTGTGTGGATAAGCGTTGCGCTGCACGAATTTCGCTACAGGTGCTCAGGCGTAACCAACTTTGCGCTTCCACATCGAAACCAATTGCACCCACAACGCGAGGATCAGAGTGGCCGAGTTCACGCGCAAAACGTAATGATTCAGTGACACGTTGTAGCAGGCCGTTCATGCCAGCATCCAACAAATTTGCGAACGGTGGTTTTGCTAAAAGTGTTTGCTGTGGAGAGGAGAAATACAGGGAATCTTCAGGCGCGTAATTATCCAGCAGCGTGTTTTGAGTTGCCGTATCCGTTGGCAAACGAGAATGGACCAGTTCAATGTGGCTGTTCATGGCAATAAATACCTCCCGGTAAGATTGTTTCATTTGTATTAAATTAACAAATGATAATTATTATCAATTATACGGTGAGGAGTTTTTTTTCCAAGAGATTTTGGCGACAAAGTGAAAAAATTCTTGTTAGAAATGAAAAAAATTTGTATGAGGATTTATAAAAACTGCCAGAGAAATTTTTTTATAATTTTTAAAAGGACAAATCACTCCAGCAAAAAAAATTGCGAGAGTGATTTGCCAAGGGCTAGCTCATGAACAAAACGTAAATCAATTAAAATTTATAGCTGATTGTAATTTTTGCATTGCGGCCAGGTTCGTAGTCCATCAAATACAATTCTCTGAAGCGAGGATGGAAGGAGGTTCCATTGCGAGATGAGTGTGATGCATAAAACTCGTCAAATACGTTATCTACACCTGCAGTAACACCTAACCCGAAATCAGACTCCCAATGCGCAGAAAAATTTGAAATTGTATAAGCAGATTTTTTATGCATTAAAGAATTTGTATCGAGATGTTTGGATGCTTCCAGGCTGCCAACCCACAACGTATCCCAATGCAAACTTAGGTTCATACCGGTAAATTCATAATCCAATGATAGGCTGACAGTTTCACCTTGCTCGCGGTCAATGCGTGCGTCATCAAGAATTTGATATTGCGCAATTGCGTCCAGTTCACTCTCTGAATCCGAATAACTTAATAGTGTTTTGAGGTTGCCGATATCGTAGCCGATGTATGCTTCAATACCGTTAATTTCCATATCGCCTACATTGTCAACAAGGTATACACGTGGTGCAGTTTCGGCATAGTCATAAATGTAATCGTCGATAGTGGTTTCAAAATAAGTCAAACCAAAGGAAAAATGATCTGCACCGAGAACATCATCTTCAAAAGCAAATGAAACTTGTTGGTTCACACCTGTTTCAGC
>DATJLF010000092.1:0-71609 GCA_035490715.1 Cellvibrio sp.
CATCATGATAGAAAGAAACGTCGCCCGCCGCAGACCCCAAGGTTAAAATTACCACAAGCTCAAACAGCGAAAGCTGTCTTACCCCTCGCCGCCCGCTACATTTCAAAAATAAAAATACAGCAACAAAAGCCAAGCTCGCACGAAAAACTACCTCATAAAGAAATGAAAATGGAAGTTCATCGATTAACATTCGCTGTAAATCAAAAGGCGTCATATCTACCTGCCATCGTGTTGGGTTTGCATTACTTTTTCCTACAACACCAAAAATATTTGACAACCGAAGCTCGGCTAAATTTCCTATTAATTAAACGGTAATTGATGATGTTGCTCAATAGACAAAAGCAGGTGTCTGCATCAGTTTTTGCAAAGTTTTTTAGGACCATATGCAGTAAGACCCTCGTTATATTTTAATTACTCAATAGCCCCATCCAGCCATGTAAACAATGCGATTGCTGCCAGGCCAACCCAACCTGGATGTTTCCCATTTGTTGCCCATAAAACCAAAAGCGAGCTCGCTAGCATTGAATAGATAATCACTTTCCCAATGAACAGTTCGAGATTTCCATAACCTGTAGATTGAGACAATCGTATTAGTACGACACCGAATCCAAAGCCAAAAATAGTAACAATGTGCCAGCTTGCCCAAAGTATTCTCACATGACGCTCTCGTAAAGGTGGAGCAGAAAGTGTTGGTACGATTTTATCTTTCCGTAAATGCCGGAAAATTAATAACTCGCCGAGGATGGAGTGGATAACACCGACAGTAAAAGCAAGCGCCGCTGCGATGAGAAAATAATCTGTCATCTTTTATTGCCTTCGATCAGTTTACTGAGTAGCGCCTATTCAGGCGGGAAAATAAATCTTTGGATAAATGGAAAAAATACAATGATCAAAAACTGCCACATTTATTCAATTGATTCACTCTGGCCTATTGCTGCCCATAAAATAGATAGCGTGGGCCGCGCTGCAAAAAGGATCATTTTTATTCGAACCTGAATTGAAATGATTGCCGTAATCTAGCTTCAATTGGTTTTCCATCTTTTAAAATGGGCTGGAATCGCCAACGCTTTATGCATGCAAGACTCGCCTTATCAAACTCTTTACCCTGAGACTGAACTATCAACGGTTGAACAACTTTTCCTTTTTTATTGACTGTAAAATCAATTGTCACTGTACCTTCAATCCCGGCATCCAGTAATTTTTGTGGGTACTCTGGAAAAGGAGATTTAATAATTATAATTTTTCCATCAGTGCTCTTTGCGGTTCTCTCATTATGTAAGTGGGATATGCTTTCCTGGGTTCCATAAATTTTACTTTCGTTGCGAAGGTCCACTAAACCATAAACCTGTGTAGAGGGCTGGCAGGCCAGCAATTGAAATACAACGCCTATTGATAACAAGTTTCTTACTGTAATCATTTGCTTTTTATACATTCCTGTTACGAATATTAAAAATTATTTTCGTTGTTCCGTTCTTAACCAAAAATGGAAAAAGTTCTCAATAGCAGTTTTATGGAATATTTTGTGCAGCAAAACCATAAAAATGAGGAATAAAAGCTACTCAGCATGCACTTGTTCATTTATTAAACATTCCAAATCCGAAATGTAACTTACAGAGTAAATATTAACCATTAAATGCTGTTTTGGCTTGGCTCATGAAAGAGTTATATCAATCTATTTAACTTGAATGAGAGATTGGCTTTCATAGCGCCCAACTCCGTTGGCTACACCAGAAAACGTCATGTATTTCACTTTGATTTGTGGCCAAATAACCCCATCATAAATTTAATTTTCTCGTAGCTTTTTATCGGTGCATAAAAATACAACGCAAATAATTTATTCACACACCGTTCAGCTATTTCGGTTACCCTGAGCGCACTCCGAGCTTGGAGTCAGACATAATTTATATGGAGAATATCATGAAGTTTTCAAAAACCATCTTATCAACCTTGTTGTTGGCCTCCACTGCAACTTTTGCCGATACCTATAATGCTGAAGTAGGTGTGGATTATGTTAGCGATGGAGCAGCTATCGCACGCAATGTACTCCCTGAAGATAATGTAATCCCTGCAGATAATTTTTCCAGTATCCAATTTCACGGTACTTATAATTTCAGCGCGGTTGATACAGCGAACAAACCGTTAGGTGAAGCAGACTTCCTGGGTAAACATAGCTATATCGACGCATCCTACTCCTCAATCGATCCTGACGGTGGTAGCAGCCTGGATGCACAACATATTGGTGTAGGCTTTTACATTCCCAACAGCATTTTCTATATTGGCGCTCAATATGTGAAGTTTGAAGACTTAAACGATACCATCGTTAGCGTTGGTATCACTCCAATCGATGGCCTGCTGATTACTACAAGCCATAACGAAGAAGCCGATGATTACAACGCGAACATCCTCGCTAAATATGTAACCAAATTATCCGGCGACACGGCTATTAATGTGGAAGCGGGTTACGCGAAAGGTGAAGATGCAGACAACGCGTTCGAAGATGACGAAGAAGATACACTGTACCTGGCCGCCGATTACTATTTTACAAACCGCTTCAGCGTAGGTGCATCCATCACTGACCAAGAAGAGTCTACCTACAGCATTCGTAGCCGTTATTTCCACAGCGAAAATGTGTCATTCAATGCGGAACTGGTATCGGATAAAGAAACCGATTCAGACGCTTTCCTCATCGGTGCAGCGATGCGTTTTTAATCAATTCATTTAAAACACTGATATGGCCATCTATATGATGGCCATATGAACTGGTGTATATAACACTGCTTAATATTTTAAAAATTAAGGAAAATTTTTTAAAAAACTTCAAGATTCAAAATATTCGATTAACAACCTACTGACAGCCTCAACATTGGAACATCGAAACTTTTGGTATCCAATAGCAGACATTTAAATTTTCACCTCTCCAAACTAGTTAAGTCATTTTAGTCACTGTTCCGGCAAAAGCCTGATTCCTCGCTGAGTCAGCGGTTGACGGCTTGATAGCATCTCCTCTCATTAAAATACCTGGTGCAAGGTTGACAACATTTGCGTCTGCTCATTGCGTCCTCTAATTCTATTATCGCGATTCAAGGTATCCATAAAACATGGGACAAGCTACAAAAATGTTAATCTACTATGATTATAGTTGACAGTGAAATAGCATCTGATAATATCTACTACAAGAATAGTAGATAGGTGCGCATTATGAGTATTTCTTTAACTGACCGCGAAGCCGACGTAATGCAGATACTGTGGGATAACGGACCCTCAGTAGTTAGCGAAGTGCGTAATTTATTACACGACGAGCTTGCTTACACCACGGTACTCACCATTTTACGTACATTGGAAGCTAAGGGTTATGTCACTCACGATGAAGAAGGCAAGGTTCATCGTTACGCCGCTGCGGTACAGCAACAGGCTGCGCAAAAAAGTGCGCTCAACCACTTAACCAGCAAGTTATTTAAAGGTTCAACCGAATTGTTGTTCGCCCAACTCGTGTCTGATAAAAATCTTACAAAAAATCAAATCAAGCGTATGCAGGCGTTGTTGGAAGAGGCCCCTAAAGATAAGGATGAGTAGTCATGTTAATTTGGATAATTTACGTTATTTTTGTCTCATTACTCTTGGGCTCAGCTGCTCTAGCCGCAGAGCGGCGCGCGCAATTACGAGCTAAAACCACCCGGTGGTATTGGATAGCAGCGATTATTGCTTCGCTGTTAATTCCTACGGTAATGGCATCCGTTTCTGTGGAATTACCGAATATTTTTAATTCGCAATCAGCGCAAAAAGTGATAGTTCTGCGTGAAGCTACGTCAAACTACTTGTCACCTTTTTTATGGGTTTCTGAAAGTGGTTTTTTGCCATCTGAACACCATGATTTTGATGCAATTATTAATCAGTTATGGTTTTCGCTTTCGGCTTTCCTGCTCATTGCGTTGACGGTTAGTGGTGCACATTTATTGTGGCGCAAACAGCGGTGGAATAAATCAACACTGCTCAACACGCCGGTATTGGTGACAGATGATATCGGCCCCGCCGTAGTGGGGTTACTTAATCCACACATTGTTATACCTCAGTGGGTCATTGATTTACCCGCTACACAACAGCAAGCAATATTGGATCATGAGCAATCGCATCTGGATGCTGGTGATCCACTCTTGTTAACAATTGCAATCTGCTTGCTGGTTTTCATGCCTTGGAATATTCCATTGTGGTGGCAACTCCATCGCCTTAGGGGCGCCATTGAGGTTGACTGCGATGCACGAGTATTAAGCAACGGGCAGAGCGTAACGAACTACGGTGAAACCTTGATAGCTGTAGCACAGCGACAATCCCGTTATATTGGTTCGGTGGCGGGAATGTCGGAATCACAATCATTTCTTGAGAAAAGGATCAAAATCATGATTACTAAACCAGCGAAATTATGGGGCTTATCGGCAATCGCTCTTGGGCTTGTGTCAATTGGATTAGTTGCAGTAGCAGCACAGGTTAGCCCCCCTAATGCAACGCCAACCGCTAACGGAGTATCAACAAGTAACGTATCCCATCAAGAGATTTCGTTGCCAGCTAGCGAACTGGAGAAATTTACTGGTTTCTACAAATTTTCAGACACAGCAGTGATGACAATTAGCCGTACTGGCAATCAACTTTTGAGTCAACTCACTGGCCAGCAAGCTATCGAAATTTATCCTGAATCAGCAACAAAATTTTTTGTAAAAGTGGTTGATGCGCAACTTAGTTTTATTGTTAATGAGCATGGGCTGGTAACAGCATTGGTTTTGCATCAAAACGGCGCCAACATAAATGCACCACGCATTGAGGCCTTCGAAGCCGAAAAAATTAATAGCACTTTAGCCGGCAAAATAAAAAGCCAACAACCCACATCGGGCAGTGAGGATGCTTTACGTAAACTCATTGCTACGCTGGGTTCGGAGAACCCCGATTATTCAATAATGAGTGAGGTTATGGCCAAAGCTACCAAAGAACAATGGTTCGCGTTGCATTCGGGTGCGAAAGCATTGGGAGCGATTCAATCGATAAAATTTGACGGCGTTGCCGATGATGGCTGGGATTTGTACGAAGTGAAACACCAAAATGGCCGCTCGGATTGGCGAATCGCAATCTCGGACGACGGAATTATTGTTGGAGCGTTTGTTACTAAAAAACCATGAATTGAATGAAGTGGCTTTGTTAGCATAGATGCTAATCCGTTCTACTAACGTGACTATCGGTTACGTTAGTAGAGTTCATGTAAACCCATCAAGCCACATGTCGGAAATTCGGTCAGCCTAGATTTAACTTTCACATGGACATTTGAATATACCCTCAAATTAATTGAGTCCGACAGTAAGAGCCTGGTTCGCATAACGGCCAAAAGCGGAAGCTCAATACCGTTTTGATAAACTTGATAGCAATTTTACTAACCTCATACGGTTATGCCTTTGTAGAAATATTGGGTATATATTCACATACAAGTTTATTGCAAGTACCGCCACCCATTGAAGAGCCGACATATCTCTTCCGTTTATTATCAAGATTGCAAAAATTAGAGCCATAAAAGCTAGGTGGATAATTTCATCGCGTCGAGTTTGCCATTCAAGCCTCACAATCTCGCCTTTCAGGTTTTCATTTTTTGTATTTATCTGAGACCTTTTTCGAAAGCCGAATAGAACCAAATCTGTGAGCAATAAATAACGCTTAAAGAACTTTATTCCGATATAGCTATATATGCTTCTACCTCGAAATTTTTCAAATACCTTCGGTTCAAAATAAGAGATCATTCACCCTAAGCTCCTTGGTTACTAACACAACGTTCAACGACTGTCTGCTACTGAGTTTTGCGGCTCCCGACTGAAGCTGATTTCGGCCATGAGCGGACATTGGGGCTTTCTTGAAACGGTTGATACCGACTATTGTTGATTCAAATAAGGCAAAAACGGAAATGCCGTCTGATTGAGTAGATACGATCAGCATGGAAAGCTCTGCGCTGGCCCATGGGATACATATTGTTTTCAAATTAGTGGGACTTGGGAGGCAAGACTTCCAATTTACAGATCATTTCTTTCGAACCATACCCCCAACTCACACGTGCCTCACCCTGATGCTCCCACAAGCTCTCATTGGGACCTTGGTATCGTGCGCCACTGCCTGTGGGCTGGGCATACATAAACGACGTTTGATCACCTCTTTTTGCTTTAGCTGTAAGGGGATCGGTGGGGAAATAAAAAACTTCAATTCGGTTGGACGTTGAATCCGGGCAAAGATACACAAAAGGTCCGCTCGGTTTGACCAGCTCGTATTCAGCCTGGAGTTCAGCAATACGATTAATGTAGCTGTCTGCAATACATTGTTTTTGATCTTCACTTTTCCAGCAATCATTCCGGCCTTTAATCCAGCCGCGCTGCATGGCCTTTAATGAAGATAAGGTTTTACCATCAATTCTTTTCACTGCTTCGCTGTAGGTATTTGATAATTTTAAATCCAATGCCGAGAGTTCTTCATTGCCACAAATCAGTTTTTCAATGCTCGATTCTTTCACCGCGTTACAATCAAACGAGGGAGATGCCGAGGAAAACATCGGGAATAGACCTATTGAGAGAATCGATAGCATCCGAATGGGCGACCAAAAGATTTGCATAAAAATTCCTGAAAAAACAATTAAGCCAACGCAAACCAGTGGTGCAGCAAGTTTACGTTGGCTATGTGTTAATTAATTATCGCAAAATACCTGAACTTTTTTCAGTGCTATATCAACTTCCTTTTCCGTTTTTGCATGCATCGCCATTTCTTTTGCAGTATGACATTCAGCTGCATCTTCATACGCGGCAGCGCGTACATGTGGGTGATGCAATGCTTCGTGCTCGGGCTCTTCGCAATACACCGAAGATACACGACGAATATTGGCCGATTCTCCCTGCTCGATTGAAACACAGTCACCTTCACTGATGTCCTTGCTTTCAGACACCAATTTCACGACCGAACCCGACGTCAATTTCACTTGATACGAGTGGGCCTTACGCTTACCTTCGGCAATCGCCGCCAGTATCGCCACGGCGGCAGCGCCTTCAGCTGCATGTTTTGCCTTGTCATGATTGCTGCTATGTTTACCGCTAGTGCCCGCGCCCAGCAAGCCGCCAGCGATAACGCCCTTACCGATATTGGAATCCACTTTTACCGTTTCTACTTTTTCTACCACACCATAATCAATTTGGGTTAGGTCACCTTTTTTTGCAGCAAAGCTGACCGTCGAAAGACCGGCAATCGCGATTCCAACCAATAATTTTGAATGAAGCAATTTCATACACATCTCCTTAAATTGATTTAACGTCTTAATACTTACCTACACATCATAAAAGATTATTTATTACCTTCCGCTGTCACTTTGTAAGTGTGCAATTGGTTTCTATGGAAATAATGCACACCAAATAGCATCCCACCCGATTGCCCATCGGTTTTCATATCACCCGCACTGCGGGCAATAACATAATCGTTTGCGTCTTCAATAATATCGATGTTGGGATAGGCCAATACGTCAGGTGAGACTACACCGGCAATTCTGCCCCCTACGATAAATAAACTGCCCAGGGTCGCCTTCTTTCCATGCGGTGCAAGTTCGCCAGCCTCGTCACGTTTGAGCAAATTCGATAACTCATCTGCACCAGCGGAAAGTTCGGCTTGCAAAGATTTAATCTCGGATGGCGGTGTGTTAACAAATTGCGCTTTGGGATAGGTTGTTGGCAAATGGTAAAGGTAACGGCCCACCCAATTAGGCCCCTCCACGTGATACACCAACGATACCCGATAAATATCATCATATCCCTGCTGAATAACAGCGTAGGGGTATAATTTATAAGCCGCATTTTCTGCTTTGTAAAATGACGTCTTCTGCAAGCTCTTAAGCGCGTACTCATAAGGGTCGGCCGCCGTAAACTTATTTTTATACGCATTCGATGTGCTTTGATGCATTTGATTTACCACAGCGTCCCCCACAAACGGGATGGGTACCAATAAGGTCGCGGCTGAATCCGGCAAAATAAATACATAAGGAACACCAGGAATCGGCGATGATTTGCCCGGTAATATTTTGGGCAACCCATGAACAACACTAATGCCCTGTTCAAACCCATTATGGTTTACAGCGGTGCTTTCTTTCATTGAAACACAAGCACCCAACATTAACGCCATTACCAGCAAGCCAAAGTAATTAATGAATTTCATGCACGCTCCTTTTACTGCATTATTTAGTTAAGAATTAAAGTTGACCCTCAAGATGCTCAGGTGCCGCCATGCCCCGAATCCATTTAAGCGATTTAATCTCCCATGCGGGGTTGCCTTCACGCAACAATTGAATGAGACCAGGCAGATGACCTGCCCCGTAGGTAATATAGATTTTTGGATTGGAATCTGCTTGTATCTGTTGTGCGAGATGTTTGTTACGAAAATCCAGTAACAATGGATCAAGTGTTTGCGGCTTTTTGTCAGGAGTGACCTTTAATGCATAAACAAAAAAACCGCGGCATAAAGTACCAATGATATTTTTTTGATTATCATTGGCATGTTGCACAAAGCTGAATATTTTTTTAGCCGCATCATCGGAAAGGCCTTTTTTTTCAGATTTGTTATCACCTTCTTCGGCAATCGCTGCTGCAAATGCAGGGTTTTCCGTAAGCAAACGCTCGTATTCTTTTTTCAAATCGGCAGTGGTCACATCAACCGTGGCGTGGCGCTCTGGACGGGCCTGAATGTCGTGGATCAACAATTTAAAATAATCGAGCTGAAATTTCACACCGCACACGTCGGCAAGTTGGCGATAGTTATCCGATAAGGAGGCCCCGCCTGCGATCGTGTCGGAAAACCATTTATCAGCGTCGGGGCTCGATGGCATTATCCCCTCATAATAGAGTTTGTAACCTTCATCGAGGGCTTCTTCCAAATCATAAACAACCGATTTATAAAAATTCTCGGACCCCACATGTACCATTCCCTGAAAAATGACAGTTTTATTACCATCACTCAGAACGGCCTGGGGTAAAACCAAAGGTGTTGTTTCACTTTTTACCGCAAGGTAAAAGTAGGGAAAGGTCACAACAGCAGTTATTAATAAAACCAGCGTCAACCAGATACTTCTGAAACGGGGAATCGTTGAATGGACTGAGAATCTTGTCAGAAGTTTTTTTACCAACCATGCGATGGGGAGTGCGACGAAGGCAATAGTAATAATAACCGCAAGGAACAACCAAAAAGACCAGGAAACAAGGGTTAGCGCTCCCAATAAAAATCCGATGCCCAACACAAAAAGGGCAATAGCCAAGACGCTGATTTTTAGTCTTTGACCAAACGAAACGATCTCCGCCAAAATAGTTCTCCTTTAATCCAGTGATACCTCATAATGGATCGACAAGGTCGTAAGTCGCTGCTAACTATAGCAGCACAAAACCACTTTGTGAGTGCCAACGGCAATTCGTTGGACGCGCGCTAAAAAATGAGAAGTCAGTCATTAAATTCAAGAAAATGTATTCATTCTGGCTTGGTCAGGCCAGCTTTTATTTATCTGCAAATGGAGAACCTGTGAAATTAATTGCAAAGCAATTGCGTATTGTCAGAAGCCTGATCCTTTTTGGTATTACTCTTTTTCATAACTTTACATTTGCAGATATTGTGACTCTCAATAACGGTGACCGCATTAGCGGCACGATCACGAGGCTAACTGGTAATTCCCTCAAAATTAATACTGCCTATGCGGGCACATTTGAGATTAATACCGATGCGATACACAGCTTCAGCACTACATTAAAACAACACTGGCAAATCAACTTAAAATCCCGCGACGTTCTTGTTAATGAAAGCAATAAGCGCGGCCACATTGTCATTGATGGAAAAACAATCCCCATTATGGAACTCTCGCTAATTCCATCGCACCATAATTGGGAAAGAAAGGGATTGTTGGAAACATCACTGGATGTCGATAATGATCAAAATCGCAAACAAAAGCTCCATGTTAATGCTGAACTCAACCTTGAATCAAAGCAGTGGCGACATTCATTCAAAGCGGAATCAAAACGAGACAAAGACCGCAGTCGGGTTACGGAAGATACAGTTGAAGCCAGTTACACATTGGATTTTTTATTGGATAGCCACTGGTTACTACGCTCGGACAACCTTTATCGCGAAGAAGGTGTGGATATTGTCAGCCAATACTGGAATCTGGGCGCGGGGCCAGGTTATCGCTTATGGGGCGAAGGCAAAGACAGATTGGATACCATCATCACTTACAACCGCTTGTGGCTAAAGGCGGGGCCAACCGAACTGGAGTTTGGTGCGTGGGCATTCGCGCTAAATTACAAACAGTTATGGCTAAACGAAAAGCTGGAAACATTTTCCGATATACATATTTCTGATCCAATCATCGACCAAATCAATTACATCACCAATACCAGCAGCGGGCTACGTTATTATTTCCAACACAACATCCATATTTCTTTTAAATACGATTACAACGAAACACGTTTTAAATTTGGTTTGATCAAAGA
The DNA here is from genome assembly GCA_035490715.1 of Cellvibrio sp. GTDB lineage: Bacteria > Pseudomonadota > Gammaproteobacteria > Pseudomonadales > Cellvibrionaceae > Cellvibrio. The sequence goes on from DATJLF010000092.1 coordinate 10,524, forward strand.
CAGTAGCTATGTGCTTGGTGTGGGTGTGAGCTTTTAGGGGTGGCGCTTCAGAATTTATTAGAAAAAGCTACGGTGTTGTGGCTTTGGTTAAAAATGTTCCGTTCATTTAATGTAAATTATTTAAATTTGTGAAATTTAATCATCAGTACCGTGAAGGCTATCGGAAAATGCAATCTGCATGTGCATGCCGCACATTAACCATGTTCAATTTCGCCAGCGCTTTCAATAAACGTTCAACAGAATTGTGGCTTACGCTGTCACAGTCGATTAGCAAAGCAGTTTTTCTGTTTTGGGCTTTGGAATTCCTTTTGGAAATATTTATAAGCTGCATTCGGCCAGAAGCGAACATTGAGGATAACTTCACCTATCCGCCGAACATGTCGGTCAAATACTTACCCTAATATGTTGATTTGTGCCTGAACTCGCCTCATTCTTGCGCTAAGAATGCCTCACGATACTTGGTTCTGCACGATTTTTTTAGTGTTATATATAAGCCAACATTCAATACCAAAATGGGGATGATTTCACCTCAAATTTACAAGCCTACTTTAAGATTTTCAGCTTATGCTAGCATTGCACCACAACTCCTCGTGAAAGATATTCCATCCTCATATAGTTTCAAGTGAGCCATGGAAAAGCATGTATCTAAAGGTGAACAATGTTGTTGAAAATAGGACAATTATCCCATCAGGTTTGTTTAAGCATTAGAACCTTGCATCACTACGATCAAATTGGTTTGCTATCTCCATCGGTTAGGACTCCCGCTGGACATCGTTTATATAATAAGAAAGACATTGCCTTACTGCATCGCATCCAAGCACTTAAGCAACTCGGCTTTTCCCTGCAAAAAATCTCTCAAATTATTAATGACAACTCACTGCCTCTACCCGAGGTTATTGAGCAGCAAATTGCCAATATCGAAGGCGAAATAACGCAGGCCATAAAACTGAAAGAAAAGCTAATGCGGCTACAAAGTAGCCTTCTGAAAGGCGAGGAACCTGATACAAACAAATGGTTAGATACCCTGGCACTGATGAATGTCTACGATAAATATTTAACGGCCAATGAAATCGAGGAGCTAAATAGCTATGCGGCGATAGTCAAAGATGAGCTTGAAAATGACTGGCCAGAAATGGTGAAGAAATTGAATTTGATGATGAGTCAAAAAGTTTCTTCTAACGATGGTTCTGCTAAGGAGTTCGTAATTCAATGGACGGAAATGCTGGAAAGATTGGTAGGACATGATCCTCAGCTGTTGCTGAAGGTTCACGCCATGTCCAACGAGCCTGAAATACAGATACAGAGGGGAATAACCCCCGCAATGATCGAATTTCTAGGCCAAGTCATGAGAGAGATCCATCGTGACATATTTGCTTGTTACCTATCTCCGGAGCAAATGCAACTCGTTGACAAGAATCGCCAGAATCAAGAAGAATGGCCGCCCTTAATTGCTGCTTTGCGTGAAAAAATGCAATCGGGCTTGTCTCCTGCCAGTGAAGCGGTTCGGCCATTGGCCATTCAATGGAGGACTCTGTTTGAATCTTCCATATCAGGTGGCGACCCGGATATTACTGAAAGGCTTCGCTTAGCCTACGCCAACGAGCCTCTACTGATCCAAGGTACCGGACTTGATCAAACACTTTTTAAATTCATCCGCCAGGCAATCGAGCGTTTATAAACCCCTTGCACCTAACCTAAGGTGAGGTTTTAGAGTGACGATCATCGTTATTCAACTAACCTAAGGTGGTCGATATGAATGAAGTACTGTCAAATGTCTTGCAAGATCAATTCGCTTGTTCACACAGTAATAACAATATTAAACCAAGCACCTATGCAGTTGCTGTATGGCGAGCAGCTCATCAAATCCTTGAGCAACCCCCCATTTTTGAAGACCCAATTGCATTGAGTATTCTGGGTGATGCAAAGGGAGATGTGACTGACAAACTTGAATTGCACAAGCATCCACTCAGTACTGCCATGCGTGTTGCCATTGCAGCACGCAGCCGCTTTGCTGAAGATGAGCGCAAAAAATCGTTAACGGATGGGACGTACCAATACGTCATTCTGGGGGCAGGCTTGGATAGTTACGCCTATCGCAACAACGATCAATATGAAAACGTATTCGAAGTTGACTTGCCATCCACTCAGGCTGTAAAAATTGCTGGCATCCGGCAATTAGGTATAACCCCAACCTGCAAAGTGAGTTATGTAGCCTGTGATTTTGAAAAAAATTCATTGGGAGAAAAATTGCATTCATCAGGGTTTGATCAACACCAAAAAGCCTTTTTTTCGTGGCTAGGTGTGGTGCCCTATTTGGATATAACAGCCATCGAGGAAACGTTGAGATTTGTAGCCAGTTGCGCCCGTGGCTCCGCCATGGTTTTCGACTATATCGTTGATAACGATAACCTCAATGAGATGGAGAAATTGGTTGTTAATGCATTATCGAATCAACTTGCCGCTGGCGGTGAGCCCCTTAAAAGCTTTTTTGATCCTCAACTGCTCAAGAAGAAACTGGAGGACTTGGGGTTCACTCAGATTAAGGATATTGGTCCTGACTATCTGAATGAACATTACCTTAGCTCCCGAGAAGACGGTCTGCGCGTTGGAAATGTAACAAGAATGTTCAAGGTTACAGTTTAGTAAAATTAATTTAAGAACATGTTTTAAATCGATTTCGCTTTGGCCGATTCCGGACAACAGCGGAAGCTGACTTTTTTGTAGGTTAGGCAGAAATGCCCAACCTACGTGATGAGCTCAAGTGCAAAATATTTACCAGTTTCTGCCATTTGTTAGCAATTTCCTCCACTCCGACTTGTGGTACACCCATGCAACCCACCTATAAGGATTCACATGCCCCATAATAAACAAAAATCCCTGCCGATCAGACAGATTGTCAGCTATTGGACTTGAACTAATAATGCCATGCAAGTATTTGAGTTCCGCAGCTTCTGCACTTTCACTTGGTGGATATGAGACAACTACTTTAAGCTCTGAATTGATTAGAAGTAGATGAGATACCTCTTGATACAAACCACTTTTAAAATCATTTTCATGCTCAAACGCAATACGAATATTGGTCAAATAACACTGATGAAGGAAATCTTTAATGTAATCAGATTCCTCATATAAAACTGAGTCTAGATAGTAATAATCACTATTGTAGCAACGTAACCCAAGAAGTGTTGCGACGTCCATTAGAACTGAGTTTTCCGCGTGAATAATAAAATTTGTATACTCCTTGGTTTTACACCAGTACTGATTTACTTCATCGTTTCGTTTCTCAATCACGTTACACCAATTCTCAAAAAAACTTTCCGCTAACGACATACTTCTCTCTAAGCTGTTGGCTTATCCTAAAAATAGTTGCCCTAACTATGCAGTCAGAACGGCCATTTGTTCAAATTCTACTGGCACAACTGCCAATAGCGGTCAAATAAGTTGCTTATTCGGTTTGGATGCCGAGAAAACTCAACCAATGCCGTTTGTTAGGCCAAGCCTTCATTGGGTAATTTGGTTTCCATTCTGGCATTAGCTGACAAGCGAACAATTTCATCGGATGTTGAAAGTTGAATGATAGCTAAGCGGTATTCCTCCATTACCTCTCTAAGAGTCGCTATTTCTGCTCGAATTTTTTTCATGTGCAAGAGATTTGTTTCCTCACCAGCCATAACACTAACGTACCTTGCCTGCTCTTCAAGTGAGCGATCCACCCATCCACGAAAGTACAGCGAGGCACCTATGCTATGGAGTGAACTAGCTCTATCGTGTTTGGAGCCCAAGACCTCATACAACTGCTCTCGCAGCTCGGGTGATACCACATCAATGAACACCTGACCGTAGATCAGATCTGAGACACGCATGAGCCGGAAGGTTTGCCGCCCGAGCACAATATTCCAGCGAGCCAAGCGTTCTTTCGCTTCATCGGGATCGAGTGATTTTATTACTTTAACGGGGTTTGGTTTTGCATCCTCGAGGAGAACTTCCCCTTCATCAGTGGCGTCTTTTAAATAGAAATAGGTACTCAACAGCGCCGAAATAATGGTTTCCCTCTGCGTGGTTAATTTTCGTGAGCGGAGCTCTCCAACAGCAGATCGTAAAGCATCGATAAAAGAAACGAGTTCTCCAAACATATTTTGTCAACCTAAAGAATCACATTAAATCTCATCGTAACGCATACGGCCATTTGCGGACGTTGGTGTTTATGTGGGTTGGGCAGCAATGCCCAATTTTGTTATTGAATAGATTTGTTGGACATGGCTGCCCAACCCGTGATCTACATCTATAATCAAGCATCAGCTAAACACTGGTCGCAAGCTTTCACCACGTACTCTGGAATCAAATCAAACTGATTTGGGTCAAGCTGGAAAATAAACTCATTTTCAATATGGTAAGTTTCGTTAATAAACTTTCTGATTACCGAGTTTTCAACATCTTCTATATTTAATAGGATTCTAGTGAACTGTAACTTTTCATATCCATTAACGCTTTGACTGTATAGTGTTTTAATGTTGCATTCATCTCGGAACAGTGCAACCAAGGAAGAGTAATTCATGGGGAGTTCGGGTATATGGTCTTGTAATTCCGATAAACCCTCTGCCAAATCTTCTGCGGACATCGGTGTGTTATTTCCTTGGTCATCTTTTGGGATACGATGGTCTTCAGGAATCTCACGCTGTTTGAATAAATTTGATAACACCTCATATGTATCGCCAAGGTCACCTAAGACTTCATATTGTCTTCTCAGGTAAATCATCTTTATGATTGGATCTTGGTTTGATGCCAATACGGAACCACATATCTGTATAAATGTTTTGATATCGCCGCTGTTAATTTTCTGCTCGCTAATTTTACCGTTCTGAAGCCGTAAGAATGCAGCACTAACTTGATTGCTGAATTGACCTTTAACGGATTTTAATGTGTCAATAATTGGTTCTACATCGTGTGTAAGCATTAACACAGTTTTCCCTTTAAAGCAGTTTTTCGCATCACGCTTGAATAGCATTTCCAAGATTGCATATTTCTTATTTTTGTCGAAGGATGATATAGGGTCATCAAGTATTATTAGGTCTGGATTTTTCGCAAGGCACTCATACATAAACAATACTATCGAAAATGCATTTCGTTCGCCAAAGCTGAGATGTTGACTGCCACCAGATAAGTGCTGCGCGTGATCGATATGTAATAATTTAAGCTGAGAGCTGCCTTCCGCCCCAGCAATTTCAACTTTATATCGGTAGCCCGCATACGCCAAAAAATTATTAATATCTAACTCATGTTTTTCAATAAGCTTTTGCATTTTTTGTCTTTGGGCTTGAATTTTTCCTTGCAGTTGTCCGGCTTGTTTTCCAAGCTCATCAATTGCCGAGTTAATTAACATGACTGCGTCGCGTGTTTTTTGTGAGTCGAGTGAAGAAAAAAACTGGAGGTCCAACTTGTAGGACGGTAGTTTTTCCGCGACTTTTTCACCGTCCTTAAAGTGGAGCCCGGAAAACCCTTTAAGACTCTCCAACTTTTCGATGAGATTATCAATTTGTGACTTAATAGTGACAAGGAATGTTTCATGTTCCTTTTCAAGGCCACTTGTCAAGGTTGTAATAACAGCTAAACTTGTCTTCGTTTCTTCTGAAAAATAGCCTCCAAGCTTTTCAACAATATCAAGTATACCAATCAAATTTTTTATAATATTTTTGTTATATTTTTTTCCAACGCTAGTAATTTTCTCTTTCTTGTCAGTTGTGTCGGTAGTGCAAAATGGACATGCATCTGAAAGCTCACTAAATTCTTTATGCCCCGTAGTTTGCCATTCAATCCAGTTGACACTTTTAGTGCTTTGGATAAATGGTTGATACGGCTCAAGCTCTAGTGGAATGTGTTGAATACTATTTCCCATTGACAGCCCTTTCATGCCGCTAGAGGACTTAGATAATCCGGTCTTGCTTAATGTAAATGCTCCGCCCAACTCTTTAAGATTGGTTATAAATGTTTCTAAATCTGGATTGCTAGTGAATGTCTGTTTAATTGTACCAACAAGATTAGCGATGTCTTGTTCTAGCGTTTTGTACTCGTCAGTTCTAACAAAAATATCAAAGCTGTTGCTAATCAATTCATCAGGTTTAAATGTAAATTGATTAACGTAGTCCTCATCAAAACACATTATTTTGGAAATTGAGTCAACACCACCCACTTGAGAATAAGTATCCCCAAGAAGATCATCTTTGTGTTTGAACGGCCTAAGTTGATCTATTTTATCGGTCTGGCCTAACACTTTAAATTTTATAGCCTTGGCTATTGTGCTTTTCCCTGTCCCATTAGGTGCAAACCTAATGTTAAGTTTTCCTTCAGTTAAAGAGATTTTTGCAGAATCAATGTTGTTGCAGTGCTTTATTTCTATTTCCATTATCCCACCTTGTCCAATAAATTATTAAATTTAGAAAAACTTCCACTTTTGGGCACAAAGCAAGCCTTCACCAAATAACCCTAATACACCATCCCGCAACAAAGGACTTGGTTCTGAAAATAAAAACGCATTTTGGAATTTTTTGTTGAGCGCGGCCTGTGTGGCCTGTAGGGATCGGCGTCGTTAGGTAAGTAGCGGCTGCCGATGGGTAACACTTTATAGGGTTGGGATGATTTTGTAGCCGCTAGCTGCGTGAAGAGTTTGTGCATTGCTTCGTCGATAACGCCTACTTCACTTGTGTATGCGTGGACTTCCACATTGAACCAATTAATTTCGGCGAGACGACTGGCAAAATTGTGGCCGGTTGAATAGCCGATATCGTCATCTTTGGCGTTACCAATGTTCGAACCATTACTTGCCTTACAAAGAATCAAGATGATTTTCTTGGGTTGTTGCAGCCCGAATCGAAATAGCGAGCCAATGATAATGTCGTTGCTCAGCAAGCCGGTTTCCGACCCGATTCCCCTTGTGGTTGGATTGAGGCGATCAACAACCCCATGGTGCCCAATCAAAAAAACCTTATCGTAATAGATGCTTCCCAACAATTTACCTGTGGGCTTTTGGCCATTGGACTTGCCCCATAATATGCCGCCGTTAGGCGCCGTCATTTTAATCCGATGGACCTTATAGCCCTTGCTATCCAATCGTGAGGCGAGCGCTGCAGATGAGTTGTTACCAGACACATAAATAATTAAAGCATTCGGCATAATTTTTCCTTTTATAAATGCAAAGAAGATTAGCGACAATTCATTTCTTTTGATTCAGCTTGAGCGGTTAGCAAATTTCTTTATTTAACGTGAGAACAAGTAAAGACCATAGCAACATTGAGCGCCAGTATGAATTACAACCTATTACCGCGCTCGCGTTGACAGTCATATTCTCATCCACTAACCTGCCCTCGCTGCGGTAAATCCCGTAGCCGGGAATCTCACCCCCGCCAAATCTCAGACTGGCCATACGCTTGCGTATGTGTCCCGTACAGCCGTGCCTGTTGTTATGGCGGCTGGGCGGGGCCACCTTCGGGTGGGCCGGTGTTGGTTTGAGGCCGGCGGTGAGAACCCTGTCCAGTCCGCCCCCACGAATCTCACCCGTGGTTGCGGTTTTGAAACTCAAACCATGAGATTTTTATTATGGATAATACAATTCCCCCTCCCCCATTCCCCACAACCTGCGTTATTAAACTCGATCAACTCCAGTACGTGTTTTATAAAAAATCCCGCCTTGAAATACATTCGCCTACCGGTGCAGTGCTTACCGTAATTCGTAAACCATTTCCCAATAAAACCGATGAAGATGCGATTTACCAGTTGTGGGCGCAGGCATGTTTGTTGGAAGTGTTGTTTGATGAAATTAATGAGCGGATTAAATTACCGCAGCGCGCTATCAATAGCATCGCTCATGTCTTTAACAGGATTGATGGGCATCTTAAGAAGCAGTTGTCGATGTAGATTTGAAGCTGGAACGTGCAGGCTGGGCTTGCGCGTTCCAGCTTTCGCAATATGAAATTTGAGACCAATCACGCTACTTTGTACTTGATAAATGGTAATCTCGATTCACATCAAAAAAAGGAAAAAATATGACCTGGATTATTGAATTTAAAGGTGACTTAAGCGAAACATCAGAACTTAATATGGACGGCTCTGCATCAATACGTGCGGTGAGCCTTGTTAATGGAGGTGACTTGCCGAAAGCCCTGACTAACCTGTTAACTTACGCAAAAGATTCTGGCATTAGCCCATCATCAATTATTAGATGCGAAGAACTTTCCACCTTCACACCAACACTCGAAGATGGTTATACCAGCGAAGAAATTACCACCGCATTACGGCGGCTGAAACCGGAATCGCTAGCAGAGTTCACGTATGCCATATCATCCGAGGCTGAAGCTGACGATGAAGCAATCGAAATAGGGCTCGAAAGGGAAAGCAGCAAATGAAAGGAGCATTATCTTTAGCGGAATGTCGACCTGAGTTCAAAGTTGATTGCACACTCATATTGAATAATGGTCGAGACAAAAAAGATTTTATCTTGCGCACTGCATTAGATTCAGTAGCGGTATGGAAATCAAAAAATACAGAAATTCCAATTTCACCTTTTCAAGGAAAAGTAAATTTAACATCGAAAGACGCAGCGATTATTGAGAATGATGTATGGGTTTTCGGTGTTGATGCCACAAAATCACAAGATGTATTTGCTGCTGTAAAAATTGGTATGGATTACTACAAAGCTAAAGCTACTGATATTATCGGTGATGTTTACGTGAAAAATCTAAACACTGACCATCAAGACTCACTCAGTAAACATGACCTTATTATCGAGAATAAAAAACTGTACTCAGGCGTATGCAAAGCAGTTTTAGAGGCAGCCAAATTACTCGGTGTTCAAGGTGTTATTAACTTTTATGTCATAAGTAGCAATATAAATCACAAGATACCAGTACAGGATTTGCATGCAGCCTTAAAAGACGGCGGAGCTGAAAAAATAGAGACTGACAATATACAGTATAAAATGTGGTCAGGATCTAACAGCGGTCAAAAAGCAGTGATTATTAAACAAAATCTCCATTTGGCTAGCTTAAAAATTTAATTGGTAGCGCGCTACACTAACGATCATGTTGCGGTTCGATCCTAGGTTACACGCGCGCCACAACCTATATACCTGCTATTCATAATCAATTCCTGTTTTTCGTCTTAAAATTTCTAGCTCATTAAGATGGCCACTCCTCAAATGTTTTGATTCTTTTTCTTTGACCTGTTGATGATTAGCATCAATTTATCTTTAGCTTTTTTGAACCTGGCTTTAGCATTTTCTATTGAATCAGAATTCTTAGTCATGTTAGATCTCTACATCGCACGCAAATACACGCACTGTGTTCACACTAAAAGCAAGGGTAAAAATATCCATACAGTATATTTTTTCGAAGACCATACACCTTCAATTTATCATTAAGTCAAACAACATTCAGTAACAAGCAAGAACCTGAGTGCGAGCCGCTAAAGGGAAAGAATATTCACGATTATTCCTATCGCTCAAGGAGTAATACATTTAGCAGTAGAGTGGCATTATTGAAGGAACTTGCAGGGAAGATTTATTTTGCAATGCAAAGGCGCTTGCACAAATACGCTAATCTATCTATTTTGCGAATTAGTATGCCAATGGTTCCTGTTGGATGGCGGTAAGCGATTGAAATATCGCCACATTAATTGAACTCATCAATAGATAACTATCTAACGAATACGCTAGACTGCGTTCCTGTTAGCTAAAAATTGATTGTTATTCAGGCAAACCACATCGTGATGTCACAGCGAAAACAATGAAAAATTTACAAAATAATTCTCAAATTAAACATCGACTCTCACTCATGAGTAGTGGAGTTCCCGGTTTTGATGAAGTCCTTGGGGGCGGTTTTCCTCGTCATAGCCTTTATTTGATCCAGGGGTTGGCGGGTAGCGGAAAAACTACGCTTGCCTGCCAGATTGGTTTTGACCATGCTGCCAAAGGTGAGAAAGTGTTGATTCTTACCTTGATCGCTGAAACGCATGGCAAGATGCTTAACCACCTGAGCAATTTTTCATTTTTTGATGATGAATTGATCGGGCAGAATATTTTGATGTTTGGTGGTTATAACGAGCTGGTTAAAGGTGGCCTGGATGGTTTGTTGCAACTGATCACCGGTATACTCGCCAAACATAATGCAGATATTTTAATTATTGATGGCTTTCGATCCGTGCGTGATTCAAGCCCATCAACGATTAGCTTGTCCGAATTTATGCTATCGCTAAACTCGCTGGTTTCCTCGATGGAGTGCACAACTTTTCTGCTGTCACCGACAGAAGGAAATGTTGCCGATTCAGAAAATACCCTCGTTGATGGTTTGATTGAACTGAGCCAACACGAAAAAGGCATGCAGCTTATTCGTGAAATAAAAGTGTTTAAAATTCGCGGCGGAAAACATTTATTAGGTCGCCATGTTTTTGAAGTCGGCGAAGATGGCATAGTTGTTTACCCGCGCCTTGAAGCCATTAGTACTGCCAACAAGACCAATGACGCCGCCTCCAATTCCCTGATTGGTTTTGGCATTCCCGGTTGGAACAACATCACTAAAGGTGGCGTAAATATTGGTTCAACCACGGAGTTGTTAGGCAATCCCGGTGTTGGCAAAACACTGATGGGGCTGCATTTTATTGCTGAGGGATTACAACGGGGCGAACAATGCCTGATAGTCGGTTTTTATGAATCACCACAGCGTTTGGTTGCCAAAGCGAAAAGTGTAAATATCGATTTGGCAAGTTTTCTTGATAACGGCCAATTGCAAATTATCTGGAACCCGCCGCTGGAAATTTCTGTTGATGCACTTGCACACCAGATTCTGGAAAACGTTGACCAGCGCAAGGTATCGCGTTTGTTTTTGGATGGTATGGATGGACTGCTCGATATCATTATGCATGTGGGTCGCGCACGTTCGTTCCTTACCGCACTCGTCAATGAATTGCGCTCCCGCCAGGTAACCAGCTTTTTCACGCGGGAATTGCCCTACCTTGGCAGTAAGCTGCCGGAAAATTTCGATTCCGGGCCATCCTCCATTTTGTACGAAAATATCATGCTGTTGCAGTATGTGGAAATTAATGGCGTTAACCATCGTCAAATTGCTGTATTAAAGCTGCGTCAAAACGGTTATGACTCGGCCAATCACATCATGTTAATTTCAAATAACGGAATATCAATCGGGCGTTCGGTATCAACAGAGCGGTTAACGCAGGAAATTATCAAAAACAACGCACTGGATAACGAGCCATAATGAAAGAAGATCTAATCATTAAGGCCACCGATGACAAACCCATCCTATTGGTGGTTGATGACGAGCCGGATATTACAACGACTTATGCGATGCTGTTTGAATATCACGGATTTCATGTGATTACCGCTTGTGATGGCAAAAGCGCGCTGCAAGCAATTGAGGCATTAACTCCCCACATCATTCTTTCTGATTACATGATGCCACTGATGAACGGTGCCGAGTTGTGCAGGGCTTTAAAAAATGATGCTCATTGGAACAGTATTCCTTTTATTTTATCGAGTGCCGCCCTCCATATTAAAGACATAGATACCCCTTACGATTCGCTTATGCAAAAGCCGGTTGTATTCAGTGAGCTTTTAACGGAAGTGTATCGCTTACTTAAAAAATAACTCCCGCCAACGTTATACTGCATCATTCAAACGCTATTACTTTTCTCGCAAATTTCCTGTTAATCCATCTGCCTCGCCTAAATATTTTTAAATTAGCACTTTTCTATTTTTAGAAATTAGCCTATCGCTGCAACAAAAAAAAGCCCGGACAAGCCGGGTCAATAGGAGAGACAACGGAGATTCAGACAGAAATCAGACGGTGCATTTGCAGGCAGCTAGCGCAGCCTTGTATTCGCTTTCCAACGTTTTCAGGGCTGTTAATGCGTCAGTAACCGCCAATTTCAAACCGGCAGTTTTGGCTTTTTCCGCCGCAGTTGCTGCCACCGCAGTGTTATAAGCAGCGGTGACAGATTGAAGGTCTTTTGTTGCTGGTGCTATAAGCTTTTGTGCTACCGACGCTGCGGCAGCGGCAGCATTAATTTGCTCAACCAATGCGTTGTATTTAGTTACCAGATTGTTGTATGCCGTTAATTTTGATGATTTGGCAGCGCTGGTAGCTGCAGAATGATAAGCAGTCAACGCCGTATTTAATTGCGTGGTCATAGGGTCTGCTTTCGCAACCAGCGCATTATATTTCGCCACGGCATTTTCATAATTTTTTACGACTGTTGAAAGATTTTTGGTTGCCGTTGCCAAATTGGTTTTTGCTGTGCGTTCCACCGTGCTTTTTTCAGTAATAGCGACCTTGTTAGCATCCACCGCTGCAACCGTAGCGGAATGGTTTACGCGCGCCGCATCAACTTTTGGTTTCAACTCAATCGCTTTGGTTTTATTAACACTGCTTGCCGAGCTTGACGATTTACTGGATACCGCAAGCGAACTGGAACTTGATTTGGATGAACTGGTGGCCGATGAAGCTGGAGCACCTGCATAAAAATTTGCAATTTGTGGTCCGGTAATATTCAACGCATAACGGGCATCCGCACCGGTGCTGGTATTGTTGCGGTCAACGCCACAGGGTTGATTTTTGCAGAGAATATCCGGGTTGGAAAACTTATAAACTTTTCCAGTCCAGTAATCTACATTGAATACATTTTGGTACGCCATAATGGTAGTAAATGAATTCACGACACCGTGGCCCAATGCATAATGAAACACACCACCAACACCATCTTGCTTACGGGAATGTTTTAAACCCATGTTGTGCCCTAATTCATGGGCAGTGACATAATCGCCACAAGAATTAATGGCAATGTGTGAGTACATGTATCCTTTGTATCCCGTGCTAACGCTGCCGTTGTTGCCACCAATCCAGGCAATACCGCAGCTACCGTGAGTTTGTTTGTAAGGACGATACAAAATTACCATGTCTGCTTTGGCTTGTTCACGGGCTGCCGCCACACCACTAAAAGCAGCATCCTGATTAAACGTAATTGCATTTAGCGCTGTTTCTGCAGCGTTATCATCCGTATAACTGACCTTCATTGTTTTAGCGACGCGCACTTCAAGATTTACACCGCTGTCGGCATATATTTGGTTGGTAACCTGGAAAATCTGGTTGATGCGAGAAGTGGGATCACCACCATAAAGTGTCGATACACCATCGGTATAAACAACCAATACGTCGATGACAGTGGGTGCAGCCAATGCGGGAAAAGTAAACGCGGATAAAACAATTGCAGAAGAGGAACGAATAATTTTTTGCCAAATAGTTTTCATGTGTGTTTCTCTGGTGACTTTACTGAAAACCCTCCGTGATTAACAAAATCTGGAACCCATTTTCCAAATTGTTGCGCGCATCCATTAAAGCCAAAACGCGGTGCTGCTATGTTTTCTTACTCATATCTCGCCTGCCCCCTGATTAAAAATTACCAATTAAGCAACACGTTTATTCGTGATGATGGGAATGAGGAATTTCCAGATAATCGTTTTTCCCCGGTTCCGATAATTCAAACTCGGAAGGATTTTTATACACCCATCCACTACCGTTGATTGACTCCAGCGTATAACTACCTTTCGGTGTAGTGATGGTGGCAAATACTGATTTGGCACCGTAGGTCATCACAACCGGATAATCAGTGCCGTGGCCATCCAGGTAGCCACGCCAGGAATAATCACCATTCGGATTTTCATTGCTACTTCTTACTGTTGCACTCACTGTCTCACCACCCGGTAGCCCCAGTGAAACCTGTTGCCCAGGTTCAGGGTATGCGGGTGATTCCATATCAACTGCTACTGGTTCATAAGCCACGACACCGTCCGGTAGCGGCATGGACGTGGGATTGTCATGGCTAATTTTCCATGCTGGTGTGGATGGTTGTGAGTTACCGGTGTGCTCTATTTGATCCCCTGCGGGCGAAGGAGCGGATTCATCCATGGCTTGCTTTGCTTGTTCCAATGCCGCATTCGCATCCACTATTTCCGGACTCGTCGCGATATCTGCAGGCCGTTCATTGATTGCGGGTAATGGTTGCGTTAATTCCGGTTGCGCTGGTTTATTTTGGGAAAGGTAATAACCAACAATGATCAATATCACTGCAAGTAGCACAAATGATAAATATTTGGTTTTGCCCACAACATTCGCTGCCATTTATTACGCCTGCGCACTTACTTACTGAACAAAAACTTATTGAACAAAAATAGATCAGCTGCTGGGCAAAATCGAGTTTTTATTACCTGCGCACCGCAAATAATCTAGTTCAGGATAAAACACGAAAAAACAGGAATAAAAAAGGCGACTCCAAAGCCGCCTTCTTTATCACTTACTATCGATTGATAGTTTTATAAAGGTGGCGGAGCTACACATAACGCATGCACATTCAAATTGGAAAGTGCTCCCACTACCGCCCCTTTTTCAATTTCCACCTGATTAAAGTTGCTGGTGGTATTCATGTAAACCAATTGTTTCGTCGCATCCCCGGTGAGGTTCAACAATTGCAACCCTAATAGTGCACCCGACGCGCTGGTTTGTTGCTGGACGCCATTGAAGTACGTAGTAATTTCGAGGCTACTTAACAGCGTTAGATCCAACAATCCGACCGGCAGGGAAACGAGGAAGCCAACCCGTTTTGGTCCGGTGTAGGTTACCGGTGCCTGCACTCGTCCCCATACCGAGGCTGCAACGGCAATCGGTGTTGAGAGCACGGCAGCATCATTAATTGTCGATGCCATGTAGGCTGGATTTAACACTCCGCAACCAATACAGAGCACGCCACGTAAACCCTGGGTAACGGTTTGATTACCCAATACAGGCTCAAACAATTTGCCAGATGCGCACGCGATGTTCTCCACCGAATCACATAGATCACCGATACCATCGCCATCAATATCAGCCTGGGTGACATTGCTATTCACCGGACAATTATCAAGCGCGTTCAAGATGCTGTCGTTGTCTATATCGGCATCGCATACATCACCACTGGCGTCACCATCCAGGTTCGATTGGTTAGTATTTGCGATTAGCGGGCAGTTATCGAGGGCATTACTGACACCGTCACCATCGGTATCCGAGTCACAGGCATCACCAGCACCATCAACATCACTATCAAGCTGGCCCGCATTCGCTACTAACGGACAGTTATCCAACAGATTAAGCACACCATCGTTATCCATATCCGTATCGCAGCTATCCCCTGTGCCATCAACATCGGTATCCGTTTGTGCCGGATTGGCAATGGCCGGGCAATTATCCAGCGTGTTGGCAATGCCATCACCATCATTGTCCGTGAGGGAATCACACACATCACCGGTGCCATCAGCATCGGTATCCAGCTGGTTGGCATTGGCTTGTTGCGGGCAGTTGTCAGCCGCATTGGCGACACCATCCCCGTCACGATCATCATCACACTGGTCACCAATCCCGTCGGTGTCGGCATCCAGCTGGTTGCTATTGGCTACGGCCGGGCAATTGTCGATCAGGTCATTGACGCCATCACTGTCGATATCGACCACACTGTCGCAAGCATCCCCTGTGCCGTTACCGTTGGTATCCAGCTGGTTGGCGTTGGCGGCCAAGGGGCAATTGTCCGACCCATCCAGCACACCATCACCGTCCTTGTCGTTATCGCAGACATTCCCGATGCCATCGGTATCGGTATCCACCTGAGTGCTGTTGGCATTGATCGGGCAATTGTCACTGCCGTTGGTGACACCGTCACCATCCACGTCGGTATCACAGGCATCGCCAGTGCCATCGCTGTCCAGGTCGACCTGGTTGCTGTTGGCAATCACCGGGCAGTTGTCGGTGACGTTGTTGACACCATCGCCATCAATGTCATTGTCACACGCGTCACCTACCCCGTTGCTGTTGGTATCCAGCTGGTTGGCATTGGCCACCGCAGGGCAGTTATCGCTGGCATCATCAACCAGGTCACCATCACTGTCAGTATTGGCATCGCAGGCGTCACCAATACCGTCAGCATCCGTGTCCTGTTGTAACGGGTTGATGACCGACGGGCAGTTGTCACCCGTGTTGGCGACGTTATCGCCATCCCGGTCGGTATCGCAGGTGTCACCAATGCCATCACTGTCGCTGTCCTGCTGGGTGATATTGGCAGCAGCCGGGCAGTTATCCGTGGTGTTGCTGACATTGTCACCGTCCTGGTCGTCATCGCAGCTGTTGCCGATACCATCACCATCCAGGTCAGCCTGGTCTGCATTGGCCACCAGCGGGCAGTTGTCGACAGCATTGAGCAGGCTGTCTCCGTCACGGTCACTGTCACAGACATCCCCTGCACCGTCGGCGTCCGCGTCTTGCTGCGCGCTGTTGGCAACGGCGGGACAGTTGTCGCTGGTGTTTATTACCCCGTCGTTATCGTCGTCGGTATCGCAGGCATTGCCGATGCCATCGCCATCACTGTCTTCCTGCAGGGCATTGGTGGTCGAGGGGCAGTTGTCCAGACCATCATCAATACCGTCTGCATCCGTATCGGTATTGCCATCACAACTATCACCGATGCCATCCGCATCCGTGTCCAGCTGGTTGGTATTGGCGACTGCCGGGCAATTGTCGGCGGTGTTCAGTACGTTATCGTTGTCGCGGTCACTGTCGCAGGCATCGCCAATACCGTCCCCTTCCAGGTCAACCTGGGTCGTGTTGGGTACGGCGGGGCAGTTGTCGCTGGTATTGGCGACGCTGTCTCCGTCCAGGTCACTGTCGCAGGTATCACCGATTCCATCGCCATCATGGTCGGTTTGCGCGGCATTGCCCAGCAGCGGGCAATTGTCGAATGTGTTGAAAATCCCATCGCCGTCCTGATCGTTATCGCAGGCATCGCCGGTACTGTCGGCATCGGTGTCGAGCTGGGTTACGTTGGGGGTTGTGGGGCAGTTGTCGACGCCATCGTCAAAACCATCACCGTCTGAATCTGTATTGGTATCGCAGATATTCCCGATACCATCAAGATCAGCATCGGCCTGATCAGGATTGAGCGCATTCGGGCAATTATCAATAGCATTCAGGATTGAATCGTTGTCGCGATCACTATCGCAAGCATCCCCGAATAAATCTGCATCAATATTTGCTTGATTGGCATTAGCGATGAGTGGGCAATTATCCGGTGTATTGGCAATAGTATCGCCATCAATATCCGCATCGCAGGCATCACCACTTCCATCAGCGTCTATATCCGATTGCCCGGGATTAACCACTGCTACACAGTTATCCTGATTATCCGGAATCGAATCGCCATCACTGTCTCCATTGATGATCGAATTCGACGAAGAACTGGCCACGGATGAACTGGAAGGCAATTCACCCCCACCGGTGGATAAAGCACTGGACGAAATAACCGATTGGGTAATTGCACTGAATGGCACAGATGAAACACTGGAAGGAAGTTCACCACCTCCCGCTGAAAATGGTGATGAAATAGTTTGGGAAACACTGGTAGCAGAATTCACGGATTTGTTTGCGGGAAAACCACTGTTATCACTTCCACCGCACGCACCCAGCATTAACGAAGTGAAAAATAAAAATAGTAGTGAAATTTTTTTCATGATAGCCACCCTGCCCATCCCGTTTTACGGATTGGATTTAATACCACGGACAACAAATTCAACGCGTCTATTTTTGGCGCGACCGACTTCCGTTTCATTGTCAGCCACCGGCATTGTCTCCCCCAATCCAAATACCGTGATACGGTTTGGAGATATACCTTTTACTTGCAAATAATTAACTACCACTTGGGCGCGTTGTTCCGATAATCGCTGGTTGTAATCAGCCCTGCCACGCGCATCGGTATGGCCGGTAACTGAAACATTTAACAACGGATTATCGATTAGCAATTTCACAATGGGCTCAATTGCCATTGTGTTATGCAATTCTGTTTTATCGGTTTCGAATAACAGCCCGCCCCATTGTTCATCCAATGTTATTCGTTCCTCTATAAGTTGTGGGGCAGGCGTTGCTACAGGTTCGGACTCAGGTTTGGGTTCAGGAGTCACTACAGCCACAACCTCTTCAACTGCCTTAATTTTTTTGGTTGGTGAATTAAAATGCCACAAGATGGAAACACCAAAAAAATGGGGATTGGAATAGCCCATATTTTTATTTCCAACTTTATCAATGTATTGATATTCAACACGTGCAAACCAATTTCTGGAAACAGGTAATTGCAACCCGGCACCCAATAAAGGACGCATCCCGATATCATTTAAAACATGATCACCGCCAGTTACATTTCCTTCCCAAATGGCGACACCCATTTTTCCATAGAGCGTTAATGGCCCATACAATGAATGGGAAATAATGAGTGAAGCATCCGCCTGTTTTAATTCGCCGGTTAGATATAGATTTTCATACCCTGCACGTGAGTCACCTATATCATTCCAGGAGAGTTCAATTCCAAAACGAGAGTCAAGTTCATATCCGGTAAAAAAACCATATCCTTTATCAGCCTTGTCACAAAAAGCATGTTGACTCATACATGAATGTTCGTTACTTGAATAGCCTGCGCGAGCACCTGCATACCACCCGGGGTTGTTATTTTGTTCGCCGGAAAAAACAGGCTGCCCGCATACGAAAGCAAAAAAAAGGATAATTTTTTTTATGTGGCAATTCATAAGCACCTCTTTAAGGAGCAATAAAATACCGTTGGTATTGGCACCAAAATAAAATCAACAAATATATGGACATGAAAAATAAATGTCACATACAGAGTAATTAACGCTATAAAGCTGAATCAGGAGGGATTAAACGCGGTAAAAACATATACAGGATTTTACGGGAACAATAAATTACAGCAGATAACAGGAAGCAAGGTCGCATCTTTAACTCCTTAACAATCCAATTTGAAAAACCTTGCATAAAATTTATGCACTTCCAATACTACTTCCAAGAGGCTAGCAAACGAGAAAAACCTGTCAATAAATCAATCAGTGATATTCATTAATATGTCGCCTACCATCTCCCGGTAAAAAATGTTTATGGCTGAAAAATAAAAAGCGGCTTTCGATTAGCCGCTTTTTTTATTCTTAAACGAGATATATAAAGAAAATCAGATTTCAATCCAGTCAGTTATCTACGACGTATGAACATCAAGGAAAACAAACTTAAGAGAAAAATAATATTGATGCTCCCTCCACCACCGCCGCCACTGGAAGCTGCCGTGGTTTGAACGGGCTGTTTGTCAATAACAGTCGCCGCCACACTTGACGTGCTTGATGCTGTATTCGACGTGACTGATAAAGAAGAATTTACGCTCAATACAGACGACGAGCTGCTGGATGATGTAACTCCTGAATAAAAATTAGCAATGTGGGGAGCCACAACACTGAGAGCATAACGCGCGTCAGCACCGGCAGACACATCCGTTTTATCAACACCACAAGGCTTCCCTTTGCACACCAGGGCAGGGCTGGAAAACTTGTAGACCTTGCCATCCCAGTAATCAACATTAAACGAACTTTGGTAGGCCATGATCGTCGCAAATTCATTATCGACACCATGACCTAACGCATAGGGGAATGCTCCACCTGTACCATCCTGACGACGGGAATGTTTTAGACCCATGTTGTGACCCAACTCATGGGCGGTTGCAAAATCGCCACAACTATTCAGGGGAATATGTGAATACATATAATTTTTGTAATCCGGATTGGAGAAATCGCCATTACTTCCTTCTCCCACTATCCATGCCTGTCCACAGCTGCCGTGTTCTGATTTAAATGGGCGATAAAAAATAACCATGTCGGCATGAGTTTGTTCACGCACTTTTTGTACATCTTTAAAAACTGCATTCTCCGCAAACGTAATATCACGCAATGCGGTTTCACCGGAATTGTCATCGGTGTAATCCACCATCATGGTTTTTACCAGCCGGATCTCAATATCAAGCCCGCTATCCTGGTAGATTTGGTTGGTGATCTGAAATAAATGATTGATTCTGGTTGAAGGATCGCCTTGGTAAACATCAGCAGCGCCCTTGGTATAAACCGCTAGCACATCAATCACTTTACTGGCTGCCTGGGCGGAATTGATAAACATCGCCAAACCTAAACTTGCCATCATTTTCACGATGAGTAAAAAAACGCGCATACATTTGTATCTCAGAAAAATCAATGAGCTTCCATAAGTTGAACGTCCCACCCTTCCGTCATTTTTCAGGCATGAAGAGGCCCGCTGGGGCTGAAAAAGCACCAGTGAAAGAAGGTAAAAACACGATGTGATTTTTTTGACTACTGCATTCCAAACCGGCTAATTAGCCGCCGTTAAATCAATACTGGAATGCACATTACCGCTATACCGCAGGGTTCATTTGAATCCTGAGCATCCTTTGATGGCTGGGGAAACTCTTAAGCAAGTGCCTTTTGTGCGAGTGCCTTACAGGCCTCCTTTTTGACAGGCGTAAACTACGCCGGGTCCTGCATCCTCTAGTCGCATTACCTTCGCGAGCAAGTACATGAACCGATCTTGTAACCTGAGATAGTATCGAACAAACAACCTAGACACCTAAATCTGTATTTGGCTACAAGTTGTACAAACTATAGTTGTTATTCGCGCCATAAAGCAATTCTTTATTCCAGTTTTTAAAAAATATTCTATTTATAATTAAATTTTGAAATTTAAGTTATATGAGAATTTGGAATGTAAGGACTTTGGTGATTCAGTATCGTAATAAATGTTGCCAATCAGCTAATAGTTAACTCCAATGACCAAGTGATATTTGAGGCAAAAAAAACCGCCAATCAAGGCGGCTTTTAGTACAGGGAATGTCCGGATTAATCAGCGTACACCGGGAATTTTTTGCATAGGTCAGCAACCTTGCCCTTTACTTGCTCAATCACTGTATCGGCGTTACCTGCCTCCAGCGCGGCAAAAATGTCGCAAATCCAATTGGTTAACTGGATACACTCCGCTTCTTTGAAACCACGGGTGGTGATTGCCGGGGTACCTACACGGATACCGGAAGTCACAAACGGTGAGCGTGGATCGTTAGGTACAGCATTCTTATTAACGGTGATGTGCGCTTTACCCAAGGCTTCGTCAGCATCTTTACCGCTATAGGGTTTACCGATCAGGTCAACCAACATCAGATGGTTTTCAGTACCACCTGAAACGATGTTGATGCCGCGCTCAATAAAGGTCGCTGCCATTGCCTTGGCATTTTTCACCACTTGCTGTTGGTACGCCTTGTATTCAGGGGTCATGGCTTCTTTGAAGCTGATTGCTTTAGCAGCAATAACATGCATCAATGGGCCACCCTGACCACCCGGAAATACAGCAGAGTTCAGCTTTTTCTCAATCTCTTCATTCGCTTTGGCGAGGATGATTCCGCCACGCGGGCCACGCAGGGTTTTATGGGTGGTAGAAGTGGTTACATCGGCAATTTGCACCGGGTTCGGATAAAGACCCGCCGCTACCAAACCCGCCACGTGGGCCATATCAACAAAGAGGTAAGCGCCTACTTTATCGGCGATGTCGCGGAAACGCTGCCAATCCAGCACTTGGGAATAAGCTGAAAACCCTGCCACGATCATGCGTGGTTTATGCTCAATCGCAAGGCGTTCGATTTCGTCGTAGTCCACCAAACCGGTTTCAGGGTTTAAACCATATTGCACAGCATTGTAAATTTTACCAGAGAAACTTACTTTCGCCCCGTGAGTCAAATGGCCACCGTGCGCCAGGCTCATGCCCAGTACTGTGTCGCCAGGAGCACACAATGCTGCGTAAACAGCAGAGTTTGCTTGTGAGCCGGAGTGAGGCTGAACGTTGGCATAGTCAGCACCAAACAGCTTTTTAACGCGTTCAATGGCTAGCGATTCTGATTGGTCAACGTATTCACAACCACCGTAATAACGCTTGCCCGGATAGCCTTCCGCATATTTATTGGTGAGTTTGGTGCCTTGGGCTGCCATCACCAATGGGCTGGTGTAGTTTTCAGAAGCAATTAGCTCAATATGCTCTTCCTGGCGCTTGCCTTCATTCTGGATACTGGCCCAGATGTCGGGATCAAAAGATGCAATAGTCTGGCTTTTATCAAACATAGATAAGTCCTGAGTTGGGAAGGGTGGGAAGGGTGAAAAGATAGGCGCGCATTGTACACCAAGCCCCTAAATCCCTTCCACGCAAAAAAACTCACCGCCAACCTTAATTAGATTCACTTAAAAAGTAACCTACAGAAACCTGCACCAAAAAAGCTCAAATTGCAGTTTGTAGCCTTTGATTGACCAGTTAACAGAAATTTTCCACGAATAAAAATAAGATTCCACTCCATTACAGAAACACCCCACCTGTAATCAAAGTCTCATTTTTCAATGATTTATCTCCTACCCCGGAAAATAGGCCCCGCTTTTGCAGTGCCAAGTCTGGTAAATCAACACCCGGTCAAAGCCTTAAGGAAAGTACCAATGAAGTTTGTGTTATCCCGGCTACGTAAAACCTGCCTCCCCCTATTAACCAGCCTATGCATTGCCAATATGGCGTGGGCCGATACCAGCCCCGGTAGTTACCTGTTAGGGCCTGGCGATGAAGTCAAAGTCACTGTGTATGGCCAGCCTGAATTGGCAGCTGAAGGACAAATCAGTTCCAGGGGCAATTTGGTAGTCCCATTGATCGGCAGCATTTACATCGCCGGTAAGACAAGCGCAGATGCGGCAGAATTTATCGCTGAAAATTACCAGCGCGGCAATTACCTCAAGAATGCCCAGATCAATTTGCAGGTTACCCAATACCGCAGCCAGGTAGTCGCCATCCTTGGAAAAGTAGCACGACCGGGCCGAATGGTGCTGGAAGGACCAACCAGCTTGACCCAGGCACTGGCATGGGCTGGCGGTGTAGCTCCTTCGGGGAGTGAAAAGCTGATATTAACGCGCACCACCAAGGGCAAACAGGAACGTATTGAATATGATCTGCAACAGCTACTGAACTATGACGCTGGCGACATGCCACCGGTGTGGTTGAAAGACGGCGACACGTTATACGTACCCAATGCGGGTCGATTTTATCTGAATGGCGAAGTTAACAGCCCCGGTATGTACCCGCTGGATCGCCCCTTGAATGTGATGCAAGCGCTTGGCGCTGGCGGCGGGCCTAATGCACGGGCCAGCAACGGTAGCGTCAAGTTATTTCGCGCGCAGGCCAATGGTAAGTTGCAAGAACTTCGCGCCAAACCGGAAGATCCGGTAATGGACGGTGATGTTTTAGTGGTTAAGGAAAGCATTTTTTAATTAGCGCCATTTTGATGTAGGTACGGAGACAACGATGTACAACATAACACTCAACAGTCTGTTCGCAATTTTACTTGCCCGTCGCTGGATTATTCTCGGCGTCGTCGTATTGGCTGTGGGCGCGGCAATAGCTGCATTAATGTTAAAACCTAAATTTTTCCTGGCATCGACAGACCTTATTGTAGATAGCCGGGGCTGGGACCCGATTAGCGGTCAAGTGCAGCCAACCCGCCTGAACTCTTCTTACCTGAGTACCCAGGCTGACATTATCCGCAGCCGCAACGTGGCCTATCGAGTGATCGACAGCTTGGATCTGCTCAATCCTGCCAACCTTAAAAATGCTGTCTCATTGACAGGCGATAAAGAAGTGGATCGCCGTCGCGTACTCGGTTTCCTGGGACAGGGAATGGAGGTTATCCCCAAGCGAGATAGCAGCGTGATCACCATTTCCTTTCGTGCACGCGATGGCGAATTAGCCGCAAAATTGGCAGATGCTTATGCGCAAGCCTATATCTACACCAACCTTGCATTACGCACTGAGCCGGCGCGCCAAACTACCGAGTGGTATAACGAACAATTAGCCCAGCTGCGTACCGAATTGATTGATCGTCAAAACGCCCTTTCCACTTATCAGGAAGAACACAACATCCTGGTGTCATCAGACCGGTTGGATTTGGAATCGAACAAGTTAGCCGAACTCTCGTCTTTGTTAATCGCTGTACAAAATGAACGCCTGACTTCCAAGAGCCGGAGCGACCAGATCGCAAACGCCAAGCGTGGCCAAATCGAAACTCGCGCCCTGGATAACCCCCAGGTGCAAAAACTGGCAACCGATCTGGCCCAGGCGCAATCTCGTTTGAATGAGCTTGCCAACCAAGTGGGTGAAAACCACCCTCAATATCGCCAGGCCAAAAGTGAAGTTGCAGCGCTCAAACAGCAAATGAACCGTATGCAAGAGTTAATTAGTGGCAGCCTGCTGTCGTCGATGGAAGTATCCGAGGCGCAAGAGAAGCAATTGACTGCTGAACTGGCTGCGCAAAAAGAGCTGGTATTGCAACTTAGTCGTCATCGCAACGAACTAGGATTGCTTAAGCAAGAAGTGGACAACGCACAGACAGCATATGACGCTGCCTTGGCCCGTACCGCCCAAACACGCCTGGAAAGCCAGATCGCCGCCACCGATATCGCGGTACTGAATAAAGCGATGGCCCCTTCCCGCCCGGCTACGCCAAGTTTAAGCACCACCTTGTTTCTTGCGATCACCGCCGGTTTATTTTTTGGTATAGGTATCGCCCTGTGCCTTGAGTGGCTGGATCAACGCATCCGCCATACCAGTGATTTGGAACGGGGGCTGGGACTTACCGTTCTGGCCAGTATTCCCTCTATGGCCTCACGTGCCACTATTTCCAAGGAGTCACGCCGATGAACGATTTGGCAAAAACCCTCAACAGTGAAAATGCCAACGCACAACGCATCGGCCCCATGCTGGTTGCACGCGGCAAGCTGAGCGCTCGCGATTTAAGTGCAATTGCATCGGCCCAAACCCAATATGGCCTGCGTTTTGGTGACGCCGCCGTTAAATTGGGATTGGCCAAACGCGCGGATGTTGATGCGGTGTTGGCAGAACAGTTTTCTTATACCGCTCCACCGCCTACCAGCAGCAAGCTGGATCGTCGTTTGAGTGTATTATTCCAACCTGACAGCATTCAAGCTGAGGCACTTCGCAGTGTCCGTAGCGAACTGTTGATGCGTTATTTCCAGCCGCACCCCCAACGCTCCATGGCATTGGTGGCAAGTGACAATGCAGAGGAAATTGCACTGACAGCAGCTAACCTGGCAATCAGTTTTGCGCAATTGGGTCATCGCACCCTGTTGATTGATACCAACCTGCGTAATTCCCAACTCAATCCATTGTTTGGTATGCATGCCCATGCGCCGGGTCTTGCGGACCGTTTGGCAGGGCGCCAAACATTAGCGCCCATCCCCATTACGGAAGTTCCTTCATTGTGGTTAATGCCAGCCGGTACTCGCGCTCCCAACCCACAGGAACTGCTGGCAAGCAACCACTACCGCGACTATCTGAACCAGTCGCAGCAGTTGTTTGATGTAGTGCTAATTAATACACCTCCAATGGATTCAAACCGCGACGCCCAATTGGTTGCTGTTCATTCCGGAGCCGCGTTACTGGTGACCCATATCAATCGCACCCGCACTCGCGTACTTGCAGATATTTGCCAGCGCCTGCGAGATCTGGGCGTCCGGTTAGTAGGAACTGCTCTTTACCGTTAAGGCGATCCCATGACGTATCCAGCAGCGACTGGTGGAGCAATCCCGGGAAATTTCGATGCCCGATTGGCTCACCAGAAAAGTGTTGAGCAAAAGCTTGCCATTGCAATCCTGTTAGCCTGTATCGGTTACCAGGCTGCGCTTTGCCTGCTTAACACTATGGTTTTACCCGTTTCCCGTGCGTTTATTGGAGCGGCGGAATTGCTCATCATCGCCGCCTGTGTGCCATTAATGGCCAAGCGATTGCTTCCGGGAACTGTCACCCTCGCGTGCATGATTGCCGGAATTCTTTGTGTTTTAACGCTGGTGAATGGATTTTTTAACGCTAAAGCATTTCGTGATTTGCTTATCCCTATCGTTTTCTTTTGGGTAGGTTGTAATTTGGGAAGCATGGTTGTTGCAGACAAGGTAGTGAAAGCCGCTTTTATCATGGTTGCCGTACTCGGCCTCTTCGAATTGCTGTTGCTGGATACCTACACCGAGTTTTTCAACATATTCAGCTATTACGTAAATACCGGTAATTTACAACCCATCACTGATTACGTTCGTGATAGCAAATTACAGCTAAACGGCATACGCCCGGATGGTATTGGGCGTACCTTCTTTCCCGGTTTACTGGGGAGCCATCGTGTTTCATCCGTATTCCTTGAACCAGTCTCGTTGGGAAACTTTGCGGTACTGTGCGGCGCCTGGGGGTTGAGTAAATCTTTCAGCCAATGGCGCGAGATGCTGTACTTCATGGGAGCCGCCGGCTTTTTAATGGTGATATCAGACTCACGCTTTGCCATGGCCTCGCTCAGCTTGATGATCGCCGTTCGCCTGTTAATCCATGGCTCTTTCCTTAATTTTGCCCTGTTGACGCCTTTTCTTGCGTTAGCCGGTTTGCTTTACCTCGGCAGTATTGCAACGGGACCTACTTTTGAAATGTCCAGTGATGATTTCCATGGGCGCCTTGAGTTCAGCGGGAAAGTCCTATTGGATTTTGATTTATCGACCTTGTTAGGTGTGAGCAACGGCGTTGTTTATGCGGATGTGGGATATGCCCACCTGTTCAATACGTACAGCCTGCCAATGTGCCTGGTGCTGTGGGCGTGCTTTTGGCTGTTACCGATTGCCGACGAAACCAGCCGCCGCTTCCGTGCACTGGCCGCTATTTATTTATCGCTGTTGCTTTGCATCAGTGGCTTTTCATTCTTCGCGCTGAAAAGTGCTGCGTTGCTCTGGTTCTTGCTCGGTTCCAGTCTGCAACTCCCGGCACCAGCCAATCCATCTGCGTCAGGAGCCACCAAACCATGAGTAGTACCAGTCCGCTCCGGGTTACCCACGTTGTGCGTCAGTACCTTCCGTCAATTGGCGGAATGGAAGAAGTGGTGCGTAACATCGCACGTCATCAATTGCGTTCGGGTCAGAAAGCAACACGTATCATCACGCTTAACCGGTTATTCCGGAATTCGTCCGAGGTACTGCCCGAGCGGGAATTGATTGATGGTATCGAAGTCATCCGCTTGCCCTATAAAGGATCAAGTCGTTATCCAATATGCCTGGCGGTCTTCAAGTACCTGAAGGACGCCGATGTGATCCATGTACATGGCGTCGATTTTTTCTATGACTTCCTCGCTGCAACCAAGTGGTTGCACCGTCGTCCGCTACTTTTATCAACTCATGGCGGCTTCTTCCACACCAGCTTTGCCTCACGTGCAAAAAGGGTCTACTTTCAAAGTATCTCCCGACTTTCTGCCCTCGCTTACAGCAAAGTAGTAGCAACCAGCGCCAATGATGGCGACATGTTCGAGCAAATTACACAACCGCGCCAATTGCAAGTCATTGAAAATGGTGTCGACGTTGAAAAGTACGCAGGCCAAGCTGCTGAAGCGCTAACACCGACCCTGATGTATTTTGGTCGTTGGTCGTCTAATAAAGGACTAATAGCGTCGCTGGACCTGTTTTCGCAGTTGCATAAATTGCGTCCCGAATGGCGTTTTATTATTGCAGGCAGAGAATACGACCATAGCCTGGGTGACCTGGCCGGTGAAGTACAAAACCGCGGGTTAAGCCATGCAGTTACCCTAGCCGCTAACCCCGGCGATGAACAAATTCGAGAGCTGATACGGCAGTCCAGTTACTTTCTCTGCCTGTCTCGCCATGAAGGATTTGGAATAGCACCCATTGAAGCGATGAGTGCCGGCCTCACCCCGGTGCTCAGCGATATTCCCCCCTTCCGGCGCCTGACCGACGAATCAGGGCTCGGTTATTGCTTTGATCCAGAGAACCAAACCACGGCGGCTATCGCCCAGCTTCTTCAACTCCATCAGCAGGGCGATGCAGCCTACCGCGAGCGTAAAGCCAGAGCGCGGGAGTTTGCTGCCCGTTATGCCTGGCCGGCAGTGGCGGATCGTTATCTGTCACTTTACAGTCAGTTAACTGCACAGGAGTAACCACCATGACACCGGTAAACGCAGTCAGATCAGTCGGTCTGGGCGCTTTGTTTGGCGCAATTGCCGGCTTGGGTACAGAAGCAACAGCAGGCTGCCTTGATCAGGGGCGCCTCACCGGCGTTAATGTTGCAGGTGCCGAGTTTAATACCAAAAAACTTCCGGGAACCCCATTTAAAGACTACACCTACCCGTTGGCCTCCGACCTGACATTCTTTGCCAGTCAGGGCGCCAACATCATCCGGCTTCCTTTTCGTTGGGAACGGCTCCAACCCGCCCTTGATAGCCCACTGGATGCAGGCGAGCTAAGTCGCATCCGCTCCACCGTGAGTAGTGCAAATGCCAATGGCTTATGCGTGTTGCTGGACCTTCATAACTTCGCGGGTTACTACACCAATAAACTGGGTGACAACGGTCCATTGGATGCAGCGTTCATTGCATTCTGGTTAAAAGTCGCAAAAGAGTTTAATGACCCGACCCAAACAATCTTTGGATTGATGAACGAACCCGCCAACATGCCCTTGGCAGATTGGGCAGTATTGGCAAAAAAAACCCTGGCCGCACTCCGCGACGCTAAGGCGACCAACCTGGTGTTTGTTAGTGGTGGACGCTGGAGTGGAGTACATGATTGGTTTGGTGGTTTGCTTGCCAGCAATGCCTCCGAGTTTGATGATCTTCGCGATCCGATAAACCGCGCCGTTCTCGAAGTACATCAATACGCAGACCTGGACTACTCAGGCACCCACACCATAACCACCGGTGCCGGATGCCGGCCTGCCGATGAATTCAATAGCAAATTTGAACGCATTAGCACTTGGGCGATTGAAAATAACCAACAACTTTTCTTGGGCGAATTTGGTGTTCCGGCTACGACGGAATGTGTTGCTACTTTGCGCCGCATGTTGGAATTGACCCAATCACCGCCCTGGCGCGGGTGGACTTATTGGGCGGCTGGACGCTGGTGGGGCAATTATCACTTCGCGTTAAGTGCTGCAAACCAACCGTTGTCGATTCAATGGCCGCCACTGCAAGAATATTTCTATAACCCCGAATCTGATCAAGTCAGCCCTCCGCAAGCGCCTATGTACATGCAAGCGCTAAGCGGTAGTGCCTTACAGTCGGGTTACAACACTAAAACAGCAGTGAAATCCAGCGCTAAATCAAGCATGAAATCGAGCGCAAAATCCAGTGTGAAATCCAGTGTGAAATCCAGTGTGAAATCCAGCACCAAATCGAGTGCAAAATCCAGTGTTAAATGAAGGAGCAATCATGACTCTAAGTATTGCCACTCCCGGCGTAGAAGTATCACCGAACACCGGACAGCCGCTTAAGGCACAACCGCGTTTTTTAATGCTTTCGGCGCACGATTATCGTTCGCCGCGCAAAGCGGGAATGCATTTTGTTGCCGCTGAAATGGCCAAGCTGGGGCCCACCCGTTTCTTTTCGTTGCGATACAGTTTTTTATCACGCTACAAACACGACCCGCGTATTTCGCTGGATGACCAGGCTAATAAAATCGTGATGCACCAGGGGGTGGAGTGTTATCTATGGAAGACATTCATTCACCCTATTCGTATTCGCCCATTTGAATCGTTGATGTACCACATTTATGGTTACGGATTTAATCGGGTATTACGTAAATGGATTAAAGATTCGGATGTCATTGTGTTGGAAAGTGGTGTTGCGCCTATCTTTTTTGATTTGATAAAACGCCTTAATCCAAAAGCAAAAATTATTTATCGCGCATCAGACGCACTCGATACTATCGACGTAGCGGAATATGTCAGCAAAACGTTCAATCGTATTGCCAAGGATATCGACACCATCGTGCTTCCCTCAAAAGCGCTCGCCGACACCATTCCGTCAACGCACAATTTAGTCTTTGCACCACAAGGAATAGATCCAGGTGTTGCAGAAAAGGCTAATCCGTCACCTTATTCAGAAGGTATACATGCAGTATCGGTAGGCTCAATGCTGTTTGATCCGGATTTCTTTGTAACCGCATCAAAACGATTTCCCAATATTCATTTTCATATCATTGGCTCCTGCCATCCGCGTCATCCGGAGTACGGTGACAACGTCACGGTTTACGGGGAAATGCCGTTTGAAAAAACCTTGCCTTACATCAAACATGCAACATTGGGTATAGCGCCCTATTCCAGTGTAAATTTACCGGCTTACTTACGCGATACATCACTCAAACTAACCCAATATGCATTTTTTGGTTTACCCGCAATTTGCCCGCATTACATTGCAGCGGATTACAGCAATCGTTTTGGTTATGACATTGGCGATGAAGAATCTATTGCTGCCGCAATTTCGCGTGCACTCTCTCCTGCAACTTCGATAGGGAAACATACCGTGCTCAACTGGCGTGAAGTCACCGAACGCATGCTGGCGCCGCACAATTTTAGTGACACAAAGGTATTTGCATAATGAGCGAAGCAACTTCTGAAATTATTCCACTCGGTGGTTTTGCTATTCATTCAACCAATAGCAACGCACTTGCGCACCAATTAATCGCCAACATGGCGCACCAGCAAACTACATTGCTGTTTGCAAATACCAATTTTATTGTGAAATGCCAGGATCTAAAACAGGAACTGATCAACAGCAATACCGTTATTGTTAATGATGGTGTTGGGATTGATATAGCGACCTGGTTAATCCACAGAAAAAAATTCCGTGAAAACCTGAACGGAACAGATTTCACGCCATTGTTTTTACAGCAACTTGGTGCAAATGCAAAAGTTTTTTTACTGGGCGCAAAACCCGGTATTGCTGCACGCGCGGCACAACATTTAAAAGAAGATTTGAATGTAAATGTTGTTGGCTATCGCAATGGTTATGAAGAGGCGCGAGATACCGAGGCACTGATTAATGCAATTAATGACAGTGGGGCCAATGTGGTTCTTGTAGCCATGGGAAATCCGTTTCAGGAAAATTGGATTATTCAATATCGCCAACAACTGCATGCTCCTGTATTAATTGGTGTAGGTGCGTTGCTGGATTTCCTTGCCGGTGATAAGCCGCGGGCACCTGCGATTTTTCAACGTTTGCGCCTTGAATGGTTCTACCGCTTATGTTTGGAACCGAGCCGTTTGTTGCGTCGCTACACTCTGGATATCGCTGTGTTTTTGCAATTGTGTTTACGCCAAGGTAAAAGCCTGGGCTAATGATTTGGTTGGAATGAGTTATGGGATTAAAACAACAGTTAAGTAACAGTACTGCCTGGATGAGTTTGGCTGCCAGCGGCATGAGTATTGTGAGCTTTCTGGTTTTTATTATTATTTCCCGCATCCTCACCCCCACAGAAATAGGGTTGGCTGTATTTGCCATTTTGGTTGTGGAAGCGGGAAAAATTGTATTGAACGGCGGCATCTCGCAAGCAATTGTAAAACGCGCGGATTGGAGCAACGAATATGCATCCAGCTGTTTTTACCTGAATATTTTTTACGCGTTGGTATTTACAGCGTTAGTGTGGTTTGCCGGTAGTCCATTAACCGCACGCTACTATGACCCTGCTGCCGTTCCTGTACTACAGGCATTACTGGTTATTTTTTTACTTGAAGGCGTAAAAGTCGTACACGAAGGAAAATTACGGCGCGAATTTGCATTCAAAATTATTGCCATGCGTAGCATTATTGCCAGTTTGTTGTCTGGCGTTATAGGCGTTTTAATGGCACTACAAGGTTATGGCGTGTGGGCACTAGTAGCACAGCAACTAAGTGGCCAGTTATTGGTCACCCTGATTACACTGATCAGTGCACGCTGGTGGCCAGAATTTAAATTTGTGTGGCAGCATGCCAAGCATGCGTTGAAATTTTCATCACCATTAATGCTTGCCCAATTAATCAATACACTTTGTAATTCTGTGCTGGAATTCATGGTGGGAATATTACTTGGACCAGCGGCACTCGGTGTCTATCGGATTGGCGGTCGCGCACTTTTTATTTTGCAAGATATTATTGTTCGTCCATTAGAACAAACAGCACTGCCGGCACTGGCACGAATAAAAGAATTAAATGCCCAGGCAGATGCCTGTTTACGAGTCATGCGTATGAGCAGCTTTGTCATAGTGCCCATATTTTTTGGTACTGCTGCTATTGCATCAGAGTTCATTGTTTTAGTCTTTGGTGAAAAATGGCGCGCGAGCGGAGAACTAATGAGTTTAATCGCACTTGGCTCAGCACCCTTATTGATTCGTTACCAGGTTAATGCGGCGCTAACAGCGCAAGGTAAAACACTCTGGGTTCTGGCCATCACATTCAGCTTACTCTTTGCGACATTAGCACTCGGTTATTTTTTGGTGCCTGAAGGTTTGGTCTACGCCGCAATGGCTTACATCGCAACCACTTACTTTGCAGCCATCCTTGGACTAATTATTTTCCAACATCATTTTGGTTGTTCCTATACCACTATTCTCAAAACGATATTACCTAGTTACATAGCCTCGGCAACTATGCTCGGTGTCTGTTTGGTTGTGAAGAATCACATCGGTAATCTACCACTGTCTTTACAAATTCCTCTTATCGCTATGGTCGGCGCAGTGAGCTACCTTCTGCTCGGATTATTGGTCTTTAGACCGGAAACGAAAAACTTCTTGCAGGAAGCACTCAGTATTGCACCTGCCAAAATGTCCCCTCATCTATTACGTCTACAAAATTGGTTTGGATTTCGTTGAGTAGGTTGGAAAAAATTATGAAGCATCAATTAAGTCAATTCGCACGTTCAACCTACCGATTATTGCGGGCACATGCATTACAAAAAATCATTCCCAAAAGCAGTGCGAACTTTCCTGCCCAGCAAAAACCCGTTATTGAAGTCATCGGTTTCTTTCAAAGTATTTCGGGTATAGGTGAATCTGCTCGGTTGTGTGCACAACAATTGGCAGCTGATGGTTATCAAGTTAAATGTACGAGCGTAGAAAGTTTTTTTCGCAAACCGGTTGAATTGCAATGGGATTGGCCACACGCGGTGCACGAAGAGCAGATTCAATGCCGCATTTTCCATTTGAATCCCCCTATGTTGCCAACTGTTATTTTGCAAATGGGCATTAAACAATTTAAGCAGACATACAATATCGGCTACTGGGCCTGGGAATTGGAATTAATTCCGACTGAATGGATAAACGCTATTCGTTATATGAATGCGATATTCACCCCCTCTGAATTTACCAGCAAGGTTATTCAAACTTACACCAAAATACCGGTAATAACCGTTACCCATCCAGTCACCGTCGGGCATGCAACTCCTGCGATGCGTGATCGATTGGGCATTCCTGCTGACGCATTTTTGATATCCAATATATTCAGCTTTGGCAGTGCGATGGAACGAAAAAATCCACTCGCATTAATACGTGCATTTAAACAAGCATTCTCAGCCAAAGATTCAGCATACCTGGTATTAAAAGCCAATGCGGGCGACGTCTCGCCTGAAAAGAAGCAACTGCTCGAATTAATTTCCGATCAGCCTAATATTCGCTTGATAGATCAACACTGGAGTCGAGCGGACATTTTGGGATTGATACAAAGTTCGAATATTTATGCGTCCCTGCACCGCTCCGAGGGATTTGGTTTAACCATCGCCGAAGCCATGTTGTTAGGTACGCCGGCAATGGTCACAGCCTGGTCTGGCAATATGGATTTTTGTAATGATGAAAATAGTTTTTTGATTACATACAACCAGATCGCTGTTGCATCAAATCATCCGGAGTTTAAAGGATTGACTAATGCACACTGGGCTGCAGCCGATGTTGAAGCAACCACTGGATTGCTAAAGCAAATTTATTTGTTGCCCGAATTGGTGAACGCGAAAAAAATCCACTGCGCACGACAGATGCAAGCTCGCATCAATAGCAATAAATACCAACATGCGTTGGAAAAATTGGCAGACATAGAAACCGGGTACGAAGAACTTAAAACACCATCGCCAGTCCGCCCGTAACAACGTGACCCTCGTAGTCACGTTCAATTACCGGTGAACGACGATCCATCCATTGGCTGTGCAAACGCAGACGCAATGCATCTGAAACAGTCCATTCCAATGACGCAGGAGTAACAGCGATGTTACGCTCTATGCGGGTTAGTGAAGTTTCCTGATTAAGATATTCAAACTCGGTGTAACTGCCGCCCGCAATAAATTGGATTTTGGTAGTGACTTGCCAACGCAACATCAATGAAGAACTGGCGATTTCACTAGGAGCGTCTTGCGATTCACCCAATGCAGGTTGGTTAAATGTGTAACTGATATCCGTAGCCACCTTGGCAGAGGTTTGCCATGACAAGGTCATACTGGCAAGTGCCCCTTCGTCATTATTATTTTCACCTTCACGCTCAAAATAACCCGCCAAACCACTCAATGTAGTTTTTGGGGTTAATTGCCAATCGGTTTCAATTTCCCATTGATCGTAATCGAAATCGAGATTGCTCGATAATAATTCAGGCATTTCATAACTGCGCTCACCCGTGCGATAACGCAAACTGACTTGTGAGGCACCAGAGCCTTTAAAGCGTGTTTCAGCAAATACGTCCTGGTCTTCAAAATCCAGGTAACGGCGCTCGATATTTGAGTGGGTTTGCCGAAGCTGATGCCCACCAACAACGAATCCAACCCTGCGATTATCACCGACAGATAGACGTGCAATTGCATCTTGCCTTGCCTGCATATCACGACCTTTGAACTCAAGCTGATCAACCGGTGTTTCTGTGCGGTCATAAATTAGCTGCGAGCTGATGCTATTGCTGAATTGACTGCGCCAACTTGCGGAACCCTCAAGGGATTCTTCATCAAGCTCATCGTGCTCTGCGTATTTATATTGGCTGGCTGAAACTTTGAAGGATAGTCGTTGAGCAGAAATGGATTTGGTGTAACCAACACCGGCGGCAGCCCGGGCAATTTGCTCTTCACTTGCTTCATGCGTGCGGGAAAAATTGCTGTCTGACTGATATTGCGCACCGGCAAACAACCTGAAGCCTTCCTCTGGCTTCGGGCTATTTGCTTGTGCAGTACTCATATACGCCAAACTGGTAACTAAAAAGACGCGCGAACCAAACACATTTTTCTTCATCAATTTACCACCAGCAGCTTTTGCAAACTCTTAGTAAGCTTGTTGCCCAACAAAGCCTTTAAAAATAGTTTGCCATAATATTTTTATATCCAACATTAATGACCAATTACGAATGTATTCAAGGTCATACGCTATACGACCCGACATTTTATCGAGGGTTTCAGTTTCACCACGGAAACCATTCACCTGAGCTAAACCGGTAATGCCGGGTTTTACTTTATGGCGCAGCATGTAGCCTTTAATTTGGCCACGATAATATTCGTTATGGGCCACCGCATGAGGACGCGGACCAACCAATGACATACTACCTGAAACGACATTAAATAACTGTGGCAATTCATCCAGCGAAGTACGACGTAAAAAATTACCAAAAGGAGTCACACGCGGATCAGATTTTTTTGCTTGTGCCACATTCGGGCCATCTTCACAAACACTCATTGAACGGAATTTCCATACCTTAATAGGTTCACCACCCAAACCATAACGAGTTTGCTTGAAAAATACGGGTCCTTTGGAAGTCAGTTTCACACCAAAAGCAATTAGCATCATTGGAATAGACAAACCAAGCAACATTAATGAACCTAATACAAGATCTTCCAAACGCTTGGCCCAACCGTTGTCCACCAACGGTGAATCATAAATACTCAGCGCAGGAATACCTTGTAAGCAAGTTAAACGTGAGTGCAATAAATCAAAATTGAAAACATCGGGAATCAGGTAGGGTGAAACCGTTGTATCTGCCAAGCGATCAATTACTGAATGCATACGTAATTCGGCGCGCATAGGTAATGTAATAAAAACCAAATCCAACTTTCCGTCGTGGGAATCTTTATACAATTGATCCAGTCCACCTTTTACATCAATGTTGTGACCGACCAAACGACGGCCTACATCATTTATCGGGGAACGGTCATCATAGAAACCTATAATTTTGTAGCCAAGCCAGGGCATGCTTTGCAAAGAATTTATCAGGCGCAAACCCAATTCATTTGCACCTACAATAGCAACGCGACGTGGCTCGGTAGGATTTGCCCGCAACTTCGCCAATATCAACCGGCGACCAATATGCATCCCGACCATTGCACCCGGCGTAATCACCAGCCAACTGGCAATCCCTAAAAAGCCATTGTGTGATATTGGGTACACTAAAAATGCAGCAAAAATCAAAAATATAAATGTAGCAAACCATGCCAGTAGTAGCTGCATGGACAGGCGCGCCATGGAATCGCCACGCCATAGATAATAAATTTCATTTGTCTCGGCAAAAAAGCCAAAAATAATCACAGCACTAATTGCAAATGCCGTGTGTAAATTAGTCCACTCAACACCAAAAAAATGCAGGGAACTCCACAATAAGAATACGATCACAGCACTATCCAAAGCGCGAAATAACGCAAGGATTTTGGAGTGATGGAAGCGAATTACCGGTGGCTGACCTGAGACACCCTGGGTGCCTGCTACTAACTGGGGAACATGGTGACTATTCATTGTTTACCTCCATGCGATTTACAACATTGCCTTGCCTGTTTGCATTTTTCAGGCCAGAAAATTAATGCGTCATATCAATCGCGTATTTCTTTGATAGAAGTTCCAAAATTTTTTCAGGATGCTGTTAGCGACGACACGTTTGCGCGATGACAACGTGGGAAGTGATCATTTAAAGCCCGGGTTCGCCCCAAGTTAATGCAAAAAGTGCAGCGCCTGACCATAAATTACAAAATGCTTGCAAAGGCTGCTATTGCGGGCAATCGCAGTTAGAATAGGCGCCAAAAATTTTCCACTTGATTGCTATGACACAGTTCAAATATTTAACGGGCTATTCACCACAAATGCTGCAACAAGTGGAAGTGTTGATTAATGAGCGGCGCTTGGCTGAGATGTTGTTAAAGCGCTATCCACATCTCCACAGCGTACGCACCGATAATGCGCTTTATGAGTACACACAAAACTTAAAAAGTGAATTTATGGGCAAAGCACAACCCTTAAACAGGGTTGCGTACGACAGCAAGATAAAGGTTATTCAACATGCATTGGGTCAGCACCATTACATTACACGGGTGCAAGGCAATAAGCTCAAAACACAAAACGAGATAAAAATTGCCAGTTTGTTCCGTACCGGACCAGAAGAATTTCTTAAAATGATTGTGGTGCACGAGCTCGCTCATTTTAAGGAAAAAGAACACAACAAGGCTTTTTATAAATTGTGTTGCTATATGGAACCTAACTATCACCAATATGAATTTGATTTACGTTTATACCTGACACACATCGAATTGTTTGGTCCACTGTATACATAAATCATTAAAAGCTCTTTATTAAAGGCTCTTTAGATACTCCACTAATTCCCAACGCTGTTCATCCGCTAACTGGGTGCCATATTCATGACCTGCGTTAGAATTCCCTAACAGATGCGTGTCATAAAAAGTAGTGTGCTGACCTTCAGAATAAACGTATCCGACTTTTACGAGATCCAGTTCAGTATTCCCCACGTAAAAATTTTCCGGTCGTTGGCCGGGAGGTAAAAGCAGATCATAAATACTGGGAACGGAGCCATTATGGAGGTATGGCGCTGATGCCCAGATACCATTGATAGGTCGGGCCTTGTAACTTGGCACTGCATTTTTTTCAGGTGCCGCATAAGTAGATCTAAACTCCCTTACAATTGCCTTTAATGTTTGCCAGGGTTGATTAAACAACGCACCTGCTGCAGTGTGAGTTACCACATCCAACGCTTTTGCTTGATTCGTAAACTTGTTTCCGGCGAAAACCAATTCCCTTTCTCCTTCCAGGACACCAGTCTTTACCTGATGGTTTTCAAAATTATTGCTCATTAAAGAATCGGTACCTACTTCAGCAACGGGTGTGAGCACTGCACGGAGCTTCCGCTTTTTATCGTTGGAGTCCACATAGGTATGGCACTGTAAGCAATGTTGTTCATATAACAACTTTCCTTTTGCTATTTTGGTGGAATCCAGTTGCCCGGCATATTCGACAGGCCATTTAGGTGAGATCAATTCATAGTAGTCGCGCTGGATATTCCCCAAATTATTAATACGAATCGACGATGGATAAGTCAGTTTGTTTTCAAGCACAGAAACTGAACCATAAACTGCCAATGCCGTGATGGCATTTTGAAATAATGGACCTGGTTCTTTATTGGGAGCAGACCCATTCCATTGCACCACATCAAGATGCGACGCATCCCACAGCATTGGAAAACTGGTGGGGGCATTCGGTGAGTGAATATTTTCCGGTATGTTTAATGCCTCTACAGCAATGGCATTAAATATATGGCCGAAAGCATCCAAACGCCCTTTGCCATAGGGAACATCGGTTTTATTAATAGTAATGTGTTGTTGCAGTTCAGTTGCCCGAGTGTGCATTTGGGCTTGCAGCCGTAAAACGGTTAAATCAGTATTTTTTGCAATTATTTTATTTGAGAAGCGTGAAAATTTTTCACTGTCGGCAAGCGTGGCCCGCAACGCATTTAACACACTGAGTTCAAATTCAGTGAAATTTATTAATGATTGCCCTCCATCAATACGAATTCGCTTTCCATGAATACTAACTTGGCCAGTATGGCAAGCAGCGCAGGTAAGCCCGATGTAATCGCCATTTTTTTTATCTTCGTCACGCGCAAAACCAACGGGTAAACCTTCAGGATTAAATTCATCGGCAGTGGTGGTAATAAAACCAAGGGCAGCCAGATGGCGATTATCGCGCAATAAATCTTGTGAATCTGCCTGTTCAAGAGCGAGAAACCAATCATAAGGAATAAAACGTGAGCCAAATGATGTGAAGGAAAGTTGTTGACGGGTCTTATGATCCCAACCTTGCGGCAAATAGAGGGTTGCTTCAGCGTGCGTTTGCGAAAAAACTTTTTCACAAAGAAAAAGTGCGCTGATAAATACTGGAATTTTTATTAAAAACAGGCATAGCGTTGTAATTTTTTTCATGCTGCGTCCTCAACATTTTCAGTCAGGGTTGAGCTTCCCGGCTCAATCCTGACCTTCAAATTACTAACGCCTGATCTGGTTCGTCTCCTTCATTTTTATTTACTATAGCCAAGGACTGTTGACATACAAATTACGCGACCTAACGGCGCCCGCCTAATAATGAACCCAAAATACCACGCACAATCTGACGGCCAAGATTACTGCCGATAGCACGCGCAGCGCTCTTGGCCAATGCTTCTGCGGCGGATTCACGCCTTGAATCTGCTCGCTGGGCTTGCTGCTGGGCACGTGCTTGTTCACGCTGGATTTGTTGATGCTGCTTCTGTTGTTCTTTAAAAATACGCTCTTGTTCCACACGCAATTGTTCCTGCACTTTTTGCTGCTGGGTGGAGAGTTGTAATTGTGCAACCCTTGCTTTCAAAACTTCATAAGCCGATTCTCGATCAACCATTTGGTTATAAATAGTTTTATACGGTGATCGATTCATTACTTCGTTGCGCTCATCCAGGGTGAGCGGGCCAATACGCGATGCGGGCGGAGCAATCATTATCCGTTCAACCGGTGTAGGTGAACCTTTCTCATCCAGCACCGACACTAATGCCTCCCCAATACCGAGCTCGGTAATAACAGCTTCGGTGCTGAATGCAGGATTCGGGCGAAAGGTCTGCGCGGCAATTTTTACCGCTTGTTGATCTTTGGGAGTGAACGCGCGTAATGCATGCTGGATACGATTCCCTAATTGCCCCAATATTGTATCCGGGATATCAGCAGGGCTTTGCGATATAAAATAAATTCCAACACCTTTGGAACGAATAAGACGCACCACCTGCTCAATTTTATCGACTAATAATTTGGGCGCATCATTAAATAAAAGATGGGCCTCATCAAAAAAGAACACCAGCTTTGGTTTATCTGCATCGCCTTGTTCTGGCAAATTTTCAAATAATTCCGAGATCAGCCAGAGCAGAAAAATAGCGTAGAGTTTGGGTTGGTTAACCAGAGTTGTTGCATCAAGGATATTAACGACGCCTGTGCCTTCCAGAGTGGATTGCATTAAATGATTTAAATCCAGTGCAGGCTCGCCAAAGAAATGTTCTGCACCCTCTTGCTCCAGCATCATCAACCGACGCTGTATTGCTGCAATACTTGCTTCACTAATACCGCCGTACTCATCTTCCAGATTCTTTCGCTCATCCTTCATCCAATTAAGCATTGCTTGCAAGTCTTTCAAATCCAGCAATAGCATTCCCTGATCATCAGCAATTTTAAATGCTGCATAAAGCACTGCTGTTTGGGTTTCATTCAAATCAAAAAAGCTGGCCAATAACAAAGGACCAAAGTCCGAAATAGTTGCGCGCACCGGATGCCCGTTCTTCGCGTATAAATCCCAAAAAACGCAGGGAAACAACCGCTGCTGGTAATCGGCGATTTTCAATAGTTGCACACGTTCATCAACTTTCGGATGTGGTTTTCCTGCTTTTGCCAAGCCGGATAAATCCCCTTTGATATCCGCCATAAATACCGGCACACCTGCCTTTGCAAATCCCTCAGCCAACACTTGCAAACTTACTGTTTTACCGGTGCCCGTCGCACCGGCGATTAATCCATGGCGATTGGCCATGCGCAAATTTAATTGCACCTTCTGTTGGCCATTTCCACCCACTAGAAAATGTTCTGTCATAACAGCTCCTTCATTAGCACTGCGCCAAATACAATTTTTTTAATTGATGTTTCGGGGTCTTCGTTAATCGATGCATAAATTCAAACGTCGGGGAAGCTTGTCCATGCGTTTGCTGTAATTCAT
Organism: Cellvibrio sp.; assembly: GCA_035490715.1. Taxonomy (GTDB): domain Bacteria; phylum Pseudomonadota; class Gammaproteobacteria; order Pseudomonadales; family Cellvibrionaceae; genus Cellvibrio. The sequence goes on from DATJLF010000092.1 coordinate 51,325, forward strand.
CCAGCATACTTAGCCATAAATGCGCGGTGACTTCTGCATCCGCCAGGGCACGGTGATAAATGCCTTCATTCGGTAGATTTTTATAACCGGCCAGGGTTGCCAACTGGTGATTTGGCGCGGCCTGGAAAATTCTACGCGCTGCCAGCAAGCTACAAACAATACCACCGGAAAAATGTTTTTTAATCCGCCGAAACTCGGCACGCAAAAATCGTTCATCAAAAATGGCATTGTGCGCGACCAAATTATGGCCGGCAATGAACGCATGGAATTCGCTCATTACCTCCGCATTTTTTCGCGCTTCTTTTACCATCCCGTTGGTAATACCGGTGAGATTTTCGATAAACAATGGAATACGAATCCCGGGGTTCATGACTTGCTGGAAGCGATCTGTAATCTTTCCGTTTTCAATGAGCACCGCACCAATTTCAATAGCCCTGTCACCCATATCCGGGGATAACCCGGTCGTTTCAAAATCGAACACCACCAGGTGATCCGCGAGCCTTTGAACAATCTCTACCATAAATTTGCTAACCACGCGGTAAATTGCTATCGCTTACTATAAACCAATAAAAAAGGGATGCACTATTACAAAAGTGCATCCCTTTTTATGTGCTGCCTGTATCGCAGCAGCATGATTTAATCCGGCAATGTAATATTTAGTTCCAATACAGAACAATGATCAGAGTTATCCAGATTAACAGTAACCTGGTCCGATTCAATATGGATGTATTTGCGAATGACCGCGATGATTTCCTGCTGCATTTGCGGAAGAAAATCCGGTTGGCTCAAGTTACGTTTGTTACGCTCGTGCGCCACAATAATTTGCAAACGCTCCTTGGCTACGGAAGCCGAGGACGGCGCGCGCTTTTTGATGAGGAAATCCAGAATACTCACGCTTTACACCCCCAACAAACGCTTCAGGAAACTTTTCTTTTCCGCTTCAAGGAAGCGGTGAGGAATGTCTTTACCCAACAAACGATCCACCGCATCGCTGTATGCCTGCCCTGCTGTGGTTACTTCATCCAGAATTACCGGAGTACCCTGGTTAGACGCCTTCAATACAGCTTCTGACTCAGGGATCACACCCAGCAATGGGATCGCCAGGATTTCTTCCACATCATTCACACTCAACATCTCGCCGGCTTCTACGCGAACCGGGTTATAGCGAGTTAATAACAAGTGCTCTTTGATGGGTTCCAGGTTTTGCTCTGCGCGACGGGATTTGCTTTGCAGAATACCGAGGATGCGATCCGAATCGCGCACCGATGACACCTCGGGGTTGGTAACAACAATCGCGATATCCGCAAAATACAATGCCATCAACGCACCTTGCTCAATGCCGGCAGGCGAGTCACAGACGATGTAGTCAAAGTCTTTGGATAATTCATTAATTACCACTTCAACCCCTTCACGGGTCAGGGCATCCTTATCGCGCGTTTGCGAAGCGGGTAATACATACAACCCCTCCGTCCGCTTGTCTTTGATCAGCGCCTGATTCAGCGTTGATTCGCCTTTGATGACGTTAACGAAATCGTAAACCACACGGCGTTCGCAGCCCATGATCAAATCCAGATTACGCAGACCCACGTCAAAATCGATCACTACCGTTTTGTGTCCGCGCATCGCCAGACCGGTGCTGATTGCTGCGCTTGAAGTCGTTTTACCAACACCACCTTTACCGGAAGTGACAACAATAATCTTGGCCAAGGGAGGCTCCTTTAAATAACAATTTTTTTAATGACATGAGTTTGCAATACGAGTTCACTAATCTTCGCCAGCGGTTATCGCTAGTTGCTAACCAGTGCTTCAACCATCACCTTTTCTCCCTTCAGGGAGATGTGCGCTGGTTTTTTTAATAATTCTTTGGGTAATGATTCCTGCAATACAAAGTTACCAGCCACAGATACCAGCTCGGCTTCCAGTTGCTGGCAAAAAATTCGCGCAGTTTCATCCCCTCTTACACCGGCCAGTGCCCGGCCTCGCAAAGTGCCGTAGACATGAATATGACCGTCCGCCAATACTTCTGCACCTTCACTGACTTGCGCCATGACAATCAGGTCAGCACCTTCCGCATAAATTTGCTGTCCGGAGCGCACAGGGCGGGTGATTACTTTACTCTGACGTTGCACGATTCGCTCTTCGATCACCGTTTCAACAACGGTCTCTACCACTCGCTCAACAACTGTTTCAACCGCGGGTGCTGTTTCCTGTTTAGGTAACTTGAGCGCACGTTCATTTGGCGTGGGGAGAACAGCCAAACCGGTCTTATTGACTGGCGCTAACAATACCTCAGGTACACCGCTAAAACCTAGTGGTTGTAAATCCAGTTCGCGGCAAATTGTCAGCAAATCTCCTACTTTTTTAAGGGATTCAGGATTTTCCAGGCGATCCAGATTGATCAATACCGGTGAGTTCACGAAGAATTGGGGGGCTTGGGCAATCTTTTCCTTCAGCTCATCCACCAGACTCTTGGACTCATAGCGGATAATGGCAAGCACCACAACAGTAATTGCACTGCCTTTTAGCTGAAAATTGACGTCAATCATTCGTAAATCCCGGGTTAAAAGTCGAGTTGGGAGGAAGTGCGCCATTATCGGGGCGGCACTCGATTAGTCAAGCAAGAAGGGATTGGCAAAATCTTGAATGCCCTGAAATCAGTTCAGCCAGCATTAAGCGCCGTGCGCCTATATATGAATCAATCTCGGGAATTTATGTTGCTAACAACAACCCAAGGGATAAGAAATTATTTCGCCTATATAGGCAAACCTGATACGCGAATGCGAGCGCGAAAACCATGAGCCAGTTACTGCAACGCCCCGGCAAACTTGCGTTAACCATCGGCCTGTTATTACCCCTGATGGTAGGCTGTACCACCACCCAGGCGGTAGATCGTCCTGCTTATACTAATGCGGCATCACAAGCCAGTTTTACGGACGCCCAACTGGACTCGCTGCTCGCACCTATCGCCCTTTACCCGGATACGGTTTTATCCCATGTGCTTATTGCATCAACCTACCCCCTGGAAGTTGTTGAAGCTGATCGCTGGGCTCGCAATAACACTCGCTATAACGGTGATGATGCAGTAAATGCCGTTGATGGCCGGGAATGGGACCCCAGCGTAAAAGCCCTGGTCGCGTTCCCTGATATTTTGCGTCGTATGAGTGAGGACCTGGATTGGACCCAGCAATTGGGGGATGCATTTCTGGCCGACGAAGAAGCCGTAATGGATAGTGTACAAAAGCTGCGTAACCGTGCTTATGCCTCAGGTAACCTTAATAAAGTCGAGCACGTGCGCGTAATTCGCGAAGAGAAGACGATCATCATTGAGCCTAGTGTGGAGCGCGTGGTGTATGTCCCCGCTTACGACACACGAGTGGTTTATGGTAATTGGTGGTGGCCGGATTATCCCCCCGTATACTGGCGCTACCCGAGCAGTTATGTATTCGTTTCCGGATTCTATTGGGGGCCACGTGTTCACATAGGACCGCGCTTTTACTTTAGCGGATGCCACTGGCGTGACCGCCGGGTATATGTGGTTGATCGCCACCATCATCACCATCACCGCTTTTATGACAGCCGCAGTGTAGTACGCCACGTTAACGCTACCCGTTGGAGCCATAATCCTGTGCACAGACGTGGTGTAGCGTACTACGACAATCGCACCCGTGAACGTTTCAATAGCCCTCGGGAAAGTTTCCGCGAGTCAAAAGTCTATCGTGCCAACGTGCGCGGTGAAGATCGTCATAACCGGGGGAATGAACGCGCGCAATCTCAAATGCGCGGAGAACGAAACAACTCACATATTGCTCCCAATCAAGCACGCGATTCACGCCAGAACCGTTCAGAGGAATTTCAACAGCGTATGGAACGTCGCCAGGCAGGCCAAATAAATTCCCCGACAAACCGTGCGGCCACGCAAGGAAATGAACGCGTACAACCACGCGCAGAACAATTGCGCGAACGGATGAATACCCGCAGCAATGAACGCAATCCGGGATCTTTACGTAATGATGGAACGGCCTTGAGCAACGAGAGGCGCTGGGGTACAGAAAATCGTGAGAGTAATCGCCGGCAGGAAAACCGTTCCAATCCGGAGACTCGCTTGAACCAGCCACGGATTGAACGCTCGGAAAGCCAGCGTTACCAGCGTCCCCAACAGGAGCGAGTCGAACGTCCACAAATGCAGAGAGAGGAGCGCCAACCGCAACGTCTTGAACGCATAGAACGACCACAACGTATGGAACACGCACCAAGGATTGAGCAGCCCCGCGCTGAACGAGTTGAAAGGTTCCGCGATAGTCCGCGTGAAAGTCGCGGTGGCGGCGAACGTAGCGAAATTCGCGGAGGGCGCGAACGTTAAAGCAAGACTTATAGCGACGGCAGGTTTTTCTTGCTGTCGCTACAACAGAAAAGTCTGAGCAACATACTGTTTACTACTGTCTATTTTCGCTTGAGTACTTTTATACTATTGCAACAAACGCAAGTCACACTTGTCCAATCGCCAACCCATCGAGCACCAACAATTTAATTTATGCAGAACACCGCAACCTTCCTTCGTTCACTGGCATCACTCCTGCTGGTTTCCAGTTTATTTGCCTGTAGCACACAAAAACTTGCGCGCGATGAGAATTGGCCAAGCACAATGCCATCGCGCAATCACTTCGTAAAATCCTACGAAGCCGATGCAGCAAACAAAAAAATCCAAACCCAGGATGAATACATGACCTGGATTGTGCGTTTCTATAATGGTTGGGAGCTTTATGGTCGCGGCTGGACCAAAATGACCAATGAATTGCTGGAGCAAATTGCCGATCCGTCTGAAGCCAGTGAAATAAAATCCAAAGTCGACCGGATTGGTCTTCTGGTTTCCTCGGAGTGGGCCAAAAAATCGGATACACGCACCATTTATTTACGTCATGTTTCTATCTGGGGCAATGCATTGTTGGAATCATTGGATCGTGATCAAGCGCTGGAGCTGGTAACGCAGGTTAATCAGGATGTTGATGATTTGCTTGCACATAAGATAAAACCGGGCGTAATTACGGCGGAACGCTATTTTCCCGCCGACGAAGACGATCCGTTTTTATAAATATTCGCTAAAAAAATCCCCGAATTGCATCGGGGATTTTTTTAAATCGTTACCAATTCCAACTCACACCTAACTTCAACGTCATCGGTGGTCCCGCAAAAGTGCCGTTTGGTTGCGCAAAATTTTCCGGTAACGGCTCACCTGCCCCGCCGAACCAGTCCTGATAACCGCCATGGTTTACTGCATTTGTCAGGTTGAGTACATCAAGGCGCAGATTCAACACGCTATCAGTGACCCATGAGTTGGTGGAAATTTGTTTGCTGAATGCAATATCCAGTTGTTTGTAACCGACAAAGCCGTCACCCTCCGGTTTAAATGTATTGTATTTACAGGTGTTCCACCCGGCGCGGCAATCCGTACCCATATAAGTTTTTACACTTTCCAGATTTAACTTTGCCGAAAAATTAATTCCGCCAGGCAAATCAAACAGTGCAGCGATAACGAGACGGTGTGCAGGCACGGAAGTGGATTGATACCAGGGGTAATCATCCATACCAGGATAATCGAGCGCGAAGGTTTCACCGGATTTGCGATTTTCCTGCGCGTCGGTATAGGTATACGCAACAGTCATCCCCCAAAAATCATCGTCCTTGGGTTTATCCAGTTTGATATAAAGTGAATCCGATTCGGACTCAAGCCCATTCATACCAATCAATCCATTGCTAAATCCCGGCACACCAAAACCCCATGGTTGTCCCCAACTTGCGCCAGGTTCAAAAAAGCTGCCATCCGGGCGACGGTTTAACAACATCCACACAAAACCATCGTGACTTTTTATATGCGATAAGCTTAATTCTGCATCCCAATTACCCAGTACTCCTCGCACCCCAACACTGAATTGATCGGAATAAGGTGTTTTTAATTCATTATTCACCATATACAGCTCACGCCCCGAGCCGCTATTTTCATAGAGCAACTCATTTAAACCAGCGCGTGTTAAATACTTGGGGTCCCACTGAGCACAATTGGTTTCCACTGCCGGGTTGCAATTATGCTGAGGATCTTCGGAATCAAAATTAATACTGTAAGTGGGAAATGTTGCCTTGGTGGATTCAAGCTGGAGATTATCAAACAGGTTGCGGTCATACGCACGCCCCGCACCGCCAAACAGCACCAGATTATAATCAGTGCCTACGTCGTAGCTGAAACCTAAACGAGGTTGCCATGCGTCAGTAAAAGTATCGCGGTTATTACCACGGCTAATATAATCTTCCACATTAATATTCGAGTTATTCAAATTGCTCCAATTACTGAGCGCGGCAACCACAGCATCTGGTGTTTGGTAATTCAAATAATCATCGGATTTTTCATAATCCCAGCGCACACCGGCATTAATCGTTAAACGATCTGTCGCACTCCAGTCATCCTGAATATAAATACCAATTTGTTCATTATCACTGCGTGCTGTTCCATCGCCAATATTAGCCAGCGGTGCGCCCCACTCCACACGAAATGGCTGTGTCCACGAATAATCAATGTTATAGCGATACTGTGGGTTGTAAGGTTGTTGTTCCGCTGACGACAACTCTACCGCTTTATATTTAAAGCCGGTTTTGATTTGATGATTTTCTATAGCGATGTAAGTGAAATCTTCCTGAAGCCCCCAACCTGACTGGCTTTTTTCCTGGTAATCACGGCCCGCGCCTGTACTTAGCACCTCTTTATCGGCGGCATTGAATAGGATTACACCGTTACCTATGGTGTGTGGGCGCGGGTTAAAAGTGTAATCCTCGTGGGTGAAGCGAAAATCATTTAACCAATTATCCGTTCGCCAGCTGTGGCTAAGCACCCAACGTGTTTCTTCGTTCTCTTTGTCCGTAGCAAAAGTCAACACACGTTGCCCGCCAATACCGGTCAATTCCGTTTCATCACGATATTTGGCTGTCAACTCAATTTTTTGTTCATCATTAATCACGTAACTGAGTTTGCCAAAAAATAAATCTTCCTTGAACGTAGCGCCTACGCCTCCAAGTTGCGCACGAACACCTTCCGGTAATTTAGCAACATCGTAACCGGAACCCACTGTTACTTCGCGCGGATCACGGTTACTTTTTCCTTCGTAAGCAATAAAGAAATGCAATTTATCCTGAATAATAGGGCCGCCGGTGTTAGCGCCATATTGAATTTGCTGACTCGGTACTTTTTCATAAACTTTTAATTCATTGGGATTTTTTTCACGCATACCATCATCAGAATAATCGTAAAAAAATCCCCCTTTGAATTCATTGGTTCCTGATGCCGTCACCGCAACAATCGCGGCACTGCTTAATTGGTCGTATTCAGCAGAATAGTTTTGGGTGATAACTTTATACTCAGCAATAGCAGATTGCGGGAAAGGAGTTCCACGGCTTGCATCCTGTCCACTCACGCCACCGCGCAGCACGTAATTTTTTTGTCCCACGCCATCGATAAATACATTAATCGCGTTAGGGCTTTGTGCCCCGCCCTGAATACTGGTGCTACCATCCTGCCCTTCATTAAATTGAACGCCAGGAGCAAGGTCGGCAAAAGCGAGGAAATTACGCGTGGTTTGCGGAAGCGCTTCAATTTGCTCGATAGTGATATTAGTCCCCACCTCTCCACCCACGTTGTAATTAACCTGGGTTCCCAACACTAATAACTCTTCCACCGGCTGTTCGGGATTATCTTTTTCCAAATCAATATTCAGATTCACTTTCTGCCCGACACGTAAATTAATCGGTTGTTGCCCCTGCAAACTTTTACCATCCACCTCAATCCGATAGACACCGGGTGCCAAACCTGTGATTACATAACTACCATCCGATTTGGTAATCGTTTTGGCACTATAACCATTGGCCGTGTTGATTAAAGTAACAGCTGTTCCGGCGAGAGGCTGGTCGCGAGTTTCAATAATTCCACCAAGGCTCGCGCTGCCTATTTGCGCCATTACAGGCGGAACAAAACCGCTGATACCGATAAAACTAACGAGCGTTGCCAGTATTTTTTTACGCGAAGGGAAAAACGCAGGCGAAGCAATTTGAGGTTTAAACATAAACGTTTCCTTTTCTTAATTATTTGGAATCGGCCCACTGTAACGAAAAAGGGCTTTTAATTCACATTAGTGTAGTGAAGAAACATTTTGTTGCTGATTGATACTGAATAAAAAAGCCCGTACTGCGACGGGCTTTTTGTTTTTAAATTACTTTTTGAAGATTAAGACGACAAAACTTTCATCGCGATTTCTGAACCGGGCAATGCATCCTGTGCAATCAGTACGATCATTCCCAAAAATAACGCCACCACAACCAAATACCATAACAATGAATACCAAATCCCGTAACGATTCAGGGGAGTGATATCTTCTGCCAACCCAACTCGCCAGCCAGCCACTATATCAATCACACCAATAACAATAAAAAAGGTGATGAAATAAAAACCCATTTTCCACGCGAATACAAAACACAACGCTGAAATACCCAGCAATGCAATTAAGGCCAAATAATTCCGACCGGAAAACACCAGCGATTTTACTACACGCCCACCATCCAATGGATAAACAGGAATCAAATTAAATAAATTCAGTAACGCACTAGTCGATGCAACCAATCCGGCAAAATGGCTCTCGGTAATTAAATAAAATATATAAAATACCAAGGTCATTAGTAAGCCAAACACCGGCCCCATCATCGAAATATACACGTCCTGCCAACGGCTTTTTGGCATATCTCCAACAGCGAGCCCACCGACGAATGGAATGAGATACATACCTTTAGTAGGCAATCCGCATTTTTTCATCGCGCGTAAATGGCCGTATTCATGGAAAACCAATACACCGATAAGAGCCAATGCAAATTCAACCGTGAACATCACACTGTAAACGGCAACTGACGCGGCGAGTAAGGCAACTTTTATCACCTGTACGGTTTTTAATAATTTGAACCCAACCAATGCCAACGACAGCCAGGAGCTATTTTTTACCGGCGCGGGTTTTGGAGTGGCGATTGCATCGGTGGAGAAAGAATCACTATTACTTAATTGTTCTGCGTCACCCTGAACAGTGATCAAACGGGCTTGGGCACCTAACGCCTGAACTTCGCCCACCCACATTTGATAGATAACACTGGCAGCAGGTACATTCAATTGGAATCCAATTCGTACATCTCCCAAATCCGGCATATCGAAGCGATGCTCGCTAATGGGATTAAAATTGCGCAAATGGGATACTGTTTCACCATCCACCTTAACCAATTCTTCCCCGGTGGCGGGAGTTGCTTCGATCACAAATTCACGCCCGGCATAAATAAAAGAAAACATCTGCATAACAACATGACTCATTAATGAATAAACGGGAACAGCGGTTTAACTGGCAATCAATGAGGGTCGCGCATAGACTAGCACTCGTCTTTGGCAACTTACCCCGGTATTTTCCATGTTACGTGTAGGCGAGCAAAACCGTTTAACCATTATTAAACGCACCGACTTCGGCATTTTTCTGGATGGCGGCAAATTTGGCAATATTTTATTACCCAAGCGTTACGTTACCGAGTCCATGTCCATTGGTGATGAGCTGGATGTATTTATCTACCTGGATTCAGATGATTGTATTATCGCCACAACACTCACCCCGAAAGCCTGCGTCGGTGAGTGTGCATTTCTGGAAGTAAAAGAAGTTAATCAGGTCGGCGCCTTCCTTGATTGGGGATTGCCGAAGGATTTACTAGTCCCCTACAGCGAACAACATAAGCCAATGGAGGTCGGCCGCTCCTATGTTGTATGCATTTATCTGGATCAACACACTCACCGTATTACCGCCTCCTCACGGTTAAATCGCCATTTGGAAGAACGGGCAAGTGGTTTGCGCGCACAACAACCGGTGGATTTATTGATATGTGGTCGCAGTGAGATGGGTTATAAAGCCATTGTCAATCACACTCATCTCGGCCTGATTTTTCGCGATGATGCTTTCCGCACTTTACTTTACGGCGAGAAAGTAAAAGGCTTCGTAAAAACTATTCGTCCTGATCGAAAAATTGATTTAAGTTTGCAACAACGCTCCCACGATTCGAAAGAGGAACTCGCAGAAAAAATCCTTGCGGATTTACAACGGCGCGGTGGAGTTTCATTTCTCACCGACAAAAGTGAACCCGACGCGATTTACAAAGCGTTTAATATAAGCAAGGGAAATTATAAGAATGCGTTGAGCTTGTTGTACAAGCAGCGAAAAATTTTAATCGAAAAAGATAAAATTACTTTGGTGTAATGAGCATGAAAAAAATCCGTTGGGGAATTATTGGTGCTGGTGATGTTTGCGAAACAAAAAGTGGGCCAGGTTTTTACAAAGCACCCGCTTCAGAACTATTGGCGGTGATGCGTCGCGACGGCAATAAAGCCCGGGACTACGCACAACGGCACTCAGTACCAAACTGGTATGACAACGCCCAGGCTTTGCTCGCAAATCCGGAAATAGATGCTATTTACATAGCAACGCCACCCGCGCAACACAAAGATTACGCCATTGCAGCAATGTACGCTGGCAAAGATGTGTACATCGAAAAACCTGTTACGGTCAACGCCGCCGAATGCGATGAGATAATCGCAGTAGAAAAAGCAACCGGCAAAAAAGTCTGTGCAGCTCATTATCGCCGTTATGTTCCTTGCTTCATGAAAATGCACGAATTAATACGCACTGGCGCGATTGGTGATCCACTATTGGTGCAGTTAGACATGCTGCAACCCGCCGCATCCAAAATTATCACCACGACGCAGGATAATTGGCGCGTCATTCCTGCATTGTCAGGCGGGGGCCTATTCCACGATTTGTCGCCACACCAATTGGATTTAATGCTTCATTGGTTCGGAAATGTTTTGCACGCTACTGGATTTGGCACCAATCAGCGTCAGTTTAATGAGGCCGACGATTGTGTTCACGGTTTGGCAAGGCTGGAATCCGGTGTGATATTACAAGGCCGCTGGCATTTTGCGGTAGCGCCACAACAAACACGGGACCTGTGTGAGGTGATTGGCACCAACGGAAAATTAAGTATTAATTTTTTTGGCCAGCAAGTTATTCGTTTAAGTAAAGAAAATGGCGAAGAAGAAATTGTGATTCCCAATCCACAACACATCCAACAGCCAATGATCGAACAAGTGAACAGCTATTTCCGTGGCGACCGCGATAACCCTTGCAGTATTAGCGAGGCAAAATCAGTCATGACTTTGATTGATTGCTTTAGCCAACCGCGCTAAAAAATCTTTTCGATTTAAAAACTCTTCTCTGTTGCAGAAATAATGGCGCGTAGCTTTTCATTTCTGCACCACCTCATATTTTTTTGCACCCTATACGTGCGAAAACTCACAAAAGCAACGTAATTTAGACGGCAGATTTTTTGCTTGTCACTAGACTGTATGCAGCGCGCACATTGAATGGGCTGATGTCGCGTTGTGGAATTTTAATGAATAATGTCAGCACTTCATGCGGACTCATATTGCCATACGAAGGAGTTATGATGAACAAGCGCACTCTTTTATCCCTCGCCATACACTTAAACACCGCTTACTTTAATTCAATCACCAATCGCACAAAGATTTTTATTGCAGCAAGCATGTGCAGTGCATTACTCGTGAGTCCACAACTTTATGCACAACCAGCTACGGAAAACCCGCAAACCAAACCTAAAGATGAAATTGAAGAGCTGGTGGTCGTGGGCTCACGCATTCGCCAAACGAATTTAAAAACTATTTCGCCGACCATCATGATCTCCCGCGAGGATGCAACAGCGGCTGGTTTAAATTCCACAACTGATTTGCTGCAATCCAATGCCATCACCGGTGGTAGCTCACAAATTAATAATGCTTTTGGCGGTTACGTTACTAACGGCGGCCCAGGTGCTAATACCATTTCGCTGCGTGGCCTGGGTGAAAGCAGGACTCTGGTATTAATTAATGGCCGTCGTGTTGCCCCATCAGGTACACAGGGTTCCGTAGGCACGGCCGACTTAAACGTGCTTCCCACTGCAATGATTGAACGCGTGGAAATTCTACGTGATGGGGCTTCATCCATTTATGGTTCGGACGCAGTAAGCGGTGTTATCAACGTTATTACACGCGAAGAAATTGAAGGGCTTTCCATCGAAGGCGACTTCAATATTCCCACCGAAGGTGATGGTGAGCAAACCCGCCTTTCCATTTCAGGTGGTATGAATGAAGAGCGTTTTTCACTATCGGGATCATTTGATGTTTTCGAACGCAAAACATTGGCGCTGAAGGATCGCGACTGGACTCGTTGTAATCAGGATAAATTCCGCGATCCGGTTACCGGGGAGTCTTATGACGATGTAGATCCCAAAACTGGAAAATCGAAATGTTATCCCATCACTAGTACCGGTTCGAACGGCGTTACCGTCAACACAATTGGTACGCAAGGTGTCACGGCGAGCAATTGGGATGATCTTGGTCTAAATGGACCTGTTGTTGGTGCATCTAATGCACCTGATCCTGCCAATAGTTCGTTTACACGTTTTCGCCCGAACGCTGCAGTGCTCTCTGGTGTTGTAGGCTATGAAGGCGTAGGAGGCACCGAGACAATCAATGGTAGAGCTGTACCCATGAGTTCCAACATCCGCGACACCTTTGACCCGCGCATGCTGGATGAAGATTTAATTTCGCCCGCTAAAATTTATACCGGCTTTGTGCAGGGTAAATATGATTTGCAATCATTGGGTGACGCAGAACTTTATGGAGAATTGCTCATATCCCGTCGTGAATCTGAACAAACCGGTTATCGTCAACTTACGATGGATTACCGCCGCGGCAGCGCACTAATCCCTGCGGAATTGGCTTACGGTAACTTCGGTGCTGACCAGGGATTGAGTGACGGCGAGCGCGTAGGCGTGCGTGCGTTTATTGGTTTCGGTAGTGATCACAGTGAACAAAGTGTCGATTTTTATAAACCCACCATCGGAATTAAAGGCGATTTAACATTTCTGCCTGATTGGCGTTATGATTTTTATGCGAGCGTTGCAAAATCCGACGCAGATTATGATCGCAACTCATTCCTGATCGATAAATTAACGTATGCCAGTGATGCAGTTACGGCTCCAGGCAGTGTAGACCCAAGTCTGGTGCGCAATGGTTTAACCTGCGACATAAACCTGACCGATCCGAACGAAAAATGCATCCCCTATCCATTGCTAACTGCGGCAGTAGTAGGCGGTAATCTACCGCAAGATTTCAAGGATTACATTTTTCAAAACACATCAGGTAATACTGAATACGAAGAATCTATTTACAGTGGAATTGTTGACGGCCCTCTCTTTGATCTGCCCGCAGGAAAAATACAAGGCGTAGTGGGATTAGAGCATCGAAAAATGGAAATTAATGATCAACCGGATGCAAACAGTGTGAACGGCAATCTATACAATTTAAGTAGTGCCACACCCACTGTAGGTGAAGATAAAGTCACCGAAGTCTACACCGAAATCCAGATTCCGATTTTATCCGGTGTAGCCTTTGCGGAAGATTTGACGCTGAACGGCTCCCTACGCTACACCGATTATGATTCTTATGGATCGGATGATACTTACAAAATCGGATTAATTTATTCACCAACCGATTGGTTCTCGCTACGCGCAAGTCGTGGCACTTCTTTCCGTGCACCGGCGCTCTTTGAACAATTCCAGGGGCCAACCAGTGGTTTCCGCGCCGCGTCACTAGACCCTTGCAATGATTACGGCGCAGCAGATGTGAATCCAAACCTCGCTGCTAACTGTGCTATCGAACTGCCCGGCCAACCAGAATTTAACGCCACCAATGGTATTGAAATTTTCAATTTGGGCGGTGCTGAAGCAGGTTTATTTGCCGAAACATCAGACAACGTCACCTATGGATTTATTCTGGATCCGCAGATTGGTGATTCAACCCATCTAAGCATCGCTGTTGACTATTTTGATATTAAGATAGAAAACGGGGTGAATCAGGTTGGGGAAGTTAACATCCTCGATAAATGTTACAACTCCGCTGATGATTTTGTTAACAAAACAGGCGTGTGCCGTTTAATTTCGCGCGATCCAGTCACCAAACAACTTACTGTGAACGATGCCTATACTAACGTTGCTACCGAAGTGGTGAGAGGTCTGGATATCAATATTGATTTCGATCAGGAAATAGGCCCGGGAAGTTTCGGAATGAACCTGAGCGTCACACGCTATTACGAACAATCTGAAAAATTATTTTCTGATGATCCACTGCAAGATTTTAATGGTGGATTGGAAAAACCTGAGTTTGGTGGTTCTGCATCACTCAGCTATACATTGGATGAGTGGCGATTCCTTTACGGTGTAGAATGGATCGATAATATGGATGGATATTATCAAGCTGATGAAGAACCAACAGAAAGTATTTCAGATTACACAGTTCCCAGTTATCTGGAGCACCGTATTTCAGCTCGTTACCAAGCAGATTCCTGGAAAACAACTTTTGGGGTACGCAACCTGACCAACGAAACTCCTCCGGAAATTTCTGCCGGCTACTTTAATCGCGTTGGCAATTCCCCTTTGTACAGCGGTTACGATTATGTAGGTAGAGAAGTATTTATTAATTTCCAGATTAATTACTAAGTTCAGAAATAAAAAAGGAGCAGCTTTTCAGCTGCTCCTTTTTTATTTACTCGATTAAATTTTAAATCGCACGTCCTTTTACCATGACATCACTTAACGCTGCTCTGGCATATTCGTTGGCTTTAGCCTGCAATTTGAGGAAAATATTACGGATAAATTCACGGGTCAAATCTATAGCCTTCAGAGTCCGTTTCATTCCGAGGATTTCCATGATTTTACGGATCAGCTGAAGCACCAAGGTGGATATTCCTTCTGAAATATCGATGCCCTTTTTCAATACATAGGCGAGTTGATCCATCAAAGTAAACGATGTACCCATAGTCCCGGAAATTACCCATGCCGCACCATTCAAACATTTCTTCAGCACATATACCAATGCTTGATTGAGCCATTCCATCGCTGTAATGGTAAGCCCCACCGGAGTAGATGTTTTAAGCCACTGAACAATGCCACTCTCAGTTTTCTTTTCAATTTCCAATGCACCCAGCGTTGCCCAATTTTTTCCACTCACCGATTCAACATATTTATCCATACCATGATAAGTAGCACCCGGCACAATACCGGGAGACGGCAAATAATAATCTGTCCCAGCATTGGGCGTATGAATAAAAGGCCAGGTTGGAATACAGGGAACAATATCAGTTTTATGATATGCGCGGAAAATTCGCTCTGCGCCAATATTACTTGTGCAACAATCTGCAAAACCAATTAAACCCACACGAGGGCTACCAAATGTATATAAATAAGGTTTGATTTTGTATGAACTTTTAATCCAATCGGCACAAATGGTAGCAAGTGCACCGCCCAAGCTATGCCCCACGCAATGAATCTGGGTAATCTTATTTTTCATCAATGTACCCATAAATTCCTTCAACTGCGGCTCCATACTTTTGAAAGCCAGATTAAAGCCATCATGTACCGGTTGGCCAGATACGCTTCTTGATACCGTGACATTAAGGTTTGTTAGCCAATCCGCCAGATACTGCGTGCCACGAAACAAAAATACTGCGTGACCTTGTAATGGACCTTTACCCACTAATGTGAATCCAAATGCTGTTCTGCATTTTATCATCCATGGGCCACCCGTTTTTGCTTTGAGCATAACGTCTTCAGAAAAAACCAAATTACCGCCATATTGACTATTCAAAACGTTAATCGCTTTTTCAATAGAGCTTTCCTTTGTGAGCGCATATACATCTTTGGCAAGGCTCGCTGAAACCTTTGGGCTGAATTCCGGCATGTTTTCATTCCTGATGTTAAAAATAATGTGGCAACTAATAAAACAGTTGGATTAATTGTCAAAAAAACCTTCTTTTTCCCAATCAATTTTCGGATCTGCTTCAACATCCCAAGTACATAAACTATGGATGGGTGAGCTATTAACTATAATTAAATTTTGTTCCGCATTTAATTCGCACTTTACAGATAATGGTTTCCCACGCGACTCAACATTCTCTTCAGGTTTCCTTTTTACTGCACTCCACATTTCATATTGCTTATTCTGGTAGTGCACAATAATTTTCTGGGAAGCCACAAACTCCTGAGGCAGGAATTTGGTGATAGTGCGTTCATACATAGGAGGAAATTCAAAGTAACCATTTTCATCGGTCACTGTTTCATCTGTTCTTGGGCCATCACGATCACCAGTGCGGACTAAACGCGCATTCGCCACCGGCTTACCATCCAGAGTAATAGTTCCGGATATTGCAGAAAACAAACATACTCGACCAACATCACCTAATGTCATGGCAAAAACTCCAACTGCACAAAATAAACTGAAAATAACAAGAGTTAGTTTAAAGAAACCCGGTTTCATAAAACGATAAACCTGTGATGATCTAAATGTGGGTAGACCGGTAGCCTGTCCTGCAAGGGTAGGCAGATTTCTTGGTCTAGATGAAAAGAATGGTAACAAAAGTTTTGACGACAGGAACCATTCATCCGACGAGGACAAGGATTATTTTCTGGAATCACCAATCCATGTGATTGAGTTCACAAATGGCTTCACCTTACCATTCATGCAGTACCCACATCCCGCCCAAAAACCTTACCAAAAGTAATATGGCCAATAACCAGACATAAAAGTGGATATCCATACTCGATATGCTTGAAGCAAATAAGGTATATCAATAATGGGTGGGCAAGAAACAACATCACCCAACTACCACGAGCCGCCAGCGTCAAAAATTTGCCATGGCATTTGGTGTAATTATTTAGTCCGAAACTCCAGGGTAGTAGTGTCCAAACGATACCAAACAACAGTAACAACACAACTCCGAATTTTATTATTGTATCCATAAATGCATCTTCTGTGACTGGATAATTATTTAGTATATATACACTCAAATAGTTTTTCAGCGGATTATATAGACTCAAATTAATTAATTTTTCTAATATTCAAATTATTAACACTTAAAGTGGATCTTACTTTAAAGCTTCATACACCTCAGCTTTCGCTTTATTCATAGTCCTTCATTTTTTGTTGAGGAATCGCTTTCTCAATGTAATCTTCAGGCACTCAGAACTGAAATATGCTTTCAGATAAATTAATGTCTCTGGAATAAAAAATCCCTGCTTTCAGTCTGGAGATTAATTGGAGAGAGCGATTCAGCAATGAAAAACAAAATAACAGCCCATCAATGACAGTTAATAAATATAATCGCGCGATTGAACTTATCATGCCTTTTTCATAAGACTGTTAATCAAATTGAGGTAGGTGTGATGACATAATAAGTAAAAATCCGGTTTTGAGATTTGTATATCATTTTATAAATTCTGCATGGCTTATTGTAGCGCACAACTCCCGTCACCACTAATGTCAAGGATTACACTATGCCAACTATCACTGCTCAAACCATCTGGGATAACCATCCCGCTCCTGACTCACCTTGCAGCACAGAACTTTTTTCAAACCAATGTGCAATAAGAATGACTGTTGCACTTGAAAAATCCGGGGTAGATACCTCGTCATTTAATAAAATGTTTCCCCAAAGAAGATGTAACACTTACTGGAGCTGCCGGAACCACAAACCTGGGCACATATTAGCAGCTCAAGAATTAGCTGACTGGATGCATGCAAATCCCACAATTTTTGGAACCACAAAACAAAGCCCTAAAGGAACAAAAGTATCCTCTGCAAATTATGTTGGCAAGAAGGGCATAGTTTTTATAATGAATGGCTGGGGAAGCACTGATCATATTGATATTTGGGATGGCAGCAGTATGAAAGGCGGCTCCCCACAATATTTTTCACTCGGAGAACAAGTATGGTTTTGGGAACTTCCTTAATGAAGACAAGATTGATTGCCCTGACTTTTTTTTGCATGGGCTGCCACGCGAATGACTCCATTATTAGCGATAGCGCAGAATTGGATCGCTACTCATTGCGCCTATCGCAAAACACTGAAAACTGTATTTTGTTGGTGTCCGAGAACAACAAGGAAGCAACATATGATTTGAAGTTAAGACCTCCTTGTCATTTTGCACGAAACGATGCCAAGATATTACAAACTTACCCATATAAAAACCAAGGAGTCACTTCAGTTGCTTTGGTGATTGGAGGGCCAATTACAGAAGACCAGAGAAAGAAATGGAACTTGCATAAAGATCTGGTTTGTGGAGAACAAAAACAGGCAATTCTTCTTACGCCTACAAATTTGACAACATCAACAGGCGTTTTGGAAGGAGGGATATCCTGCAAAAATAAAAGTATTGATGAAAAAGATTTTTACTATTTCGCCATGCAATTTAATGAAAAATCGAAAAATTAGACAATTAACTTATTAATGCAAGCGATCACATGTAGATCGCTTGCAATTCATTGCAATAAATTACGAATAGTCTTTCGTCAATTTTATAACTTGCCAATCACATTTTCACGCATCAAATGATCTATTGATCAGATATGGAAATAACCTTCGCTTTTGCTCTAAGGACAGCGCAATGATTCGTTTTTTGTTGTTTTCAGGAACTTCCTCAACCCCCTCATAATACCGCAATGCTTTTTCCAGGCTTGCTTCACGAATAATATGCAAGATCGGGTAAGGTGATCGGTTAGTCAGATTCTCCGTATCATCTGGCGCTGCGCCAGCAAAACAATAATCAGGATGAAAAGTTGCCAGTTGATAAATACCCAACCAGCCATTGCGTTTGATGAGTCGCTCAGCCCAATTCAGGAATTGGTTGTAATCGAAAAAGTCCTGCAAATGATTGGGGATAATAATTAAGGTGGTTTCCACATCATTTGAAGGCCTTTGATCAAGCAACTCCATTTCCTGTTGCAAATCTTGCAGCAACATTTCATCGTCTGTTGCAGGTGAGATAAAAAACCTCACCCGATTTTCATTAGCAGGTTTGCTCGCAAATGGGCAAAGGTTTAAACCTATAACGACTTCGTTTAACCAACGCTGCACATCATTTTTGATTTGTTTCTCATCCACAGGTTAATTTTCCTGATCATTGTCTTGTTGAAGCAGTAGCCCTAGTCCTTCAATGAAATCCAATAATAATTCATCATCGCAGACTTTGAATTGACTATTGTCGGGTTTGCGATAAAGCGCGGATAAATCTGATTTGGTTAACTCAATAGTTACGAGTTTCAGCGCATCGCGTACATCTTTTTCGTGTAAGTTAAAAGCAATGCGTAATTTTTTCAGAACGTCATTGTTAGTGATTTTTTGGTGTTTACTAATCGGTTCAGAAATTGCACCTTCTTTCTTACCCCGCTTGCTGTCGATCAAACTATTCAGGAAGCTTAGCAGGATGTAATCTGGCAACGGCTCAAAGCCCGGCTCGTAGTCCGTTTTTTGTAGGTTGCTCAATTCTTTATCGCTCAAATCGATATTGACTGCGGAAAATAGTTGTTGGATTTGGCTGGTATCCATTTGCAAGGACTGGGCAATTTTTCGAAAAATATCATTGGTTCTCATGGGGTATGCTCTATGATTATGCTCTGGTTCCACAGCATTCTACCGTAAAAATGCTTTTCGCTTGAGAGTTATGACATGTATCCATTTTATGAAGTGAATCCATTCGCACCGGAACTGGTTGCCTCCCGCAAACGTGCGAAGGACCTTTGCCATCAGCTGAACAATTTACGCGCTGATCAAACCAAAGCTCGCAAACCTATTTATAAACAACTCTTCGCGCAAGTTTCTACAGCCTACATAGAGCCTCATTTTTTTTGTGACTACGGTACTAATATTTTTTTGGGTGAACGTTTCTATGCTAACCACAACTGTGTGATTCTGGATTGTGCGGAAGTTCGAATTGGAGACCGGGTGATGTTTGGCCCTGGTGTACAGGTCTATGCAACCACTCATCCTCTTGACCCGTCCGAACGTGCGACAGGAAAGGAATTTAGCGCAGCCGTTAGCATCGGTGATGATTGCTGGATTGGCGGGGGTGCGATTATTTTGGCAGGTGTCAGTATTGGAAACGGTTCCGTAATCGGTGCAGGCAGCCTGGTTAATAGAGATATACCTGAGGGAGTGGTTGCTGTCGGCAATCCTTGCCGGGTAATTAAATCCATTAATGGCGAGCGGGTTAATCCAGAATAATATGCGGCAAAAAACGCGAAGAATCTTTTGTAATTAATGTTTCATCTTCACGAATACAAATAC
>DATJLF010000093.1:0-9704 GCA_035490715.1 Cellvibrio sp.
AGCCAATGAGCACGATATTACCCAAACCGATAAATTGCTGCACGGTGATGAGCAACGCGTATGGGGCGATGCAGGCTATCTCGGCGTTGACAAACGCGAAGAGCATGCCGCTCGCGTGGTGGATTGGTTTATTGCGATGCGTCCTGGCAAACGTGCGAGGCTAGCCAAGTCAGATCCATTGGCGCAGGCAGAAAAAATGAAAGCCAACATGCGGGCAAAAGTAGAACACGCCTTTTTCTACATCAAGCGCGTGTTTCATTACAGCAAGGTTCGCTATCGCGGGTTGGCAAAAAATACCAACCGTTTATATGTGTTGGCGGGTTTAGCAAACCTGTTGCGAATGAAATCGTGCTTACTGCCCTAGGGGCAGTCCGCCTGTAATTTGCCAAAACGGTGAATTACAGGCGAAAAAAAATGAAAAACAGTGGGTTTGCTTGCTAAATTTTGGCGATTCTCTTTTGCGGAGTGTGATGTTTTAAAAAGAGATAATTTTTCAGAGTTTCCCTAGCATGTTGGGTAGACTTATTTCCAACGTAATCCCTTATGCAGTGGCAAATTTATAATTATAGTTGGTTCAAATCAAGAAGATTTGTTGACGGGTTTAAGCTTGCTAACTTTTCATGTTTATGAGAAGCTCTGTGCCGCCAATTGAGGACGGTCTTTCTATCTTCTAAGGTTGAATCATTGGAACTATTTTAAATGGAGAGTTATATGAAAAATTGTTGGTTAAAATTTGCATCCGCTGTGTTGTTCTTGGCTGTTCTGCCTTCCCAAGTCGTTCATGCCGTTCAAGTTACGTTTTATAACGATAAAAATTTCTCTAATTTCTTGTTTGAATCATTTTCATACGAAAAGGTTGCTGAAGTTTCGGGTAGTCGAAATGATAAGGTGTCTTCTGCTTTTTTGTCACAAGATGTATGCCTTATTATGTATGAGCACAAAAATTTTCAAGGACGTTGGATAATGGTAACAAGTGACGGATATAATGGTAGGTATGTATCTGATGTATTGCAGAATAATGGGTTGGTATATAGTCAATACGATATGGATTTAAGAGACCCTAATCACTTTAATGACAGAATGACAAGTTATATGATTTTGCCGAGGGTAGGGGGATTTGTTATTGGTGTTCCACCTAGCATGTATTGTCCAGTTGCCTTGATGTTTGAACATAATACTCATGGAGGTGGGTATCATTATCCTGTACCCTATAATCACTTGTTTACGCATTTGGGATGGTTTAGTGATAAGGCATCCTCTGTAGAAGTGCCGAGTAGCAGTTGCTTGAAGCTTTGGAATAATGCTCCTCCAATTACAGAGCAACAGGATCCTGTGAGGTATTACAATTGGTATGACAATCCAAGCCGTAAATTATCTGCTGGATTTCATCGCTTGGATCAACTTTCTCCCAGTCTTAACGATAGGGTAACTGCTGTAGAGCTTGTCCACGGAAACTGCAATTAATACATCGGATTTTGATGCCAATTGCCAAAAATAAAAGGCTCGCTTATAAGCCACTGCTGTCCCATAGTTCTATTCACAAAGCGAGCCTCATTTGAGGTTCGCTTTTTTTATGGTCGGGCGGATCAGGCATTAGGATGCTTTTTAAGCTACGGCGATCAAATAACTTCAATTGAATCACTCGCATAATCCGCTGTACTGTCCAACCGGATTTCGCACTGTGACGCGCAAATGCCAGCAATAAATAGGCAATCATAGCGATCCAGATTTGCGTTAACACCGCATTTCTTGACGTCCCCACAAACGCTTTGATTTTCAGGTTTTGTTTGATCGCTTTGAAGAACAATTCTACCTGCCAACGATCCTTGTAAATCGCTGCAATCGTGGTGGCCGCCAGCTGAAAATTGTTGGTGAGAAACTCATAGAACTTGCCGGTTGTTGCATCGCGATAGCCAATTCGACGCAACTTCGGTGCACCGCGCTTGATCGCATGAGCGCTGGATAATTGAATGACCTGATCGCTGAGAATACCTTTGCTGCTGTCGGCGTAACGGCGCTCCTCCACGCGATAAACCGCTTTGGCGCGCAATCGGATTACAAAGAAAACCCTTTTATCTGTCAATAACTTAAACCAATGATAGTCCACGTAGCCTTTATCAAAGGCTACGATGCTACCTTTGGGAAAATCAAATTTTCGCCCTTCAACCACGTCGTTTTCCTGGCCATCGCTGAGCGCTACAAATTCAGGGATGTGTGTGCCGTGATTCAAGCCAACACTGAGTTTGACGTTCGCTGTATCCTCGCGATGAGCCGCCCACGGAAATACGGAGAGCGATAAATCAATCGCACTGGCATCGAGTGAATAGAGTGGATTTTTAAAGCGAAACTGATGGGTGCCCGGCATGGATTGGCAGCGCTTGAGCAGATGAGCATATACGTGTTTATAGAGTTCGGCGGGCTGTACTTCGTTTAATCGTGCTAGCGTTGAGCGAGCAATTGGCTTGGCACCGAGATGATAGAGTTTATGCTGCTGCGCTTCGAGATTGGATTGGATATCGCGCAGGCTTTGGGGGCCAGAGAGCTGCGACATGGCCATGCCGACAAATTGATCCCAGCGAGTGGCCGAGCGCAATTTTTGGCCGACATGATGCCTTTTAGCTTCCGCTTCAAATTCATGTCTCGATAAAGGTTTGAGTAGTTGATGAAAGCGGTGTTAGAATGTGACAAAGCCTGTTTTCCTTTGTTTTATCAATGTTTGGTCGCACTTACATTGTATCAACTTGGAAAACAGGCTTTTCTTTTATCTACATACTATGGGACAGCAGTGGCTTATAAGCGGGTCTTTTATTTTGCTTCGCGTTCAAAAGCATTGCGGCTCACATTCTATGCGCCTAACTTGCGCTTTGCGATTATCTGAGTGGTAATGAGCAGGCCCGCACGTCTGCAAGGTGTTATCATCCCTGATATATGGTTATGGCAATCAGGGGCATCCAACATTGTTAAACCCATCGCCCATATAGAAGCATCCGGCTGCAAATCATAATGCATAAGGGATGCCCTAACCGTTGATTTGAAGTAATCCTGCTCTTCCCAAATTTGATACCAATGTTTCTCGATAGCATGGGGGGGTGGGTTTTATTCTTGGAGCCGCATAATTCTAGTGGCGTTTGATAGCAGAAATGAAAGATGATAAGGGTCGGTTTATACACGCCGAGGCACTGGCGGCCTAAGATTCAGACTGGCAGGGCGTGATCAGGAACTGTTTGGTAGGGCAGCTTTGTAGCATAATGCTCACCCTTGGACTTGATCCTATCCTCCTATAGTTTATTGTCAATCCGGCTTGCAGGAAGTCCGGTCAGGTATGAATTCATGGCATTACTCGATCAACCAAAAAAGAATTTTTATAAGTTCAGATACTATCTACGTGGTGGGCTGAATTATCTCGTTCCTTCTAAAGTATGGCAGCGCCGGTTGGATGATATATTGAGGTCGTTTGATCAGCTGAGCCTGGACGAGCAACAGGCGATCATGCAGCGTGTTAATTATTATAATAAATTGCAGTCACCTTTTGTGCTGCCCGAAAAACTGAATTTTGAAAATCAACTGTACAGCGGCAAGAAAAGTGCCGCTTATACACTGGACTTTAAATCATTGATCCGTTATTTCCCCAAGGAGATTTCTTACTCCTACCTTTTTGGGGATATTGTCGACGTCCCGGATGTTCCTACTTTTTTAAAAAGCCGCCCGATTCGCGCTGACCAAAGTAATGAGAATTCGGTGTTGTTGAAGTTGAACAAGATTCGACATTACTACGTGGTGAAAGATAAGATTAGATTCGAGGATAAAATCCCAAAGTTGGTATGGAGGGGAAAGTCCAACAGGCCTGAAAGAGTTAAGCTGTTGGAACAGTATTTCGACAATCCGGTTTGTGATTTTGGCGATACCCACCACAAAAATAAACGTACTGTTTATGAACGGCCCTTCCTCACTATTCCCCAACAGTTAGAATATCGCTACATATTAAGTATAGAGGGTAATGATGTTGCCACAAATCTGAAGTGGATTATGGCTTCCAACTCATTATGTTTTATGCGCAGACCGCGATTTGAAACCTGGTTTATGGAGGGGAGTCTGGTGCCAAATTTTCATTATGTTTTGTTAAAAGACGATTACTCGGATTTGGAAGAAAACATTAATCACTATAATAGATTCCCGGAAGAGGCCAGCGCCATTACTAAAAACGCAAATAATTATTTTAACCAATTTTTGGATGAAAGGCGGGAATTGCTTATTTCGATGAAGGTGATGGAGAAGTATTTTAGTTATTTAAAGAGCTCCTAGTGAGTTTAAGATTGGCATCAAAAAAATGGTATAAGTAATTTCTAAAAGTTACCCACTTAAATGTGGAAAAGAAAAATCCCAAGCACGTGTTTGAGTGGATGGCGAAATTTTTTAAGTTAATGCTCCTTTATTTATAAAAATTTATTATGTATTGCTGAGAAAATTTTCTGTTGCCATAAATACTAAAATATGGAAAGCTTCGTATCCCCTCATGGTTGGCATGGCCTCACTCGGAGGGGTATTAATTAATCAAGGAGTTTATTATGGATAGTAAGAGATTTTACTTGAAAGCTATAGTGTTTTTTGCAACAGTTTTAATTTCATCAGCGAGCCAAGCTGTTTATTTTTACAAAGATAAGCATAATGCCAATCTACTTTTTAGTGACTTTCAGGTCGGGAAAGTGGCGGAAGTTCCGGGTGCATTTAATGATCGAGTGTCATCTGTTTATGTTCCTTATGATAAGTGCCTAATAATGTACGAGCATGGACACTTCGAGGGGCGCTGGTTGATGGTTGAGCCTTTATTTATTAATTGGGGGGGGGTTCATCCCGAACCAACTTCTTACAGAATGTATCAAGGTGATGGGCTGATATATGATTTACATGATATATCCAAAATGGACTTAGGGCTTGGTTACTTTAATGACAAAATGACAAGTTATATGATTTTTAATACTTACTCGCTCGGTGTTCCTGGGGGTGGGGGGCCTTATGATGGTCAAACGCAAGGATGTGACGTAGCTTTTTTATATAGCAACATAAATCGGGGGGGCGGGCGTTACCCTGTGCCGGTTGATCATATTCAAGCTGAGATCAAAAAATTTAATGACGTAGCCTCCAGTGTTTGGGTACCACAAGGCGCATGTTTAAAGGTTTGGAAAGATAAGCCTCCTGCATCTCAACAAGAAAACCCTACTGCTTATTACAATTGGTATGCAGCTCCAGATCGTGTTTTTTCGCCAGGAACACATAATCTCCATACTTTAAATCCAAGTCTTAATGATAGGGTGACCGGCGCTGAACTGGTGCCTGGAAATTGCCCATAACTTGTTAGACGACAGTTCCGCTGAGCGTATTGCTCAGCGGGTTTTACTCGAAGGGAAGGAGGCTTTGACCTAGTTGGGTGCAAATTGGATGGATTGGATTTAGCGTTCCTCCCAAGGCAACTTTTTCATATAGTTTTAAATATTTTTGTGCCATTGTTCGATTATTAAAGGAGTCTCCAGCGTAGCTATGGCAGCGTTTTCTACAATAGCGTTCGCTATCCTGTATCGCGTTAACAAGATCGGAAGAGTGTTTAGATAGATAACCGATTTCATCCGTTATTAATTCTGGCAACGATCCATAAGGAGTTCCAAAAACTGGCGCACCAAACCATAACGATTCTATAACAGCCAAACCAAACGGTTCGTGCCACCTGACTGGAAATATAAGCCCCTTTGATTGATTTAATACTGAAAATTTTTTCTCGCCCCCAATCATGCCGTGGAATCTGGCTTTTGGTGTCAAAGTTAAGCGAAAACCCATTTTAAAATTTAATCTTGTTCCTCCTAATATATCAATACGCTCTTTAGCTTTCTGTGCTATTTGAATGGCGCCTTTGACATTTTTAACTTTCCATGCAGCTTTTCCTAAAAAATGGAATCGGTCCCTATTATTTGATAGATCCGGTTTAGGATAGTTATTCCAATTTAAACCGTTATGTACGAATATCGTTGACCCACATCGCCGTGCTTGATCGTATGAAATGAAGATAGAATTTTTGTCAAAAGCTTTTCCGGGAGGCGTTTTACCGTGAATAGTTATGACGTAAGGAAAGTTCAGTTTTTCCTGTGTTTCGCAATGTAGATGCACTATATCTACTTGTGGCGGTATCTGGCTGTTCAAGTCCTTTTTTGGGTTGTAAGGAATATGAGTCCCTTTCCTAAATTTCGATTCTTTTGGAGAAAGCCACCATATATGGTGGCCTAATTCCTCAAGAGCCTCCCCCAGGTCCCAGACTACGCGCTCTGTGCCACCATATGCTACAACCGGAAGTACGGCTTTTGAAAAAATTAAAATGTTCATACGTGATCCATATGCAGAACAATGGAATTTACAATTAACGATTAATATTAGTGATTAAATACAAAGGCGCAGGTGAAGGTTGAGCGCTCTCAACCTCATTCCCTTGACTATCAAGTATTCTGTCAGCTTTAGGAAGTGTGTAGTTACACCTCGCACATGAAATTTGCCAAACCATAGTAATATGCTGCGATTCGGATTCAAAATCAAACATATAAACTGAGGGGGCGGTTGCTCTTTTTTTAATATATTTGCTGTTTCCAATTAATTTTAGAAAAACAGCTAAAGCACTAAACGCCGGTCGAACTCTAAAGCTATCCAGATCATCCACCAATCCATAACCATGTGCAGATAGCCTCCACCAAAATACCTGCTCTACATGCCCGGAGCAGAGTGCAATGGCTAAGTAGCGCAGCATGTAATTGGTGTAGTCGTCTTCGGTTTCACCGGGTTCTTCGCGTCGCCACTTGGGCGCTTCGTAAGGACAACCAATGGGTGACCAAATGCCAGTATACTTCACTGGCCAATTGACTTCCGACACAATCACTTTGTCATCACAACGGTCGGACCATTGCGCCAATGCTTTTAACAAGGCACATTTTTCCAGGGTGGAAAAGCGACCCTGTTTGTGTTCGGGCGCGCCGCGGCGATCAACGTAAAGTAAGTGGGATAAGGCGTTGAGCCTTCTATCGGCGGGCAGCGACTTCAAGGCTGCAATCGTTGGATGATATTCAAAGTCGATACAGGCTGGCCCGGTCAACTTTATTTGTGGATATTTGTCTTGAATGGCAAAAGCGGGTTGCATCAATTGCGCGTATTCTTGTGCGCTCCAGACCCCCCATTTCACTCGGTTAAATGCATGGGTAATTTCTATATGCGCTACCTTATCTGCAATCGCGCTGATGACTGTTTCCAAAAAGTGCGCCCAGCTGCCAGGTTCCAGCACGGCGCGGCGATCCTGTAAAAACGCCACCATGATTTCTGCACCTTGCTGATGCAGATGTTCCACAAGAGCGATAGCTTTTTCCCAGTCAGCAGGGGTCTCATGATGACAAAAGCGAATCAATACCGGCGGATTACCTAATTGGTTGAGAAGTTCCAATTCCTGCTTTATATACTCAGATTTTGGATGTAAGGCAACGCCGATACGCCCGGCCATTGATATAGGGCGCTGATAGCTTTCTTCCAATATCTGACGATAAAGTTTGAATATTTGTCGCATGGCCATCAGTGACTGCCATGCCGTTTTGATGACATATTTTATATCCCGATGCCGATTCTTTTCTCGGCGTTCCAGTACTGTCATCGGTTGTGCGGACTTTTCGTCCCACAACCAAATATTTTGTCCTGAGGGATAAATCGGCTTGGTCAGTTTTTTATGACGATTTCTCCAGTGGCGCAAGGGATGGCGGTACTTTCGCGAGCGTGTATGCCATTCAAAACGCCGGCGAAACTTTTGTTCCCATTTATCGAGTGAGGCAGGGATGTCCTCATGATGACAATAAATAAATTTAAAGATCTTCAGGTAAGCACCCGGCAGGATGATGCGTGACAGATCAAAAGCTCGCTGTTTATCATCCAGTGGTTGTGTCTGAATAGTACAGCGGTTCAGATCAATCAACTGTGGTTTACCCCAAGAGCCATCCGGGTTGCGAGGCAGCAGGATATTCTGATTACCCATATCGCCATGCATGAAACCAGCATCGTGCATGGCACGAATTGCTGGCGCAACGGCGAACAAGAGGTTCATCAGCGGCTCATTGTCTCGCTGGTTATAGTAGATATCTGATAAAGCATCGCGAAAGCAGATAGCAGGTTCATAAAGGCACAGATAGTAGCTTTCCAGTAAACGATCATTTTCCCAGCGGTCCAGCCAAGCGACCGGAGCTGGAGTGCCGATATCATGTTCCTGCAGATAGATGGCTGCGCGATAAGAGCGTTCTGCCTTGGACCCGTTCTTGCGGTCATACCAGTCTTTAACCCGGCTTTGTCTTTTAAATATCTTTACCGCAATTATCTGTACACCGGTTTTCGTGGGCAGGGGTAGTTTTACAACATAATCAGCCCCTTGGGATAAACGCTCGACCTTGTCAACGGACAACAAGGCTGGTAAGTCAGCCAACTGTTGACGCACAAGTGAATCATCAAATGCCGGTGCAACTGCCCCGTAGTAAGAACCGACACTTGATGTACTGATAACTTGATGTTTCAAACCTTGCCCTCTTGGCTAAAGTTCCGACCAATGTTGGTGAACCTGTGGGTGATGTTCAGGATTTGATGTTGTGCTTTTTTTTAAACTGTTTTTCAAACAATTTAGCTTCTGTCAGGAAAAAGTACCCTGCTTCAATATTGGCTTTGATAAAGCCGCGCCAGCCGCATAAACAGAAACGATGCAACAGATATAGTTTCAGAAACATAAGCGGGTAGATCAATAGCAAACGCAAGGCAGAAAACTGACGACAACTGGCTTCACGTTGTTGCGCTTTCAATGTGGAATAGCGATTTTTTTTGGCAGCGATGATTTCGGTGGAGTCGTGCCCATAATGCTTAATGATTGTCGGCAGTATTTTTGTGGGCAGTGAAATATCGATATGTTCATGAACAAAATCAGTCTCTCGCCATTTTGCAGCAGATTTAGGATATGCCTTGCGAAAGAACTTCATCTTGGCAAAGCGCATGCTGGCACCCATAAAATAATCATCCCGGCGAAAGGCGAAACAATGACCAGGGTGTTCAATAATAGCCCGTTTGATAATTTGAATTCCCTTGGCTGGCAACACTTCATCACCATCAAGGTTAATTACCCAATTATGGGTACATTGCGCCATGGCAAATGCTTTTTGTTTCGCGAAGCCGAGCCAGGGTTGATGAACAATTCGCGCCCCGTATTTTTCCGCAATGGCTATTGTTCGATCGGTCGAGCCGGAATCAACAACTACGATTTCATCTGCCCCGGCTAGACTAGCCAATACCTCCTCCAGATGAGCTTCTTCATTGAGTGTAATCAGGTAAGCGCTGATAGGTGTCTGTTCGTATGGCATGATAGGGCTTCCCTTATGGAAACTTATTTCCCCCAATAACCCAGGTTCTTTCTGATCTTGAACTTACGCAACAAGTTCCAGGGTTTGGGGCGGGCATTTTTTCCGCCTTGGGCAATAAACTGATCTATCGCATCCAGAATTCGTTCTGCTGAGCGGCCGTCGCGATAGGGGTGAATTTCTTTGCCGAAATGATCAATGGCATCCATCAGTTCCTTGGGGCGCGATAGCGCGCGCTCAATCGCTGGTTCGAAATCTGCCGGATCATCAATATCGATTAATTGCGGGCCGGGACGCCGG
>DATJLF010000094.1:0-33691 GCA_035490715.1 Cellvibrio sp.
CGATAATACCTTCGATTGCATCACCATCGCCTTTGGCCTGCGCAATGTGACCGATAAAGATTTAGCCTTGCGCTCCATGTTGCGCGTGTTGAAACCCGGTGGTCGCCTGCTGGTGCTGGAATTTTCCAAACCTCAAAACGATTTACTCAGCAAGGTTTACGACACTTACTCATTTAAAGTGTTGCCGTTTATGGGCAAGCTGGTCACTAACGATGCAGAAAGTTATCGCTATTTGGCGGAATCCATTCGCATGCACCCGGATCAGCAAACACTCAAAGAGATGATGGACAACGCCGGTTTTGTGCGCACTGAATTTCATAACATGACCGGCGGCATTGTGGCGCTGCACAAAGGCATCAAGCCCTAACTATAAAATGGATCAGATGCTGCTTACCGGTGCGCTTGCCAGCGCCGAAAAAATAATTAACGCTGCCCTGCGTTACGACCCTGCCACACGCATTGGTCTTGCGCGCCTTTCCGGCAAAATTCTCGCCATCAATATCACTGCACCGATTGCGATCAAATTGTTTGTAATGCCGCTTGATGATGAGCTGCAGTTAATGGCGAACTGGGATGGTGATGTAGATACGCAACTCAGCGGCTCATTGATGGCGTTATTACAGCTTTCTACGACGGCAACCCACAACCTCAAATATTCCGGCGTGACAGCCATGGGCGACCTGGGTTTGCTCGCTGACTTGCAAACAATATTCAAAAATCTGGATATCGATTGGGAAGACATGCTCAGCCACTTTACGGGTGATATTGTCGGCCATCAGACGGCACAAATAATCCGCGCAAAATATGGCTGGATAAAAGACCGCGCGCGCAGCGCACAACGTTTGGGCAAGGAATTTTTAACAGAAGAATTGCGCACCCTGCCATCCAAACCCGAGCTGGAAGATTTTTACCAGCAAGTTGACGAATTGCGCATGGCCGTTGATCGCGCGGCAGCGCGTGTTGAAAAAATAATGAAAGAGAAATCAAAGCTGTGATGGTGTTTTTCCGGTTATTAACAATCCTGCGGGTATTTGCCCGTTACCGTTTGGATCATTTACTCCCCGCCAATATTCCCTTTGCCGCGCGGCTACTATTATTTTTTTTCAAATTATTTCCACAACCGCGTTCATCCAATGGAGAACCCATGTCGCGCGGGGAATGCTTGCGACGCGCATGTGAAGATCTCGGCCCCATATTTGTTAAATTCGGCCAGTTGCTGTCGACCCG
Source organism: Cellvibrio sp. (assembly GCA_035490715.1). Classification (GTDB taxonomy): domain Bacteria; phylum Pseudomonadota; class Gammaproteobacteria; order Pseudomonadales; family Cellvibrionaceae; genus Cellvibrio. Next base: position 1,228 of record DATJLF010000094.1, read on the forward strand.
TCCGGATCTGGTTCCCGATGACATCGTGCGGGAACTTAACCACTTGCAAGACAATGTTACGCCGTTCTCCAGCGAAGAATTCCAACGCATAGTCGAAACCTCACTGGGCGCAAAAGTCAGCGATGTATTTGCCAGTTACGATTCATCGCCACTCGCCTCTGCATCGGTCGCGCAAGTACATACCGCCACACTGAAAGACGGACGCGATGTGGTTATCAAAGTGATTCGTCCCGGAATCGAAAACGTCATCGCACAGGATGTCGAATTATTATTGATGGTGGCACGCTGGGTGGAAAAAAACACACTGGATGGAAAACGCCTGCATCCGGTGGAAATTGTGCAGGATTATCGCACCACGATTTTTGATGAACTGGATTTACAACGCGAGGCCGCCAATGGTTCGCAATTGCGCCGCAACTTTTTAAACTCCCCACTGCTGTATGTACCGGAAGTTTATTGGAATTACACACGCCCCAATGTATTGGTGATGGAGCGAATCTACGGCATACCGGTCACCGATGTTGCCGCACTGAATGCGCAAAACACCAACCTGAAAAAACTCGCAGAACGCGGCGTAGAAATATTTTTCACCCAGGTGTTTGACCACAACTTTTTTCATGCCGATATGCACCCTGGAAATATATTTGTTTCCACACGCAATCCGGAATTGCCGCAATACATTGCCGTTGATATGGCGATTGTTGGCTCACTGACGCGCGAAGACCAATATTATTTGGCGCGCAACCTGCTCGCGATGTTCCGCCGTGATTATCGCCAGGTTGCGGAGCTGCATGTCCAAAGCGGTTGGGTACCCGCCTATGTGCGAGTCGAAGAATTGGAAGCTGCCGTCCGCACAGTGTGCGAACCTATTTTTGAAAAACCGTTAAAAGAAATTTCCTTTGCAAATGTGTTGCTCAGTTTATTTCGCACCGCACGTCGCTTTGATATGGAAGTACAACCGCAGCTGGTACTCTTGCAGAAAACCCTGCTTAATATTGAAGGACTGGGCCGCCAGTTGTATCCGGATCTGGACCTGTGGGCTACGGCGCACCCCTATCTGGAACGCTGGTTGAAAAACCGTTTTCATCCGAAATCACTCTGGCGTGAACTCAAACGCACAGCGCCCGACTGGATGGAAAAATTCCCGCAAGTGCCGGATTTAATTTTTAACAGTTTGAAACAGTTGCCACATATCTCCCACCGGCTGGATTCACTTTCACAAGAATTTGACGCCTCAAAGTCGCACAAGCGTCATCACAGTCGTCGAAAACTAATCGCGCTGATCGCCTTCGGCTCGGCCGCTTATTTCCTCTATCGTGATACCCAAGGCTCCGACGTATTGCGCGATTGGCTCACAACAGACTTATCGCCATCAACGGTTGCGTTATTGGCAATTGGTTTAGTGGCGGTATGGTTCAGGAAATAAAACCAATCTTCATAACTACGCTAATCAATTTTCCACGTATTCATTTCGTAATGTTTTAATCGTCAGCATGATCGCGCGACGTTATAGCACAATTGGAAATAACGAAAAGGCTACTAAACAAATCTTCATAACCGGCGCGTAGCTATTCCGGCTCCTTCTGCTATATTCCGATGACAACAATAGCGAAGGACTTCATTGTCATGTCGAGCGCACCGTGTATCCTGCTGGTGGATGACACTCCGGAAAATCTGGACGTCCTCAGCGGTACCCTTGAAGATCTGGATTGCCAGTTGATCGTTGCCACCTCGGGTGAACGCGCGTTGGAGCTGGCTGCACGCCGGTTGCCGGATTTGATTTTGCTCGATGTGATGATGCCGGACATGAACGGTTTTGACGTCTGTACTCGCCTGAAATCCGATTTGGCTACCACTGAAATTCCCATTATTTTTGTTACCGCGCGGGCTGATGATATTAGCCAGGGCTTTCGCGTGGGCGGAGCTGACTACATCACGAAACCGATTAATGGTGATGAGGTACGCGCACGGGTGCGTTACCAGATCGAGCGGCAAGCCATGCTGGCCGAACTCAAATCCTTCAATCGCGAGCTGGAAACCAAAGTGCGCGAACGCACTGCCGAACTCACGATTGCCAATCGCCAACTGCGCGAGGAAATTAATGAGCGGCGCTATATGCAGGATCGCCTTAATTACCTGGCAACCCATGATTTCGTTACTCGCCTGCACAATCGCAATGCACTCGAAGCACATGTTTCAGAATTACTGGCGCGCGTCCAATTGGAAAACCTGAGCGCAAATTTTTTATTGATTGATATTGATCGCTTCCGCCTGATTAACGAAAGCTGTGGCTGCATTGCAGGCGACGAATTGCTGCGGCAATTCGCCGATAGCGTGTCCGGACTGTTAACACGCGACGATTTTTTTGCACGCCTGGGTGGTGATCGTTTCGTCGTGATCACCCTGGGTGACGGCAATGAAAGAGGCACTGGCCTGGCACAAACGATCCTTAAACATCTGGAGCAATTTAATTTCCAATGGGAAGATCGCCAATTCAAATTGGCCGCTTCTATTGCTGCGTTACCGTTAAATCGCACCATGGTGAGTTATGACCAGGTCATGCTCTCTGCCGATGAGATTATTTTTGTCGCCAAGCGCGATGCACGCGGTGCTGTCGTTAGCCTTGATGACGCCAATAAACGTAGCAATTTGCACAAAGACAATATCAACTGGGCGTCGCGCCTGGTTGATGCGCTACAAAATAATTTGTTCCGCGCCTATTTCCAGATGCTGGAATTTTTCCCCGCCAGCGAAGGCGCAGGGACACCGCGTTACCGGCTGGAAGTATTGGTGCGGTTATGGGACCCCAATGCAAAACGTATGGTTTCACCCGCCGAATTTATCGGCCCTGCCGAACGACTGCATTTAATTCCCGAGCTGGATAAATGGATGATCACGCATGTGCTGGAATTATTTTCCCAACATCCGCATCTGCTGGAGAAGATGGATCTGGTTTCTATCAACCTTTCCGCTATTTCCATTCGTGAGAGCCAGCTAGCGCAATTTATTATTAATAGCTTCAGTCATTTCAAGTTACCCGCACAGAAATTTTGCTTTGAGATAACGGAAACACAGGCAATTGTCAATGTGGAATCTGCACGGCAATTTATGCGCACACTGCGTGATTTGGGTTGCCACTTTGCACTGGATGATTTCGGCAGTGGTTTTGCTTCTTATGCTTATTTGCATCAACTCGCATTCGACAAAATCAAAATCGACGGTATTTTTGTGCGCGATATGGATACCGACCCGTCCCATTACGCCATGATTAAATCCATTATTGAAATGGCGAATTCACTGGATAAAGAAATTATTGCCGAGTTTGTGGAAACCGCTGAAGTTGCAAGGCAATTGTATTCGCTGGGCGTGAACTGGGGGCAGGGTTACCATCACCACAAACCGGAAATACTGGATTACAAGGCGCTGGAACAGCGCCTTACGTAGCCGGAGTGGATCCGTGGTAAACCTTGCACGCAACAAGCTTTATTTTTTTGTCAAATTACCGCTATTAAACCTGGCATTTGCACTGGGTTATTTTTATCTGGCCAAGTTTGGGATGGCCTACAGTTCACTCAACTCCAATGTTACCCTGGTGTGGCCCGCCGCCGGTTTGGCGCTGTTCGGGTTTTTATTATTTGGGTTGCGTGTAGCACCGGGAATTTTCCTGGGTTCTTGCAGTGCAAGTTTGCTGTTTAATATGGGGCCGAATGTGGGTATCCATCTCGCCAGTATTGCTTGCGCGATAATGATGAGCACCGCCGATGTAATTCAAAGTGGATTGGTAGCTCGCATCAACCGCGGCTTGTTCTCACGCAATTTATTTATCAGCTTGCACAGTGCACTGTTTTTCATTGGCAGTATTTTTGTGTGTTGCACGATTTCTTCCACCATTGGCGTCAATGTTTTAAATCAACTGGGCATAGTACCGGATTCAGAACTGACCAAGAGTTGGGCGTTTTGGTGGATCGGTGACAGCATTGGCATGTTGGTGGTTACCTCGTTGCTCGCCTGGATAATGATTCCCCGTATTCGCACAAACACCCATGCCCAGGCATTTTTATTATTGTGTGCCGGTGTAGGGCTGGTATTGTTTTTGGTTTCTGCGTTGGGTTATCTGGAACGAAGTGGCTCTTATGATTTAACGCCGCAACATAATGAAGCGCGCCCCTGGTATTTACCCAGCTGGCTGCAAATATCTGCCTTGGGTATTGGCTTGACCTTAATCGGTTTGCTCACTGCGTATTTGCGCGCGCGGCAAAAGAATGATGATTTATTTCGAACTATCCAAATAAAATTGGAAGAGGATGTGCTATCTCAAACCGAAGCATTGCGCGCTGCCAATGATTGGTTGTTGAATGAAATTGTGCAGCGACAACAAACTCAGGAACAGTTGCAAGCCTCACAAGCTGCATTGAATGAACGTGAACAGCATTTACGCAGCTTGCTGGATAATATTCCGGACCCGATCTGGTTTAAAAACCTTGATGGAATTTACGTGAGTTGTAATACCGCGTTTGCACGCATGCTTGGAAAAACTGAAGCAGAAGTCATCGGCAATAAAGAAGAGCAACTGGTAGCACGCGAACTGGCCGATGCATTTCGTTTTAATGACCAACAAGCGTTGAAAACATCGCAATTGCACCGCTACGAACAACTCATCCATGCTGACGGACACACAAAGCATTTGCTGGATATTTCAAAAGTAGCCGTGCGCGATGAACAAGGAAATCCCATCGGCATTTTAGGGATAGGGCGCGATATCACCGAAAAAAAAGAAGCCGAACGGCAATTGTCTATCGCCAAAGAAACTGCCGAGGAAGCAACACGGGCGAAGAGTCGGTTTCTCGCCAATATGAGCCACGAAATTCGCACACCCCTGAATGCTGTGCTGGGTTATACACAACTACTCATGCGCGACGATCAATTTTCTGGCAGCCAACGCGAGCGGCTTGAATTAATTCTGACGTCCAGCCAGCGTTTGCTGGGACTAATTAATGACATCCTGGATTTATCCAAAATTGAATCCGGCGTATTGAATCTTCGTCGCGATTATTTTGATTTGCAGCAGGAAGTGCTGGACATCCAAACCATTATGCAAGAACGCGCCAGCGCTAAAGGTTTGCACTTAATCACGCAAATCGATTTATCAGCGCCGTTCATTGTGAAAGGCGATCGCCAAAAAATCGGCCAGATTTTATTAAACCTGCTAGGCAACGCCATCAAGTTTACGCCGCAGGGCAGTGTCAGCCTGCATGTAACTCCCCTACCTGACGATCAGGTGGAATTTGTGATTGGGGACACGGGACCAGGTATTGCTGAAAAAGAACTCGCAGAATTGTTTGCTGCATTTAAACAAGGGCAAGCCGGTGAAGATGCTGGCGGCACCGGATTGGGGTTAGCCCTCTCGCGCCATTTGGCGGAAGGCATGGGCGGCAAGCTAATTCTTTCCAGCGTTTTGGGGCAGGGTACGCTCGCCTATTTAACCCTGCCGTTGGCCAGCGAGAACATTGTCTTGGGAGAACGCCAGAAACAGCACGCCGTACAGCGTTTGCAAGTGGATTGCCGGTGTCGCGCACTGGTAGTGGAGGACGACCAGGCCAGCTGCGAAATCCTCGTCGACTTGTTGCGTCAAATTGGCTGTGAAACTATCGCCGCGCGCGATGGCCATGAAGGTTTATTGCAATGCGCCAGCCACAGTTTCGACATCATTTTTACCGACATTCGCATGCCCGGCATTAATGGCCTGGAAATGTTGCGGAAGTTGCGTACTGACCCAGCGCATCTGGAAACGCCGATTATTGCGGTATCCGCTTCCAGCCTGGAACATGAGCGCGCGTTTTACCTTGCCGAAGGTTTCCAGGACTTCATTGGCAAACCCTACGCGTTTGACGATATTTTTAATGCGTTGCGCCAGTTTGCGGGTGCTACATTCATATCCGATGACGTAACGCCTGGCATAACGGCGGTTGCGACAGAGGTCGATGCAGATATGACAATAGACCTCACCACGGCAAGGACCGAACTGGAAGCGCTGGCTAACCGCGCTGCCTGCGGCGATATGAGCAGTTGCAAGAAAATCCTCGCCAGCTTATCTGCAGATCAACTAGGGAACTTGCGTCACCAGCAGCTGACTACCGCTATACGGTTGTATGATCTGGAGCGAATCGAAAAGCTGGTGCATATCTGGCTCGGCGATACCGAATAATCTTTACAAAAACACCATCCGAAAACATGCCCCGCAATTGATTTTTAAACAGTCATACGTTAAATTAAGCATAAATATTAATTATCATATTTATTGTGAGCATGACGTGACAGATTCAAGGTTTTCGGTCAACGACCACCCCCATCGCCGCTTCAATGCCCTGACGGGTGAGTGGCTGCTAGTTTCGCCTCATAGAACCAAACGTCCCTGGCAAGGGCAGCAAGAATTAAACCAGTGGCCCGACAGCCCGGCCCATGATCCCAACTGCTATTTATGCGCGGGCAATAACCGGATCGGCGGCGAGAAAAACCCTCAGTACCAAACCACATTTACCTTTACCAATGACTTTGCCGCATTGATGCCGCAAGTGCCGGAAGCGCCTGCCAGCAGCGATCCACTGTTCCAGATCCAGGCTGAACAAGGCACCAGCCGTGTCATCTGTTTTTCGCCCGATCACAGTAAAACCTTGCCGTTGTTATCGGATGAGGAAATGCAGGCTGTCATTACTACCTGGATGCAAGAAGCCGCCGTGCTGGGCAAGCAATACACCAGTGTTCAGATTTTCGAGAACAAAGGGGCAGTGATGGGTTGCTCCAATCCGCACCCCCACGGCCAAGTCTGGGCGCAAGACCATGTCCCTACACTGGTCGCGAAGGAAGACGAACAACAGCGCAAATTCCTGGCAGAACAGGGGCAATCGCTGCTCCTGGCGTATGCCCAAAAGGAATCCGCCAACGGCGAAAGGGTTGTGGTAGAGAATGATGATTGGCTGGCAGTCGTGCCATTTTGGGCGTCCTGGCCATTCGAAACCCTGTTGCTGCCCAAGCACAAACTGGCGCGTATCACAGACTTGAATGAAGCCCAGCAACTCAGCCTGGGCAAGATCCTGCGTGACCTGACTGCCCGCTACGACAACCTGTTTGAATGCTCATTCCCCTATTCCATGGGTTGGCATGGCGCGCCATTTGGCAATGAAGACATCGAACACTGGCAGTTACATGCCCACTTTTATCCGCCGCTGTTGCGCAGTGCTAGCGTGCGCAAATTTATGGTGGGTTACGAAATGCTGGGCGAACCCCAACGCGATATATCCCCGGAACAGGCTGCTGCGCGTTTGCGCGAACAAAGCCCGATCCACTTCAAACGTAAATAATGTGATTTAAAAGAATAAGGCGGTTTAACCCCATGACAACTCTTAGCGAAGCACGTGTTAGTGAACTTTTTGCCGGTTTTTACGACCGCCAGCCAACGGCCGTCGTAAAAGCACCGGGGCGCGTTAACCTGATTGGCGAACATACCGATTACAACGGCGGGTTCGTATTACCTGCCGCGATTAATTATCACACTTACATCGCACTCAGCCCGCGCCCTGATCGCCTGCTGCGCGTTGTGGCCTGGAACTTTGACAACGCTGAAGTAATGATCCCCCTGACCGAAGCGCAACTGGAAGACACGCACCATAGTTGGTCCAACTACATTCGCGGTGTGATTCAACAGCTGTGCCGCGCCGGCTTTAATCTTTCCGGCGGCGACCTGTATATCGCCGGTGATTTGCCCGCCGGTGCCGGCTTGAGCAGCTCTGCATCGCTGGAAATGGCAGTAATCCGCGCGCTGCTGAGCTTGAGCGGTGAAACCATCGATCCAACCAAAGCCGCACTGCTCGGGCAAGCTGCCGAAAACCAATTCGTGGGTTGCAACTGCGGGATTATGGATCAACTGATCTCCGCGCGTGGTGCGACCAACAGTGCCCTGTTGATCGACTGCCAGGATCTTTCCACCCGCGCTGTCACTATGCCGGGCGACTGGGAAATCCTTATCGTGCACAGCGGTGTGAAACGCGGACTGGTAGACAGCGAATACAACCAGCGCCGCCAGCAATGTGAACAGGCTGCTGCCCACTTTGACCAAAGCTCATTGCGCAATGTAAGCCTGCCACAATTGCTTGATGCAGAAGGCACGCTGGACGAGCTCAGTTTCCGTCGCGCACGCCATGTGCTTACCGAAAACGCGCGCACTTTGATCGCCGCCGATGCCTTGGCAAAAGGCGACTTGGCTACGCTAGTGAAAGTCATGGGCGAATCCCATCACTCCATGCGCGATGACTTCAACATCACCACCCCGGCCATTGACCGCCTGGTAGAAATCATCACCCAGGCCGGCAAAGGACAAGCCGGCGTGCGTATGACGGGCGGCGGCTTTGGCGGCTGCGTCGTTGCTGTCGCCCCCGCTGCCGTAATACCGCAATTGATCCGCGCGGTAGAACAAAAATACCAAACAGAGACCGGATGCACTCCTACACTTATTCCAGCAAGGGCCAGTGCCGGGGCGTTCAATAGCTAAATAATTCTTTCGACGACAGGTAATCTCCGTTGACACCTGTCGCCGATTAATTAATCATATAAATGAGATTATATAAACCATAACGATAATCGCACGAGGACTCAATAATGAAAGGCTCAAGAATCAACCCAAGTCGCACCCCCTTGTTCCTGGCCATAGGTTTGGTCAGCAGCATGGCAACCGCACAAACCCAACCCACCAATACCAATGACGACCTGGTAGAAGAAGTGGTTGTAACCGGCAAATTCGCCCAAAGCTTGCAAAATGCAATGGATATCAAGCGCAACTCCGCCACAGTGGTGGAAGCGATTTCTGCCGAAGACATTGGCCAACTACCCGATGTTTCCATCAGTGATTCATTAAAACGCCTGCCCGGTTTGGCGCAAGACCGCGACCGTGGTAACGGCAGCCAGATTTCCATCCGTGGTATGGGCGGTATGCTCGGCTTTACCACCCTGAATGGCCGTGAAGTCGCCATTCTGGAAGAAACACGTAACATTCGTTACGACCAATTCCCGTCTGAACTGATTAACGGTGCGCAGGTATATAAAACCCCACAAGCGTCCATCCCCGAAGGCGGCGTATCCGGTAGCGTTAACCTGAACACCATCAAACCACTGGATTACAACGAAACCAAAGTCGTCGTTGATGTCCGCGCAAGCTCATTTGATCTGGGTAAAGATATTGATGATGCGGCCAACAGTGGTATCGGCCAGCGTTACAGCATTTCTTATATCGACCAATTTGCGGATGACAAAGTAGGCATCGCCCTCGGTTATTCAACCCGTTCCGAACCTATCGCCACCCAACGTGCCGAACTCTGGAACTACGGTGATACCTGGCACAACCTGGTATGGGACAACGAGTTAAACGCAGCGGTTGCAGCACCCTGGGGTGGTTCTGCACTGGTACGCGGCGGAGAAGATGAGCGTCAAGGCTTTATGGGCGCAATCCAATGGCGCCCTTCCGACAACCTTGAAATTGCCTACGACGGTTTCTGGTCATCCTTCGATATTTCCGAGCAGCAACGCGGTTTTGACTTCGGAATCAAAGAGTGGGGCAACGGCCTGGTTTCAGACAAACTTGGTCCAACCGCTTATGACAACCTGCAAGACGGCGCCGAATATGATTTGTTGGCAGGTACAGTAGAACTGAGCTCCCTGCGTAACCTGAATGAAGAGTATGTCCAGAACGACGAGCTGACCAGCCATGGCTTAAATGTTAAGTGGACCCAGGATCAATGGACTATTGCAGGTGATGTCGGCGTGTCTGAAACCAGCCGTGATAAGCGTTGGTCCAGCGTGCGCACCAATATTAACAATCCAGGCTGGGCAACCTTCGGCTCTACTGGCGATGGTCGCATGACGTTCGAATTACTGGATGCCGACCTGACCGACCTGAGCCAGAACAGTATTGGCCAAATCCAGGTTCAACCAGCTGGTGAAGGCGGAGATGAGCTAACCTCTTTCAGACTTGATGTACAACGTGATCTGGAAACCGGAATATTACAAGCAGTGAAATTTGGTTTGGCCAGCTCCAGCCGCGACAAGTTTGAACACAACCAGATCTGGACCCAGGACGCAACCCAAAATATCGGCGGTGCAATTCCCGCCAGTGCAGTAATTAATGCAAAAAGCAGCAGTTACTGGAGTGATTTACCTGATTACCTGAGCATGAATCGCAATGCACTGATTAGCCACTACTTTGGTAGCCTGAAAAACCCGACACCGGGTGATGCGGATGACATGCTTGCGAGCTGGGATGTTAGTGAAGATATCTTCGCCCAATATGTACAACTGGATATGGCTACCGAAATCGCCGGTATGCCACTGACGGGTAATATCGGAGTACGCAACGTCGACACAGAAACCACTGCAAGTGGCTACGAACAAGGCCCAACATGGTGGGATGAAAACAATAACTGGCAAGAAATGCCGGGACTAATTAGTGGTATTTCTGTAGATAACGATTACAACGATGTTTTACCAAGCACCAATTGGACATTGGGCGTTACTGATGAACAGTTAATCCGTTTCGCTGTTGGCAAAACAATGGCACGCGCTCCAGTGAACATGATGAGCCCCAGCCTAAACGTGAACGAAGATCGTTATGGGGCAAACCCGGGTGAATCGACCTCTGGAAACCCCAAATTGGAACCTTTTCGCGCAGATCAAGCTGACTTGGCTTATGAGTGGTATTACGCCGAAGGCTCACAAGTAGCAATAAACGTATTTTATAAAGACCTGGAAAGTTTTATAGCGCGATCAGCGGAAGCTGAAACTGTTATTAGAGACGGCCAGGAGTTTACTGTCTCCCGCCCCGTTAACGGCAGCGGCGGTTACATCCGCGGCTACGAATTACTGTGGCAACAATCGTTCGAATTCTTACCGGCGCCATTTAATGGCTTGGGTATTTACACAAACTACTCGCACAACGAATCCAACGTTGAGCAATTTGTACCGCTTCACAGCGAATACAAAGCAGGCCTTACCGGTTTGTCGGAAGATGTTGCCAACTTCACCATCTGGTATTACCTGAACGGTTTCGAAGCGCGCACCTCTTACAGCTATCGCAGTGAATTCCAACGCGATATCAACCTCGTGATGGGCGAAGAGGGTATGAACGATGCAGAAGGTTATTGGGATTTGAGTTTGTCATATGAGTTTAATGACAACTACAAGGTTTACTTCCAGGTACAAAACCTGACTGACGAACCTTACAAAACCTATGGTTTGGAATCCAACAATCCGGCACACATCAACAAGTATGAGGAGTTCGGTACTCGCTACTCGATTGGTGTGAACTGGAAACTATAATTCCATTGCCAACGCTCGTTATGGTTTATTTTTTATTGGGACTTGTCTCTCCTTACTTGCGGCTGCCTCGGCAGCCGCTTTTTTTCCACGATTGCGAGGCAATTGAATGAAATTTGTGTTGTACAAAAAAATCTGGCTCATCGCCGTCGTGTTTTTTTTGTTAATCCCGCAAAGTGTTGCCGGTGATCGTTTCTATACCGGTGCGGATTTATCCTACGTCAATGAAATGGAAGATTGCGGTGCGACTTACCGCGAAAAAGGCGAAAAGATTGACCCTTTTGCACTCTTCGCCAAAAAAGGTACAAAGCTTGTCCGCGTGCGTTTGTGGCACAACGCCGAGTGGACCCATTATTCTGATTTGGAAGATGTCAGCAAAACATTGCGGCGCGCCAAAGATAACAACATGAAAACCCTGCTGGACTTCCATTATTCCGATACCTGGACTGATCCGGAAAAACAATTTATTCCCGCTGCCTGGGCACACATCAAAAACACCGATGAATTAGCCAAAGCACTTTACGATTACACCACCGAAACACTGGCGGCTCTCGACAAAAAGAATTTACTACCGGACATAGTGCAAGTTGGCAATGAAACCAATATTGAAATATTGCAACCGGAAAAAAATATTGTGCATGGCATTCCCAACTGGAAGCGCAACGCAACATTAATCAATAGCGGCATTAAAGCCGTGCGTGATTACAGTAAGAAATCCAGCAAAAATGGCGGCAAGAAAATAGAAATTATTCTGCACATCGCACAACCGGAAAACGCCCTCTGGTGGTTTAAACAAGCACGCGAAAATGGCGTGACTGACTTCGACATTATTGGTTTGTCGTACTATCCACAGTGGTCAAAATATAAAATTGCGCAATTGCCAGAAGCGATTACTGAATTGAAAACCACTTACAAGAAAGAGGTCATGATTGTAGAAACCTCTTACCCCTGGACCCTGAAAAATTTTGACGAAGCGACAAATGTTCTCGGGCAAAAAGCCTTGCAACCTGAATTCCCCGCTACCCCGCGCGGCCAGCTGGCTTATTTATTAACGCTGACACAACTGGTGCAAGCATCGGGCGGCCTCGGTGTTATTTATTGGGAACCCGCCTGGGTTAGCACAAACTGTAAAACACTATGGGGCAAAGGTTCGCATTGGGAAAACGCCAGCTTCTTCGATGCCAGCCGCGACAACAATGCGCTCCCTGCGTTTTTATTTTTTAACGCTGATTACACCAAAAGACCTGATCAACCTTAACGACGAGTGAGAGACATGAAATTAAAACAATTAGCTGCACTCAGCCTGTGTGGATTTATCGCTGCTTGTGGCAACAACTCACAACCAACCACCCAAGTGGTTGCCGACCGACATTACAACAGCGACTGGGAATTTTTTCGCAGCGATAAGGTGTTGGAACTCGCCAATGCACAAGCACATAGCGATTGGGAAAAAGTAAAACTCCCGCACACACCAAAAATAGAACCGCTCATTGTGAACGATCAGTTTGTGGGTGATGCCTGGTATAAAAAAACCATCAACACCACAGAAGATTGGAAAGGCAAACAGGTTTCATTGAAATTTGAATCGGCGATGAATGTTGCCGAAGTCTGGTTAAACGGCGACAAACTTACCACCCATGTTGGTGGGTATTTGCCGTTCAGCGTAAACCTCACTGAAAAATTAAAATGGGACGCACCCAACGAATTATTGGTGCGACTGGATAACCGCGACAATACCGTTACCGGCCCCAAGCCATTAAAAGATCTGGATTTCAATACGTACGGCGGCATTTATCGCCATGTCATTTTGCAAATCGATAATGACCTCCACATCAGTGACGCAGTTGCCGCAAGTAAAACGGCGAGTGGCGGAATTTTTGTACGCTATCCAACCGTCAGCAAAGAACAAGCAAGCATCAGCATCCAAACCCATCTGATAAATGCCCATGCTGATCCCAAGCAATTCCGCGTTGTGCAACGTTTAATGGATGGCGATAACGTTGTCGTGGACCAAACTGGCCAGGTGCAAACCATCAATGGCAAAAGTGATATCGAAAACACCATTGAACTGACATTAAACAATCCAAAACTCTGGTCACCCAAAGCACCCAATTTGTACCAATTGGTTACGCGTATCTATGAGGGTGATTCTTTAGTAGATGAACAAACGACACGCATTGGTATTCGTGAATTTAAATGGATAGACAACCAATTATTCATTAACGGCGAAAAAACATTTTTGCGCGGCGTGAACCGTCATCAGGAATATCCTTATGTAGGATATGCAACGTCTGACGCAGCCGACTACCGCGATGCCGTAAAAATTAAATCGGCCGGTTTTGATTATGTGCGACTCTCGCATTACCCGCATTCACCGGCATTTATGGCAGCAGCCGATGAATTGGGTATTGTTTTGCTGGATTCCATTTTAGGTTGGCAATATTTTTCTGAAGACCCGGCATTCCAGGCACAAATTCAACAAACCTGCCGTGATTTAATTCGCCGTGATCGTAACCACGCATCAGTCATGGCGTGGGAGTGTTCACTCAATGAATCCTGGATGACTGAACCATTCATCGACTCACTCACCAAAATTATTGGCGAAGAATATCCGGGCGCGAAATCCGCTGGATGGCAGGAATACGGTTACGATATTTATTTACAAGCGCGCCAACATCGCCTCGAACATTACAAAACGCCAACCAAACCCTACATCGTGAGTGAATACGGTGATTGGGAATATTACGCGATGAATGCCGGATTAAACCAAACAGCCTGGGCGGATTTATTACAAGCCGACCGCAGCAGCCGCCAATTATTGAGTGACGGTGAAAAACGTTTATTGCAACAGGCGTCCAATATACAGGAAGCCCACAACGACAACTTCAACACACCGGCATTTGCCGATGGTTTCTGGGTAATGTTTGATTACAACCGTGGCTATGCACCGGATTTGGAAAGCTCGGGCATTATGAGCATTGATCGCTTGCCGAAATACAGTTATTACTTCTATCAAAGCCAACGCGACCCGAATGAAGTTTCTGAAAAGTTTGCGTCTGGTCCCATGGTGTTTATTGCGAATGAGTGGACGGAAAAATCCTCTACTGACGTGCGCATATTCAGTAACGCCGACGCCGTGGAATTATATTTGAACGGCAAATTAGTGGGTAAACAATTGGCCGCTGATAACAAAAACTCGGAGACCACCAAAAACCTTAAGCATCCACCATTGACTTTTGCATTGGAAAAATTCGAAGCGGGGGAATTAAAGGCATTGGCTTATAGTGGCGACAACATTGTTGCCGAACATAAAGTGTTTACTCCCGGTGCGCCAACCAAATTGAAGTTAACCCTGGATACCAGCGGTAAGGCACCTCAAACCGGGGTGAAAGATGTAGTGTTTGTTTACGCACAATTACTGGACGCGAAAAATAACCCCGTACCTGCCAACAATGTGAATATTCAATTTGCGCTGGAGGGTAATGGAAAATTAATCAGTCCCACGAATGTAACCACCAGCGGGGGTTACGCCAGTGCGCTGCTTGAAATTGGCGATTCACTCGCGAATGTAAAAGTCAGTGCTAGCGGCGAGGCACTGGAAACAGCCAGCCTGGCACTGGATGTAAAATAAAGAACACGTTAGCCCTCGCATTGCGGGGGCTAATTTTTTATACCCACTAAAAATAATCAAACACAAACAGCCATGAACATATTCACGCTACAACATCTGTTACAGCTGCTAACCAGACTGCATTGTTTGCACAGTATGGGATTATTATTCGCCGCTTTTTTTTGCCATACATCCGTCGCCGCGCCGCAAACACTGAACCTGAATGATTCCAGTGACGTAAACAGCCCCTATGCGATCGCCATGTTAAAACTTGCCAATGAAAAGCTGGGCAATAAATATCAATTTAACATTACCAGTAATGGCGTGACTAAAATGCGCCTGATGGAAGAAGTCAACAACGGCACTTACGATGTGTTCTGGTCATCCACCAACAATGATCTGGAAACCCGTTTTGATCCCATTCGCATTCCGTTATTTAAAGGGTTGTTGGGGCATCGTATTTTTATTATTCGCCAGGGCGACCAGGCACGTTTCGATAATATAAAAACCGTTGAGGATTTAAAGCACATCAAGATGGGCTCCGGCACCACCTGGGCAGATACGAAAATTCTCGCGGCCAATGGATTAAATGTTGTTAAGGTCAACAAATACCCGAATATGTTTTACATGCTGGACGGTGCACGCTTTGATGCATTTCCGCGCGCTGTGTTTGAGCCGTTTAAAGAGATTGCAACCTATTCAAAATTACCGCTCACGGTGGAGAAGAACCTGATGCTGGTTTATCGCATGCCGTATTATTTATTTGTGCGTAAAGGCAATACGCAATTGGGGAAAGATCTGGAAACCGGATTGGAGCGTGCGATTGCCGATGGCAGTTTTGAAAAACTATTTTTAAATGACCCATCCGTGCGCGATGTGATTGAGAAAGTAAACATGAACCAGCGCCGCGTTATATACCTGGAAAATCCTACCGCTTCACCACTCACACCAATAAATCGCCCGGCGTTGTGGGTTGATCCCAAAACATTGGGGCAAGAGTTAATTGACAGCAAAACTACAACTGCGCCAACCCCACTTCAGTAAGGGGTTTAGCTTTGGAGCGAAGCCAGGCTTGTGAGGCGTTTTTCTGGATGAAGTCTTTATATTGTTTTTGCAGGTCCGGTTGCATCATGGCTTGATGTAACTGGATTAATAACAACGCAGCATCCAATGATGCAACATATTCGCCGGATAAATTCGCTTGTTTGAAACCCTGTTCGGCGTGCGTTTGTGCATCCTGCAATTTTCTTTGTTCCCAGTAAATCCTTGCCTGCATCACCCGTTCCGCACCGGATAATTTTGTTTCCTGATTGAACACGTGTAACGCTGATTCCCACCGCTGCTGCTGAATATATAAATTCACCAGATGTTCTTGGGCGCGCTCTTTTACCCATGCCTCTTGCTCTGGTTTAAAACGCTCCAGCGCAGCGCGATAAAAACTTTCCTGTTGCTCAGGTTCTTGCGCAAACATGCCGGAGATATCATCCAGCAATGCCTGGCTTTCATCGGGAAATTCATATTTTTCAAACATGGCTCTGGCCTGCGCAAGATATTGATCGCGTTTGGCCAGCTGCTTGAATTTATGGCTGAATACCGCCAATGAGCGCAGTACTTGTGCTTGTTGTTCAGGCGCATTGGCGACCTGTGCTTGTGCCAGTGCTTGCAGTAGGTTTTGTTCTAATTGGGAAAAATTTTTCTGCTGGTAGTTAATGCCGGCATAACATTGAAGGATCTGGCTTTGCAAAAACGGCGCTACCGCAGAATCCACCAACGCAATGGCTTTATCCATTAATTGCGAATTTAGCTCTTCTGCCTGAGTGTCGAGGCTGGCATTGGCCTGGATCACCAATGCAAGGGTTTCGTAAATAATCGATTTGGCATTTTTCGCATGTTGTTCCAGATCTTTTGCTTGCAAACGCGCTGACTGCACATCACCTTGCATCAACAGGTTATCGATGAGTTGGTGGTGGATCGTCAGGTCTTGCGGGTATTGGTTGTGGAGCAGTTTTAATTGCGCGTCGATCAAACGTCGGTCTTTGCTTTCCCACAATAATGTCACTGGCGCCAGTTTGGCGAGCATCTGTTGCAGTTGCGCCGCCGCATCATCCGCTGAATTCGCAGTAATGTAACCTTGCCACTTATGTCCCTTTCCCTGTAGATAATAGGCCAGGTTAATGTGCGGCCCGCTCATCCAAAGCCGGCCAACAATAAGGATATCGGCCGCTTGTGATTGATGGTAACGCTCAAAAAAATGCTCGGGTGAGGCCAGTAACTGCTCGGGGTTGTTAGTGGGTGGGAGCAAGCTAATGGCTTGAGGCGAGGTCAAACGGGTGAGGGCAACCTGCAGGGCTTCCGCTTCCTGTTTTGCGCGGGGAGTCGCATCCACTGCAAACGGCGAGAGGACTATCATCGGCGATATAGATGTGGGCACCCTATGCTCAGCCAACCAGCCAAACACCACACCCGTTGCCGTCAACAAGATCGCCGCCACTGACCAGCGCCACCAGGTTGAGATCGATTCGGGTCTCATCATGCTGTCAGTGTGAGTGGTGCTAGCCTTTGATTCTTCAATCGCCGTGCTTGCCTGGGCCGGTGCACAGTGCGCAAGCCCGATTTGCCATTGATAGCCTTTTTTGGGGAACGTTTTAATAGCGCCTTCACCAAAAAGCGCACGCAAATTACTGATTGCCTGGAATACCGCCTGCTCGGAAACCACCTTGCCACTCCAGACATTATCCAGAATCGCTTCTTTGTTAAAAACCTGCTCGGGTGCGGCAAGGAAAAATGCCAGCAAGCGTGCTTCATTGTTGCGAATAGCAACGTCCTGCCCCGCGCGGGTCAGCATCAGGTTTTGGCTATTAAAATGAAAATCGAGGAAGTAGTAATCCATCTGGCAGGCTTCTTGTTATTAGCGTCGAACAATTGATTAGGGGGCAAACTGCGGCGGCAGTGTATCCGCTTTTGACCGGTGACTTGCGCGATTTGCAGCACCCCGGCCCCCTTAAAAATCTATAAATTTTCTATAAAACGCAAAATATAAGGAAATCATAGGATTTTGGTAGCCGTTCTGGCGCCTTATTGCATCGTTACCAGCACCCCCTCACTGCTGGAAAAACACCTTCATCATCCTGTACGGCATTAAGGACTTTTTATGATTTCAGGTACTACACATCCCCTTCGCTGGCCCGGCATTGCACTGGCCCTGCTGGTTAGCACTCCGGCATTCGCCGCCAAGAAATACATTGAACCGGTGATGGTGAACATCCCCGGCGGCGACATCATCTTGCAAAGCCCAATCCAGCCACCTCCGCCGCCTCCACCTTCAAGTACCAGCGCTATCGCCAGCAGCGCTGCCGCCAGCTCAGTTGCGCCGGAAATGACGCCACCCCAACCCGTCAAAGTCAAACCTTTCCGCATGGGCAAATACGAAGTGACCGCAAAGGAATTCGGCAAATTCGTCGCGGCAACCAACTACCCGGTACCCGATAAATGCCGGCAGATGTACAGCAAAAAGTGGTTTGAACTGGCACCGGGCACTTGGGATAACCACACCCACTCGCCGGGTGAGTACGGGCCTGTTACCTGTATCGGCTGGCCTGCTGCTGTTGCCTATGCAGAATGGCTTAGCGAAGAAACCGGCAAGCACTATCGCTTGCCAAGCGAAGCGGAGTGGGAGTTTGCAGCGCGCGCCGGGACGACGTCGGTTTATCCCTGGGGTGATGACGCCGAACAATCCTGTCGCTACGCCAACATCGCCGACCATTCTGCCAACGAAGTGGTCAAGCGCGATTATGACGGTTTGGATTACTCCGGCCGCTGGGCACGACAGGGTTGCGATGACAAGGCAGGGTACGCAAGCATTGTTGGCAGCCATCAACCCAACGCCTTTGGGTTACACGACATGATCGGTAACCTCAACGAATTTACCGCCGATTGCTATAACCGGACATTTTCCGAACGAAACGCCGATGGTACTGCACGCACCGACGGGGATTGTAACAAGCGCATATTGCGCGGAGGCTCCTGGCATTGGCGGCCGTATGAGGTTAATAAACGCAGCCATCTACCCATCGATTTTATCGGCGCCCTGGAAGGTTTCCGCCTCGTTGAAGAGCTGGATGCAAAACATCCCTGCATCGATCCGGATTCCCGTAGTTGTCAAAAGTTGACCAATAACAATCCTTTTGAACGTGAATTGAAAAAAGCACGCCGCACTCAATGAGGGTTCCCGTTATGACATCCGTTTTGACACACTACTGCCACTGGTCAACTCTCATATTGACCCTGCTAGCCAGCGCACCGGTATTTGCTGCCCAGCGATATATCGAACCGGTAATGGAGAATATCCCCGGCGGCAATATCACTTTGCAAGTTTCTCCCCCATCTGTGGAACAAGCCGCGAGTAACGATGCCCTGCAACAGCTACCACCTCCGCAACAGGTCAACATAAAACCATTCCGTATGGGGAAATATGAAGTCACCGTTAAGGAGTTCGGCAAATTTATCACCGCCACGCACTACCAAGCCCCTACCCAATGCATGCAAATGAACAACAAGGAATGGTTTGGGCTGGTGCCGGGCAGTTGGGAAACACATAACCATTCACCAGGTGAGTATGGACCGGTCACTTGCATCGGTTGGCCCGCGGCCATGGCTTACGCTCAATGGCTTAGTAAGGAGACCGGCAAACGCTATCGCCTGCCAAGCGAGGCAGAATGGGAATTCGCGGCACGTGCCGGGGCAACCTCCAATTACCCTTGGGGCGAAGACCCTGAACAAGCCTGTCGTTACGCCAATATTGCCGACCACTCTGCCAACGAAGCGGTCAAGCGTGATTACGATGGACTGGAATACTCGGGCGCCTGGAAGCGGCTGCTGTGTGATGATGGAGTTGGCTATGCCGCTATTGTTAGCAGCCATCAACCCAACGCTTTTGGTTTGCACGACATGATTGGCAATATCGGCGAATTCACCGCCGACTGCTACAACCCGACCTACACGAAAGAAAATGCCGATGGCAGCGCGCGCAGCGATGGAGATTGCAACCAACGAGTGACCCGTGGCGGCAACTGGCACTGGCAGCCGTTTGTAGCGAACCAGCGTGGAAGCATGCCAGCTGATTATATTCGGGCATCGGCTTTGCTGGGCTTCCGCCTCGTTGAAGAGCTGGATGCAAAACACCCATGCTCTGACCCGGATTCCCGTAGTTGTCGGAAGTTAACCAACAAAAATCCTTTCGAACGTGAATTACAGAAAGCGCGTCAGACACTATCGAACCAACATAAGTAGAAAGCGTTTTGTGAATTAGCTTTTCCTTTCCACGGACGGAAAGGGATTATTTCGCATTTATGGCGATCAAATTCTCCCACACATAAAATTATTATATATAATATAAATACTATCTTAATGTTCCTGTGGAGTATTTATATGAGCTTTTCCTTGCGCGCGCTATGTCTTGCAGTTGGCAGCGCCCTATTAGTAGGTTGCGGCGGTTCCGGCGGTGGATCAGACATTCCCAAACCCGCCTCTTCTAGCCCGGCCGCATCCAGTAACCCTGTTATTTCCAGTAGCAGCTCCAGTGCGCCAGCGTCCAGTCAGGCTGCCAGCAGTAGTAGCCTCGCGACCCTTCCAAGCCACTTTATTTTGGGTGCTGACTTAAGCTGGGTGTCCGAAATGGAAGCTAACGGCATAAACCTATATAACCGCGCAGGCGAACAGCGCGATCCATTCGTGCTGGTGAAAGAACTGGGTGCAAGCGCCATCCGCTTGCGTGTGTGGGTCAGCCCGGAGGGTGGCTGGTACAACAGCTTGCAAGACGTAGTGGCTAAAGCGAAACGCGCCAAAGCGAATGGCCAGCAAGTGATGATCGACTTCCATTACAGCGATACCTGGGCCGACCCGGGCAAGCAATTTATTCCTAAAGATTGGGTGGGTTCCGACCTGGACGCCATGAAAACAGCCCTCGCCAGCCATACCCGCGCCGTATTACTCGCCCTGAAAGATGAAGCCATCACCCCCACGTGGGTGCAAGTGGGTAACGAAACCAACGACGGATTCCTGTGGGATTTGGCGCGCCCATCGAAAGAACCACGCGCGACTACCATTAAAAATTATGCCGAGCTGACCAACACCGGTTACGACACGGTGAAAGAAGTATTTCCCGATGCCAAAGTGATCGTGCATCTGGCTAATTGCCACTTAAACGGCAACTTCCGCTGGATTTTTGATGGCCTGAAAAACAACGGCGGTAAGTTCGACATCATCGGCGCGTCGTCCTATCCCGTGGCCGATACCACAATCAGCTGGCAAACCATAACCAGTGATTGCCTGAGCAACCTGAACGATATGGTGGATCGCTACCAGGTACCCGTAATGCTGACCGAAGTTGGTTTGCCGTGGGATCACACGGAAGCCAAAGCCATCATTAGCGATTTGATTACCAAAGTCGCGCAGGTGAAAAACCAGCAAGGTCTCGGGGTATTTTATTGGGAACCTCTCGCCCACAACGGCTGGAAGGGTTACACCCTCGGCGCATTTGATGACAGTGGTAAACCTGCTGCAGCGATGGAAGCATTTACTGAAGCCGCCGCAAAGATAAGCGCGCCGTAAAGCTAAACGCCTATACAAAAATTTAAAAAGCGCCCATCGGGCGCTTTTTTTATGGGCATCCCCTCGTTGCAGGCAAAAAAAGCGGCTGCCAATGGCAGCCGCAAGGGGGTACGAGAAAATCCAAACGAAAAGGTAGCGCTGATTAGAGCTTCCAGTTAACGCCGAGTGAATAACGTGAACCAAACTCTTCGTAGCGGTTAACATGGTTTGGATTGTTAGATTCCAAACCATAGGTTTTGTAAGGCTCGTTAGTCAGGTTCTGTACCTGGAAGTACACCTTGTAATGATCGTTAAAGGTGTAAGAGAGGTTCAGATCCCAATAACCTTCCGCATCATTCATCCCTTCTTCACCCTTGATCAGGTTGACATCACGCTGGAATTCGCTGCGATAGCTGTACGAAGTACGCGCTTCAAAGCCATTCAGGTAATACCACAAGGTGAAGTTGGCCACGTGTTCGGACAAGCCAGTTAAAGGCGCCTTATAGCTGCTGTGCAATGGCAAGAATTGCTCAACGTTGGACTCGTTATGGGCATAGTTGGTGTATACACCAAAACCATTGAATGGTGCCGGTAAGAAATCAAACGCTTGTTGCCACAACACTTCGTAGCCACGGATGTAACCGCCACTGCCGTTTACCGGGCGAGATACCGTGTATTCGGTACCTTTATAAGTAACGGTTTCAGCATCATCGGCGCGGGTGATGTAAGACTCCAGGTCTTTGTAGAACAGGTTAAGAGCCACTTGGGATCTGTCGCTGTAATACCATTCGTATCCCAGATCCAACTGGTCAGCACGGAATGGGTCCAGGGTTGGATTACCCGCCGTTGATTGGCCAGGGTTGGCGCCACTCAGGTCTTCGTTCAGGTTAAGGCTCGGGCTCATCATATTAACCGGCGCGCGAGCGATGGTTTTTGCTGCACCAAAACGCAACAACTGCTCATCGGTCAATGCCAGTGTCCAGTTGGTGCTCGGCAATACATCGTCGTACTCGTGCGGCGTGGTAACCAGTACGAAGTCATTCTCGGTAGTACCCTGCAAATAGCCGGTCGATTCGGTTTCGGTAGTGACGTTACGCACACCGAGGTTACCGCTCAATTCTTTCCCGAACGTTTCGGTAGCGAAATTAAGCTGGATGTATTGGGAGAAAATATCTTCGCTGACATCCCAGCTGGCAACGCGATCGTCCGAATCCTGTGGAGTCGGGTTTTTCAATTCGCCATAGTAATCGCGGATTACCGCATCGCGATCCACTGCCAGGAATTGCGGCAAGCCTGACCAGTACGGTGTTTGCGCGCCCAGCAGATAATTACTGGTCAGCACATTACTCTTACCCGTCAACACGACCTGATCCCATTTCTGGTTGTATTCGTGCTTGTCACGCGCAGAACTGGCGACCCCTAACTGAACGCTGTTCAGGAAGTCGCCAAGCACCTCATATTCCACATCGAACTTGGCAGAATCGATTTGGTCGCCGCCTTCGGACAAGGGCTCAATACGCACAGTGCCCAAGGTATTTTGTGCGGTGGTGGTGAGGTTCGCATTCTCCAATTCAAACTGCATGCGACCGTCACCTGTCGTGGAGAAGGTGCCCCAACCCGGAGTGTTGTTAACTGTGCGCAATGATGCCCAGCGCTTGTCACGTGTGGTTTCGGAAGTCGCCAAGTCCAGCGTCAACGTCCATACATCCCGTTGCCACTCAGCATTGACGCCGTGGCTGACCAGCTCGTCATCCTGCTCGTACATTTCATTGAGATTACGCAAGGATGCCAACTCGACGGTACCGGCGAGCAGGTCTGTTGTGCCACGCGCAGCGCCATTATTCATATCGAGGTTATCGAACGCGGTAGGCGCGCTTTTGTCGATAACAAGGCCATTGCCCCAACGTTTAATGTTGTAATCAAAACCCTGGTAGCTTTCCTGGATGTCAAACGCCGACCAGAACCCATCGTAATTGATGGTTAAATAGTCATTTGCCTGCCAGGTTAACGCAGCAACGAAACCCTGACGCTCGTCTTCGCCGCCAGTTACCAAATACGAGCCACCCCACGGAGCCGCAACGCCCGAATTAAGCTGAGTGCTCCAGACTTCGTTATGGTAGGTGTCACCATAGTTCCACAACTCGGTACGTGCAGTGGCGATTGGCTCGGAGCGGCCGGAATAACCCAAGGCAACGCCCAAAGTGTTTTCGAGGAACTGGTCAATATAAGAGACGCTGATGCGATGGCCATTGCCGTTATTGGCAGCCAGATCAATGTCTTTACCCAATTCAAAACTGGATGCGCGCAAATCCACGACAAACTCGCGCTTTTTGTGATCCAGCGGCTTGATGGTTGACAGGTTTACTGAACCGGACACACCACCTTCCTGCAAGGAAGCCAATGGGCTTTTGTAAACCTGGGCACCGCTGATTAACTCCGCAGGGAATTGGTCATAACGAATGTTACGGGTCTCTTCCAGGATGGCCACTTCACGGCCATTCAAGGTGGTAAAGCCCAACATACCACCCATACCACGAATGGAAATCTGGCTACCATTGCCGCGATCCCGATCCTGCGCCAAACCCGGCAGGCGCTTAAGGGAGTCACTAATAGATACATCTGGCAACTGGCCAATATCTTCAGCGGCGATGGCTTCTACCAGGCTTGCAGCATTACGCTTGGTATTCATTGCCGATTGGAGACTGTTCAAATAATTGCCTACTACGACCACCTCTTCTTCAAACTCTGTGGTTTGATTTTGCTGCGCTATCGCCAGGCCACTTGCCAGACTAATCGCAACGAAAAGGGGCGCTCTCTTCGCTATAACCGTGTAGTTCATACTCAAAGTTCCGTTGATTGTTACCTTAGGTGACTAAAATTTTATCTCAGTTTGCTATTGATTAGTATGATTTATAATTCATAACACCTCGATTTTATTCATAAACGAGATATAAAACAGTCTATAAATTCGAAAAAATCATTTAAAACAATGAACAAATGAGGGGTGACCCTGTAGCAAACAAAAGCTTAGTCCAATAAGTCAGATAAAAAAGTTTTATAACTTTCCTGCAAATTGAGAACTAAAGAGCAGATTTTGGGCGCCAGCCCTTTTAGATTGAAATAAGAAATAGAGGGAAATAAGAAATAGACGGAAATAACAAGCGGTAAACAGGCATTGCAATAATCAACCAAACCCATAGCAAGCCTGCTCACGGAAAGAATCACACTTCGAAGCAGTAAAAAAAACATACACAACCAGCGCAATAAATAACGATAAAAAGGTGTTGCAAGGCGTTCAAGCCGGGCAGCCAATAACTATTTTCTCGGCAATGAGACAGGTAATACCCGGAACTCAACCATCCGGGCGTGACGGCATTGTTACGTCATATTTCTTTCCGCTCACTTA
Organism: Cellvibrio sp.; assembly: GCA_035490715.1. Lineage (GTDB taxonomy): Bacteria > Pseudomonadota > Gammaproteobacteria > Pseudomonadales > Cellvibrionaceae > Cellvibrio. The sequence continues at coordinate 26,190 of DATJLF010000094.1, forward strand.
CAACAAAAAACAGGACGACTATGAAAACCTTACTTGTTTACGCACATCTGCTCGCCGCCTGTGTCTCTGTGGGAATCTTGCTGCTGCAAGATTTGGCACTCGCCAAAACCCGCGGTAATCCGCTTTCAGAAAAAGCAATCGCAGACCTGCGCAAGGCTGCTGACATTATGTTTATTGCACTGGTGATTTTATGGGTGACGGGGCTGACGCTGGTTATCGTGGGCTATCTGGAGAACCCGCAGCAATACTTGATGAACCCCAAGCTATGGGCGAAGTTCACGGTAGTCTCCATCCTGACGCTAAATGGTTTGCTACTGCATTACTTTAGTTTTCCTCGTGTCATCTCCCGTGCGGGACTATTGGGACGCTCATTCCTGGAGCAAAATCTTATCGCCATTACCGGAGCAGTTTCCTCTACCTCCTGGCTATTTGCCTGCTTCCTGGGCATTGCTCGCCCGTGGAATTACACGGCGAATTATGAATTCGTAATGCTGGTGTACGCCGTATTGGTAGCCGGTGCGATTGTAGTGGCGTGCAATGTAATCCGTGGCCTGCGTATACAAGAGCCGCCACTATTGACGGACAGAGTTCAACTACAACCCTCACATCGACTGAAATAATTCTCTGCGACAGCGGGCGTGATGGCCCGCCGTATTATTCTGCTTTTAGCTCGCCATCCCCTTGGGGAAGGTTGATCCTTCCCAGGTTTTGCTCAATCCAATCCACCAGGTTTCGTACCCGCGTTGCCACTTCGATCCCCAATGGGGTGAGCGTGTATTCCACATGGGGTGGCACGACGGGTAGTGAATGCCGGTCAACAAACCCGTCACTTTCCAGCACTTGCAGTGTCTGCGCCAGCATACGCTCGCTCACGCCGTTAATCTTGCGCCGCAACTCACTAAAACGATGGGTGCCCGCCAACAAGGCAACGAGCACCAATACCCCCCAACGACTAGTGATGTGATTAAGGATCAGCCGGGAGGGGCATTGACTGGCGAATACATCACCTGCTTCCAGCGCATCACTAATCGAGCGATAACTGGATTCCAGTGGTGAGTCCGAATCTTTTTGAATATTTCTCATACTTACCTTTTTGTGCGTACTTACTAAAAGTTAGCTTGATTGCTATTCTGCCCTCACACCTGTGCACAGGCAAGCATTTACAACCGACTTATTTGAGGTTAATTCCATGATCGCTATTACCGGAGCTACCGGCCATTTGGGCCGTTTGGTTATCGTCGAACTATTGAAAAAGATCCCCGCCAACCAGCTGGTGGCGTTAGTGCGTGACCCGGCGAAAGCCATCGATCTGAGCGGGCAAGGCATCCAGGTGCGCAAAGCCGATTACAGCCAGCCCGATACACTGCCCGCCGCATTGCAAGGGGTGGATAAATTGTTGCTTATCAGTAGCAGTGAAGTAGGCAGGCGTTTTGAACAGCATCGCAATGTCATTACCGCCGCCAAAAACGCCGGTGTGAAGTTGCTTGCTTACACCAGCATTCTCAATGCGCAACAATCGATTATGGACTTAGCATTTGAACACCGCGATACCGAACAATTGATCAAGGCGTCCGGCATTCCCTTTGTCTTCCTGCGCAACGGCTGGTACAGCGAGAACTACACCGCAGGCATTCCATCCGCCTTGCAATTTAATGTGTTGCTCGGCAGCGCGGGCGAGGGAAAATTATCACTGGCCGCACGCGCAGATTATGCCGCTGCTGCTGCCGAAGTTTTAGTACGTGAAAACCAGCAAGGGAAAATTTACGAACTCGCAGGCGATCAAGCCTATACCCTGGCGGATTTTGCTCGTGAACTTTCGCAACAAACGGGCAAGCAGATTCCCTACAACGATTTACCCAAAGCCGAGTACCAATCCATCCTGCAAAGCGCAGGCTTACCCGATTGGTTGGCCGACTTGCTTGCATCGTCCGATGCCAGTGCTGCCCAAGGTTCGCTGTACGATAATTCACACACACTCAGCCAATTGATTGGACGACCGACCACGCCATTGGCAACCTCCATTAAAACGGCGCTCGCCGGAGCAACCAATGCTGCGCATTGATTTTATTTCCGATATCAATTGTCCCTGGTGCGCATTGGGGCTGGCTGCATTGGACGCGGCCATTCATGAAGTGGGGGATGAGATTGCATTGGATATCCATTGCCAACCGTTTGAACTCAATCCGCATTTACCGGCTAGCGGTGTGAAGCTCAAGGATTATTTGCACCAACGGTATGGCATGGACGAAACACAAATACAGCAGGTTCACCAAAACATCGCCGCGCGCGGCAAACCATTGCAATTCACGTTCGCTGAGCGTGAATATTTATGGAATAGCTTTGATTGCCACCGGCTTTTATGGTGGGCAGCGCAGGAATACCCACATGCAAAACAACTGGAATTAAAACGCGCACTGATGAACGCTTATCAAGGGGAAGCGCGCAATATCAGTGATAAAAACGTGCTGCTGGATGTGATCAACAATACCGGCCTGGACAAACAACGAGCGGCAGAAATTCTTGCAGGAGACACTTATGCGGATGAGGTTCGCGCACAACAACAAGCCTGGACAGATGCAGGAATAACCGCCGTACCCAGCCTGGTGATTAATCGCAAACATTTATTGCAAGGCGCACAAACGCCGGAAACTTATGTACAAGCCTTGCGCGAACTTGCGCAATCACAAACGCAATAATTTTTTGGTAATTATTATTTTTTTGCGGAGGTAATTTTCCATCAACAAAAAAAGAAAAAACCGCATTGTTTCCAGTGCGGTTTTTTGTTGCTGAGACAAATTTGATGTGCAATCAAGTTTGATGAAAAACTACTTGAAGGCATCCCACACGGCAGTTGCTTTACCGTTGTTATCCATCGCACCTAATGTATAACCTTTCCAACCCGGACGGGCTTGCGGCTCCCAGTAGAAAATACCGGCACCTTTTCCACCGCTCACTTGACCTACCTTGGAAATCATATCCGCCACGATCGTTTTCGCCTGTGAATGATCCCAAGGCACACCAATTTCCGTCACCATTACCGGCACTCCGTAACGACTCACCATATCGTTCAGGTTGCTTAAGCAAGCGCTGTTCGCACTTTGCCAGGTATGGCCACTGGCATTGGTTGGGTAGGAAGATGCTCCAACAATGTCGAACTTGGCCCCGTTGTTTCTTAAACCATCAAATATCCAGCGGAAATTCGCGTTGTCATGGCAATTAGCCAAATGCACGATGACTTTTGCACTGGAATAAATACTTTTTACCGCGTTGTAACCGGTGTTGGTTAGCCACGCATAATTTTTCATGTTGCTCGATGCTTTACCGTCATTCCACAACATCCCGTTGTTGGTTTCATTACCGACTTGTACCCAGTCCACGGTAACACCTGCATCTTTAATGGCTTGTAGCGTGTAGCGGGTGGAGTTCCATACTGCATCCATCAGCTGTTGGAATGAATAGCCACTCCATGCAGCTGGCTTGTTTTGCTTACCCGGGTCAGCCCAGCTATCGCTGTAATGGAAATCCACCATCAGTTTCATACCGGCGGCTTTAACGCGTTTTGCTTTGGCAACAACATCCTGGGTGCCGTTATACCATCCATCGGAGGGATTAACCCAAACCCGCAAGCGGACAGCGGTCATACCTTGTTCTTTCATAATCGCGAGGATGTCTTTCTTCACACCACTGCGGTTGTAGTAACTGATTCCGTTGGCTTCAATTTCAGAAGTCCAGCTGATATCTGCACCTTTTACCGGTGCCGCATGGCTGGCGTGGGTTGAGCAAAGTAACGCTGCGCCTATAAAGGCATAGAGGAGTTTTCCAAGTTTCATAGTCGATCACCCATTATTTTTATTTAGGTGTTTTAAGTTGCCTGCCAATACTCCGGGCAGACGCCACTGATCATAACAACGTCAGGACTCAATTTATAATATAATTATTATTAAATAGCAAATCCCTACCGTCAATTGAACAGAATCCCAAATAAAAAACCGCACAGTTTCCCGTGCGGTTCAGCTTATTAAAGTTGCGATTCTTTTAAATTTGTCGCATCAAATCACACAACATCACTACATCCAAAACGTTACTTAAAAGCATCCCACACAGCAGTGGCCTTGCCACTGTTATCCATCGCACCCAATGTATAGCCTTTCCAGCCCGGACGGGCTTGCGGCTCCCAGTAGAAGATGGCTGCGCCTTTACCGCCACTGACTTGACCCACTTTGGTAATCATATCCGCCACGATGGTTTTTGCTTGAGTGTGATCCCAGGGTACGCCGATTTCAGAAATCATGACTGATACGCCGTAACGGCTCACCATATCGTTGAGGTTATTCAAACAGGCCGTATTTGCAGTCTGCCAGGTATAACCACTGGCGTTTGTTGGATAGGAGGATGCACCGATAATGTCAAACTTGGCGCCGTTATTCTTCAAACCATCAAATATCCAGCGGAAGTTGGCGTTATCGTGGCAGTTAGCCAAATGCACAACCACTTTTGCACTGGAATAGATGCTTTTTACCGCGTTATAGCCGGTGTTGGTTAGGTAAGCATAATTTTGCATGCTGGTTGATGCCTTTCCATCTGCCCAGAGCATACCGTTATTGGTCTCATTACCCACTTGCACCCAGTCTACGGTCACACCGGCATCTTTAATCGCTTGCAGGGTGTAACGGGTTGAATTCCATACGGCATCCATCAGTTGCTGGAAGTTATAACCTGCCCAAGCAGCCGGTTTGTTTTGTTTGCCAGGATCTGCCCAACTATCGCTGTAGTGAAAATCCACCATCAGTTTCATACCGGCGGCTTTCACGCGTTTTGCCTTGGCAACAACGTCCTGGGTTCCGCTATACCAACCATCCGCCGGGTTAACCCAAACGCGCAAGCGAACAGCGGTCATGCCTTGTTCTTTCATAATCGCGAGGATGTCTTTCTTCACCCCGCTGCGATTGTAATAACTGATTCCATTCGCTTCGATTTCTGAAGTCCAGCTAACATCAGCCCCTTTCACAGGCGCCGCAACACTGGTTTGGGTGGAACAAAGCAAAGCAGCACCGATAAAGGCAGAGATTATCTTTCCAACAGTCATAGTGCACCCGTAGTCATTATTAGGAGTATTCACCCACCGGAAACTCACCGGCAGCGCTTCTGATCACACATCATCAGAGCTTATTTATATGCTAATTAGCTGTGGCGCGCAAATCGTCATCTATACCGATTTTTCCTGATTTTTTGTGATGTCCGTCATATTTTCTATAAGGCAAAAAAAATCGCCCTTTTAGGAGCGATTTTTCATAACCCGCGAATTCCGGATTTTTATAACTTGCCAACACCCGCATTCGCTTTAACAACTGACCGCAACTGGCTTACATCCGTGATGGGCGAGTAATGGTAATGGTCGCCCGGCGCCCAGGTCACCGGCCCCAAAAAGGGTTTGCTGCCTTTTTCAGCTGTATTTTGTGCATTGATGACTTCTGCTGCTGCCGCGTTCAAATCCACCGGTGCGCCATTCAGCCAGGAGCTGACGTCGGTAAAGTATTGGCTCCACTCATCAAAATTTGCCGATAGCAATTGGGTTGCTGTTGCGCCCTGGATATCAAACGCATTGCGCTCGGAAAAGGCTTTGCCATTAAAACCAAGGCCAATAACGTAAGTCATGTGGTAAGGGCGATCTTCCGTTGTCCGTTTAACGCCTTCATACACATTATTCAAAATATGCACTTGCCCATTGCGTACGCGTGGTGTGCGTTGGCCTGTGTATTGGAACCAGTTGCGATAAAACGTAATGCGATACTCGCCATCTGCACTGTCATTCGCCCCAATCAAAATGGATTTATCGTGATTGGAAAATTTGTTATAGGAAAGCGTAATGAAATCTGCACCTTTTTTAATATCCACCAAACCATCGTACATTTTGTAAAACGCTTTATTGGAATTAACACCATTGAAATCCGCACCGTCAGTAAATTCATTGTGATCAACCCATGCACGCGTTGTACCTTGCAAGGTCAGACTGTCCGGATCAGCATTCGATGGACAAAAATCCTTATCCACGTAAGTGCATTTTGAAAAACTTTCGTACGCCCAACCGGTATCTTTACCCGATACAAACCGCAGGTTACGCACAATAATATTTTTGTACGCCCCCACAGTAATCCACACCGCATTCAAGGTTGGAATCGCACCATTTTCAACAATTCCAATCAGCGAGGTGTTATCGCGATTAATCCGTAATTGCGTAAAACCGGTGGTGTCTGCATTAGTAGCACCATCAATATATCCTTTGACATAAATGGTCCAGGGAATCGTTTTATTATTGCCGCTGCTGGCAGTGGAAATACACGCTTGCAAACTCGCTAATGAAGTTGCAGTACAAACCTGGCCGCCAGCACCGCCGGTTGGTAAACCATCGGCATGGACTGCGCCCCAGCCCACGAGGCCATCACCCACAGGAATAGATGAAACGCTCACAGCGCTGCTTGAAATTCCAATAGACGATGAACTCACAACAGTGCTACTGGATGAGCGCGATGTGCTCGTCACGCTGGAAGGAAAACTACTCGTCATTGATCTACTGCTCGCCGAACTCGATGTTCTGCTCACTGCCGATGTGTTAGCAGGAATAGAACATTCATTAGTGCCGCCCGACACTTTTGTGCCTGCACCAAACGTTATTTCGCCACACACAAAACTGCCGGATAATGTTTTATAGGTGAACTTGTCCGCTCGACCGTAAGCCACTTGGGTGGATGCCGGTACCGAACAGGTTTTTCCTTCATTACAAATAGTGACGTAACCCGCCGGGCGATTGGCGGCAAATGATGTGCTGGCAATAATGCTCCCCAGCAAACCCAGGATTAAATGAGACGTGCGCATAATAAGCTCCACGAAAAAGTGATGATCGTTAAAATCAGAAGTGGTTTAAGAAGAACTTTTTTCGGGCGCTTTATAATTGTTAAAGCCCGACTTCATTGACCGATGCACTTTTACAACGTGGGGAAAATGCTTATACCGAGTAATGAAAAGTATAGGCATCAACTTGAAATATTTCTGTGATTACAAACGCATAGCGTTAAAAGCGGTGCCAAAATTTTTCACTGCTAACGAATTTATAACTTATCCTCGTTAAGGAAGGGGATGTTATAAATCTAATGAAAAATATTTAGCCTCAAATTTCATGCCTTTATTTAGATAAAACCGATGGGCCGCTTCCCGCTGAACGCCGGACACCAACCGCAAATGATTGCATTGCATTTCCTTCGCATAATCGCGCACCCAATCAAATAACATCCCACCATAACCCTGCGCGCGCGAATCGGCGGTCACAACCAGGTCATCTATCTCCAGGTATTTTCCGGCGTACAACCATTCAGAAATACGAATACCGGCGAGTGCTTTTATCCCGTTATCATCAAGATAAACCATTTGATAACCATGAGTCTTCTGCATGCGCGCTACCAGCTCCATAAAATCATCCAGGGTGAGGTGCGGCCGCAACTCCGCCA